>NZ_JAMPKY010000002.1:0-300000 GCF_039962255.1 Leptolyngbya subtilissima AS-A7 | reverse complement strand
TCTCCAGGGTGTTGTATTGCACAACATCAAAATAATAGGGCAGCGGCAGATCCTCATTGAGCACGTCGGCGAGCTGGGCGATGGTGCGCTGGGTTATGCGATCGCCCTTCACCGCCAGATCCACGTCTGACCCTAGCTTATAGTTGCCCTTGGCCCGCGAGCCAAACAGCACCACCGTTGCAATCTCCTCAAACTGGCGAAAGGCTCCGACGATCTGAGCCCTGTCGCTCTCGGTAAGACCGTAGGCGTTAGCCATCAGCCTTCACCTTGAGAACTTGGTAAAGTTCGGCCAGTAGGGGAAAGTAGTCGTTGCGAATGCTGGTTTCGACTGCGATCGCCGTGGCTTCATTGTAGGTATGCGTGGTCAGGTTGCGGTCTTGTAGGGCGTTCATCCAGCCGTGACCTTGGGCAATCAGACCGATCTGAAACCCCTGCTTAATGGCTTCTCTAGGGGTTTTAACCACAATCCCCTCAGCCTCCTCGTAGTCTTTCATCACCTTCCACGCCAGTTCAAAGGCCAGCTCAAAGAACTGAATGATCCCCGCGCGCTCCACCAGTGAGGGTGACTCAATATCGAGGGCATCGCGCAGCAGCAAAAACGTGCGCTCGAAGTTAGCGAATCGCTGAACCCAGCGGGTATCGGGGGGATGCATGGGAGCGCTAGGCAAGGTGAACCCCTCTAGGTTAGGCGGGTTTGTGGTGCTCGTGCCAGTGGCGAGCGATGTCGATGCGGCGGCAGATCCAGACGCGATCGCGCCCCTGCACATAGTCCAAAAACCTTGCCAGCGCCGCCGTGCGCCCCGGCTTGCCCGCCAGGCGGCAGTGCAGGCCAACGCTCATCATTTTGGGGCATTCATCGCCCTCCGCGTAGAGGGTGTCAAAGGCATCGCGCAGATAGGCGAAAAACTGATCCCCTGAGTTGAACCCGGCGTAGGTGGCAAAGCGCATGTCGTTGTTGTCGAGGGTGTAGGGAATCACCAGGTGCGGTCTACCGTACTCAGTGTTCCAGTAGGGCAGATCGTCAGCGTAGCTGTCGGCATCGTAGAGAAAGCCGCCCTCTTCGACCACCAGAGCGCGAGTATTGGGGCTGTTGCGACCCTGGTAAAAACCCAGGGGCCGACTGCCCGCCACCTGGGTATGAATCTCTACCGCCTGGTGAATGTGCTCGCGCTCGGCTTCAATACCGAAGTACTGGTAGTCAATCCAGCGGTAGCCGTGGCTGGCGATCTCCCAGTCAGCTTCGGTCATGGCCGCCACAGCTTCGGGGTTACGGGCCATGGCCATGGCTACGGCATACACCGTCAGCGGCAAGCCGCGACCCGTAAACAGTCGATGCAACCGCCAAAATCCGGCTCGGCTGCCGTACTCATACATCGACTCCATATTCATATTGCGCACCCCGGTTAGTGGTGCGGCCCCCACGCTTTCCGACAAAAACGCCTCCGAGGCTGCATCGCCGTGGAGAATGCAGTTCTCGCTCCCTTCTTCGTAATTGATCACAAACTGCACCGCAATTTTGGCATTGCCAGGCCACTGAGCGTGGGGCGGGGTGCGGCCGTAGCCAATCAAGTCGCGGGGGTAGAAAGGAGTAATGGCCATGGGAGGGGGGGGGGTTGCGGCGAGATTTAGGCTGGATTTTAGGGGTTAAATCATGCTTTGGTCTAGCTAAATCACTGCACAAATTGCCAATTTTCCATCACAAAACGGATCCCTCAAATTCGGTTTCCCGAAAGAAAACGCCCTCAGGTCACGAATTGTCCCTGCTACGCTCGTTTATGATCTACAGATCGGCTAATGTCGAAATACGGCTAAAGGCGGATAAGAATACAGGGGGCTGAGCTACGGTGTAGCATGAACTTTGTGTTCTGAAACATCAATTGACTCTGCTGGCGGCCTAGCTGACAGCACAACCACCACAGAATTGTGGCACTGGAGCTACGACTTTGTTGAACGGAAGGAGTAAACCCATGTCAGATGTCGCACTCTTGCCTAGCAAGAGGCAGGCTGCCCCCGTTCTTGACCTCGATGCTATCAATCGAGAGTGGGGAGAGGCTGACGCCACCAGTTTGGTGCAGTGGGGCCACAGTACCTTTGGTGACGGTCTAGTTCTCAGTACTAGCTTTGGCATTCAGTCGGCGGTGATGCTGCATCTGGTGACCCAGGTGGTGCCTCAGATTCCAATTATTTGGGTTGACACTGGCTATCTGCCGGTTGAAACGTACCGTTTTGCTGAAGACCTCACGACCCGCCTTAACCTCAATCTTAAGGTCTACCAGTCGCCCCTCAGTCCGGCCCGCATGGAAGCACTGCATGGCCGCCTGTGGGAGCAGCACGATGTAGAGGCGCTAAACCGCTACGACAAAATCCGTAAGGTAGAGCCCATGCAGCGAGCCTTGGGCGACCTCAATGCCACGGCTTGGCTCACCGGGCTGCGATCGAACCAGACCGACCACCGCAAGTCGCTGGGGCGGGTGGGCCAGCAAGGGGGGCGTTACAAGCTGCTGCCCATTCTCAAGTGGACCTCTAAGGATGTGTATGACTACCTGGTGGCCCATGACTTGCCCTACCACCCGCTGTTTGATCAGGGCTATGTGACCGTGGGCGATTGGCACTCTAGCCGCCCGATCACGGCGGCTGACGACAACGAACGCGACACCCGTTTTAAGGGGCTCAAGCAAGAATGTGGTCTGCACCTGCCTCAGTCACCTGAGGAGGCAGCCAGCTTAGACTCTAGTTCGTTGTAGGTGGCTGGCGCGATCGCCCCTCCGCTTGAGCCGACATCCTGGTGATGCCGCCTTTCTGTTGACGATTTAGCAATAGTGGCTAAGACAAAAAACGCTTCCTTTGAGATGCTTTAAAGGCTGGATTCACACCAAATTCTGCGGTGTTGCCTGCTGCTGCTTTGAGCATTGTGCTGGCAGAGTCAGCCTCGAAAAGTTGAAGCGATCGCTCAAATCAACCAGCTTTTGTTAGAGAAGTGAAGGACCAATTTTTGGCCTGCCGCTTGGGTTTGTCAAGCAAAGATGGTGCAGGCAGAGCGCAGTTTAAAGGCCTGAACTTAAGCTGGTTTCAAGTTTGGGATCAGCTATCGAAAATCTCGAGGACGGGCATACTAATAGCTAGTCTGTTTGTGGGCAAAAGTGGAGTTTGTCGAACGTGTATTATGCCGGGATCAACGTCTGCCCCAAGGGGGAGGTCTTCGAGCCTGAATTCTTCTACACTTCGGAAGTTAGACCAGAGGCATACTTCTAACCACGCAAAGACAGCCCATCAACGGCATAGCTCATCCTTTTTGGTACATGCCCTGAATCGCCAATGTCCTTAGCTCCCCTACCCAACGACGAAGCGGGACGGTTAGAAGCCCTGCGGCGCTACGAGATTTTAGATACTTCTCCCGAAGCTGGGTTTGATCGCATCACCGCTTTGGCAGCACGATTGTTTAATGTGCCCATGGCCCTGGTTTCCTTAGTGGATGAATCTCGGGCTTGGTTTAAGTCTTGTTATGGGTTTGAGGGGCAAGAAATTCAGCGGCACAGTACGTTTTGTAGCCATGCGTTGCTGTCTGAAGAGGTGTTGGTCGTGCCTGAGGCGCGCCACGACAGCCGCTTCGCCAATAACCCCCTAGTGCAGGCTGAGCCAGGGCTGCGCTTTTACGCTGGGGCACCCCTGTGCAACCAAGACGGTTTTATTTTGGGCACGCTTTGCGTGCTTGATACTCAGCCGCGAGACGATTTTGGCCCCGACCAGCGGGCGATGTTGGCAGATCTAGCCGCCATGGTGGTCGACGAACTCGACCTGCGTTTGGCGGCCCACCGGGTGGATGCGATCGACCAAGCCCTGCTGACGATCACTCAGGGGGTAGCCACCCAAACGGGGGATGCCTTTTTCGCGGCTCTGGTGCTGCATCTCACCCAGACCCTGGGGGTTGACTATGCCTACATCGGCCTGGTCAAGGGCGACGGGCAAGAGGCCATTCAGACCCTGTCCGCCTGTGCCCAGGGGCAACTTGTCGAAAACTTTGAGTATTTACTGCACCACACTCCCTGTCATCAGGTGCTGCTTAAGCGCGAACTGTGCTGTTACTCTGGCGGCGTCAGGGTTCAGTTTCCGGAGGCGACGCTGCTGCACCCCCTGGGCATTGATAGCTACGCGGCGATTCCCTTTTCTGACTCCGAGGGCATTCCCCTGGGCCTTCTGGGGGTGATGGATAGCAAACCCTGGAGCAACGTGCAGCTGATCAAGGCGCTGCTGCCCATTTTTGCCCTGCGCATTGCCACCGAACTCGATCGCCAGCGCACCGATGCCGCTCGACTCCAGGTGCAGCAAGACCTGGAGCACCTAGTGGTTCAACGCACCGCTGAACTCTCCCAAACCAATCAACAACTACAGCTAGAGATTGAAGAACGCAGGCAAGCTGAAATCGCCCTCGAAAAAGAGCAGGAACTGCTGCGGGTGCTGCTGGAAAACGTGCAGGCGGGCATTGTAGCCTGCGATGAAGCGGGCATTTTGAGCTTGTTCAACCAGGCGGCGAGAGACTTTCACGGCTTGCCAGAAAGTCCCCTGCCCCCCGACCAGTGGGCAGACTACTACGACCTCTACCATCCCGATGGCAAAACCCCCTTGGGCAAGGAGGCGATTCCGCTGTTTCGTGCGCTGCAGGGCGAACGAGTGGTCGATGCTGAGATGGTCATTGCCCCTAAGGGAGATAAGGCTCGCACGGTACTGGCGAGCGGACAGGCGATCGCCTCCCCAGACAGCAGCAGCAAGGGGGCCGTGGTAGTGATGCACGACATCACCGAACGCAAACAAATGGAAAATGCGCTGCGCGACAGCGAGGCCCGGCTGTTTAGCATTTTTGAGACCATTCCCAATGGCGTGGTTATTCTGGATGCCCAGGGGCAGTTGGTCAGCGCCAACTCAGCCGCTGAGAAAATTTTGAGACTGACTCGCAGCAATCTGGCCAGTCGAGCCTACAACGACCCGGCCTGGGTCATTACTGCGATCGACGGGCAACCCTTTAAGGAAGAAGACCTACCCTTTGCCCAAGTGATGCGCACCGGAGCGGCGGTACATGGTGTGGAACATGCCATCACCCACGACGATGGCACGCAGAGCATTCTGTGCATCAATGCATCGCCGCTCTTTGATACCGAGGGACACATTGCCAATGTTGTTGCCTCAATTAGCGATATTACTGCCCAGAAGCAGGCGGAGGCTACCCTTCAGGCCTCTGAAGAACGCTATCGCTCGGTAATTGAGACGGTGGCCGAGGGCATTGTGCTACAGCATGCCGATGGCAGCATTTTCACCTGCAACGCTAGCGCCGAAGAGATCTTGGGGCTGACGGCTGAGCAAATGATGGGGCGCAGCTCCCTCGATTCCCGCTGGTCATGTACCTACGAGGATGGCTCTCCCTTTGCTGGCGATCAGCACCCGGCAATGGTCACGCTGCGCACCGGTGAACCGCAGTCTAACGTGGTTATGGGGGTACACAGACCCGATGGCACCCTTACCTGGATTTCGATTAACACCCGGCCGCTGTTTCATCCCAATGACCCGACGCCCTTTGCCGTAGTGGCCTCATTTTCGAACATTACTGCCCGCAAATTGGCCGAGGCTGAGCGGGCCCAGCTGATTCGAGAGCAGGCAGCTCGTCTCGATGCCGAAGTGGGTCAGTTTCGCTCAGCGCTCCTGGTGGATATTAGTACTACGCTGGCCTCGCTGCTCAACCATACAGACACCCTAGAACGGGTTGCCGATCGGGTGGTGCCGTTTTTTGCCGACTGGTGTGCGATCGATCTGCTGCACCCTGCCCAGGGCTCAGGTCAGAGCATTGAGCGGATAGCGATGGCGCACTGCGATCAAACTAAGGTTGAGCTGGGCTGGCAGCTGCATCGACAATACCCACCGTCGCTGGATGCTCTAGAAGGAGTGCCCAAAACTTTGTGCACGGGCCAAACCCAACTGGTGGCTGAGATTCCGCCAGCGATGCTAGAGGCGGCCGCCCACGATGCTGAGCACCTGCGTTTGCTGCAAGGGCTAGGTTTGAAGTCTTGTATCGTTACCCCGCTGATTGCTCGGGGGCAAATCCTGGGAGCAATTTCCTTTGTGATGGCTGAGACTGGCCGCCGCTACACCGCTAATGACTTAGCCCTGGCCGAGAACATTGCCCATCAAGTGGCGATCGCGGTGGATAACGCCCGTCTCTACCAGGCGGAGCAAACTGCGCGCAGTGAGGCTGAGGCAGCTAACCGCATTAAAGACGAATTTTTGGCGGTACTTTCCCACGAGCTGAGGTCGCCCCTTAACCCCATTTTGGGCTGGTCGCAGCTGCTGCAAAAGCGATCGCCCGATGCCACCACGCTGATGCGAGGGCTACAGACCATTGAGCGCAACGCCAAGCTGCAAACACAGCTAATTGCCGATCTGCTCGATACGTCTCGGATTTTGCAGGGCAAGCTCAGCTTGGAGGTGGCGCCGGTGCAGCTTCAGACCATCGTTGAAGCGGCGATGGAAACCGTGCGGCTGGCGGCAGAGGCTAAGGCCATTGACATGCGCACCCAGTTTGACCCTGCCGTTGCTCCTGTGATGGGCGATGCCGGGCGGCTACAGCAGGTGGTTTGGAACTTGTTAGCCAACGCGGTGAAGTTTACCCCTGAGGGTGGCCGCATTGAGATTCAGCTGAGAGCCGTTATCCCAACTAACCAGCGGGCTGGGTTGTCTGCTGTTAGTCATCTAGCTCAAGCCGAGCTGACGGTGACTGATACCGGCAAGGGCATCGCCCCAGAGGTGTTGCCCTACATTTTTGAGCGCTTTCGCCAGGCCGATGGCAAGACCACGCGCCAGTTTGGCGGGCTGGGGCTGGGGTTGGCGATCGCCCGGCAGCTGGTTGAGCTGCACGGGGGCACGATCACCGTGGCTAGCCCCGGCGATAACGAGGGCGCTACGTTTACTGTACGTTTGCCCCTTCAGCGCCGCCTAAGCAATGGGTTGGATGGCACAGACCCTGCATCTCACCCACCAAGTTTGGGTCAGACAAATATACTGGCCGGGATCCGCATTTTGGTGGTTGAAGACGAAGCCGATGCCCGAGAGCTGCTGGAGTTTGTACTAAAGCAGGCCGGGGCCGCCGTTACCGCTGTGGCCTCTGCTGAAGGGGCGTTGAAACGGCTGCCTAGTTTGAACATAGACATTTTAGTCAGCGACATTGCCATGCCTCAGATGGATGGCTACATGCTGATGCAACAGATTCAGGCTGAGCTAAACCGTCAAGGCCAGCGCTGCAAAGCTATAGCGCTAACCGCCTACGCCAGCGACCTAGACCAGCGGCAGGCTCTCGCAGCGGGGTTCCAACGCCATATCAGCAAACCCTTCGAGTCAGCAGAACTGATTGAGGCGATCGCTACTCTAGCTGCTGAATAGATATAGCTAACCCTCTTTGAAGGTAAAGCTGATTCATAGTCACCAAACAGACTTCTGTGTTGCAGTTCAGCCTTGTACTTGTCGCCAGAACTGTAGATTAATTCGAAACTTTAGCATCCAGTTTCTATTAACAAAAAGACAAAAGTGAAAGGTTGAAAAGTTCAAAGTGTGGTGTGTTTCTAAGACTTTAAAACTTACGCTTTGAGCCTTTCCAGTTCATAACAACGGAGGCGGTGGCTTACTAATAGGCTTGAGCCAATGTCAAACACCCCTTCACGTTTTAGCTAAACGCTTCGTCACTATGCTGAGTCTAGAAACGCAGTACAGCCAGCTATTTCATGGATAGCCTTTTATACGAAATCCGATTTGGCAAACCCCGATTCACAATCAGGAACCCTGTAGGGGCGTAGCATGCTACGCCCCTACGAATCAGGGGTATTTATTCGGGTTTGGGTATTAGTGGTGATGGTTGGCTTCGAGCAGGGCTGCAACCTTAGTGAGCAGCTGGTCAAACTCGATCGGCTTGCGAATAAAATTGTTGGGTTCCAACGCCAGCCCTTGACTCGTTTGGAGAGTGTCATAGGCTGTAACAATCAAAATTGGCATTTGAGGGAGGGCGGGATTTTGCCGGATCTTTTTAGTGACTTCATAGCCATTCATATCTGGCATCATCACATCCATCAAAATTAGGTCGGGAGGAGCATTCTCAACCTTGGCTAGAGCCGATCCACCATTGCCGGCGGTCTCAACTTCATAGCCTTCTGTTTCTAAAACAGTTCTCAACAAAAACAAATTATCTTCTATGTCGTCGACGACAAGAATACGAAAATCAGAGGGGGTACACACAGCAAAGGTTTTAAACAGGATTATATGATTACAGCTAGCCTAATGGATAAGCCATTCTACCTACCTCGAACTTGAGGTACAGATCAAAGTCATAAAAAAGGTAGGCTTATGCCTACCTTTTTACTGTCTGCTGTGTTGGCAATTAACCGCGGGCGTTGTTAGCGAGGGGGAGCGCCATAGGTGCGAGGGCTACGAGCACCGGTAGCGGCACCAGCAAGGGAAGCCACTAGGCCCAGCAGAGACCCTAGAGCAAATGACCAACCAACCTTGGCAGCATTGCCAGCAATGTTTTGGGCTTGCTCTTGACTCACGTTGGGGTCAGCGGCATTGGGCAGAGCATCGGTGGGCACCTGATTAACAACGGCGTCGGCTCCTTGGGCTACTAGACCAAAAGCACCAGCTACGCCACTCGAAAGCAGCCAGGCGCTGACGGCCAGGGTGGTTGCCCACAAAATAGCGCCGTTGAGCAAAGCGGTTTTGCGGTTCATGGGGCCGCAGGCGCGAGAGGTAACGTAGCCGCCTAAGAACAAGGCAATCAGCAGGCTGATAATCGACCAGATGCCTACGGCAGTACCAACGTCGCCAGCGTTACTTTGGGCAGCATCTGAGCCAGCTATATTGGTGAGGCCCACGGCCGCACCTAAGGCAGTAAGCACGAGCTGAGTGGCGATCGCCACAACTAGACCGGCAATAATTGGACCCCAGCGTACCAGGTCATGGTAGCCGGTGACGGCAACGGGCGCTGCGTCTGCTATGCGCTGGCCTGGGGCGGTGCCGTAAGCAACAGGCTCTTCTCTATAAGCGCCGGGTTCATTAGTGTAGGACATGGAAACTCTTTACCTCTCTGTAGGACAACGCTAGGGGTTGATAAATCTTGTCCCCAATTTATGACGTTGTTTGGATGTGGCCATCTACACAGAGACACAAACTAAAACACCTAAAGAGGTAGATGCGGTGCAACGTATTGAGATGTCTAAAAGAGACTTAAACAACCCTACTGGTAGGGACAAAAAGTGTAAAAGAGGCAATAAGAACATTATTAAATTTTTCATTTACAAAAAGCAAGCAGCTCACCTTAGCAATTCTGCCCTTAGGTGTATGCCTCAAATGGGGTAATACTCCACCCTAGGAAAAGCTGCCAAGCGGCGATCGCCCTTTGGTGGGTGAGTTGGGCGGTTAGTTGTCGTGGCGATCGAGCGTGATTTAAGGAGATGCTGTGAATAAAGTATTAGGTATTGTGCTGGGCGGCGGTGCTGGAACCCGTCTCTATCCCCTGACCAAGACCCGGGCCAAGCCGGCGGTGCCCCTAGGTGGCAAACACAGGCTAATTGATATTCCCATTAGCAACTGCATCAACTCAGGTATCTCAAAAATTTACGTTCTCACTCAGTTCAACTCGGCTTCACTGAATGCACATATTTCTCGGGCCTATAGTTTTTCAGGCTTTCAGCAAGGTTTTGTAGAAGTATTGGCAGCCCAGCAAACCCCAGAAAATTTAGACTGGTTTCAGGGTACTGCCGATGCCGTGCGACAGTATCTGCCGCGCTTTGAAGACATGGATGTAGACGAGTATTTAATCTTGTCGGGCGACCACCTATATCGCATGGACTACAGCGATTTTGTGGAGCATCATCGACGCACCAATGCTGACATTACCCTGTCGGTGCTGCCGGTCGATGAAGCTCACGCCTCCAGCTTTGGGTTAATGAAAATTGACGATTCGGGTCGCATCATCAACTTTAGCGAAAAGCCCAAGGGTGATGCCCTCAAGGAGATGCAGGTCGATACGACCACCCTTGGCCTTTCTGCAGAAGGGGCTAAAGAAAAGCCCTACATTGCCTCTATGGGCATCTATTTGTTTAAGCGAGACGTGTTGATCGATCTGCTTAAACAGAAACCCGAATCACCTGATTTTGGTAAAGAGATTATTCCAAATTCTGCAAAAGATCACAATGTGCAGGCCTATCTCTTTAACGACTATTGGGAAGATATTGGGACAATTGAGTCGTTCTTTAACGCTAATTTGGCTTTGGTCAAGCAGCCTAACCCGCTGTTTAGCTTTTACGATGAGTCGGCCCCTATCTACACTCGCGCTCGCTATCTGCCGCCTACCAAACACCTTAAGTGTGATATCACTGAGTCGATGATTAGCGAGGGCTGCATTCTTAAAGAGTGCAGCATTACCAACTCAATTATTGGTATTCGCTCTCGCATTGAATCGGGCTGCACCATTCAAGACAGCTTGATTATGGGGGCTGATTATTACCAAGACAACTTTGAGCGCCGTGGTAGTTGTGACACGGCTAGAGTTCCCCTTGGCATTGGTGCCAACACTACCATTCAGCATGCCATTGTCGATAAGAATGCTCGCATTGGTTGCAACGTAAAAATTCTCAATAAAGACCGTGTTGAAGAGGCCGAGCGCGAAGATGAGGGATTTTACATTCGCAGCGGTATTGTTGTTATTCTACGGGGAGCCGTTATCCCTGACGACACGATTATTTAGGCTGAGCTAGCTAAGTAGTGTAAGCCACAAAAAAGAGGCTCTGGTCGCGACCAGAGCCTCTTTTTTGGTATGTTGCTATGGCTGAATTGGATATATTGCAAATGTCCATTGGATTAGAACAGGTTCGACGTAGGGGCATTGCAGTGCAATGCCCCTACCAGAGGATTCCGCCTATCAAGGTGTCTTAACTAAATCAACTGCTGCAATAGGGCGTTCATAACTACGCTTAAGTCTATAGTTATCACTACCGACAAAATTTGGGCCTGTGCACTGGTGTACAGTCATTGCTCCAAGAGGTTACCCAGAGTGTCCTAACTGGTATGACCGAAGATGGCTCTGGGAGTGAAGTCTGACGCTCTGGGATGCCTTAGTAATGCTGCCGCTGCGATCGCTCTCCAGGATGGAAAATTAGACTGTCTCAAGCCTGCCTACAGCATTCTTTGATGCGTGAGGCCAAGTCTACTACTTAGATATCAAAGCTTTCAGGACAATCTCTATACCTCACTAACTGTTTGAGAAGTAAGTAAAAGTCTCGCTTTTTACAAGGATGCACTAAGAAACGGAACTTTTCAGACGCCCTCTATACCTCACTAACTGTTTGAGAAGTAAGTAAAAGTCTCGCTTTTTAGAAGGATGCACTAAGAAACGGAACTTTCAGACGCCCACTTAGACCTATGCAATTCATTGTTGGCTAGCTTGCATTGACGTGAGCAATAAAAAGGGCGATCGCGCTACTAACGCGATCGCCCCTATCTGTCGGTGCTTTGTATCTAGCTGTATCTAGGTCCCGGCTGCCCAACCGCCGCCGATAGCAGCAAAGATGGCTGAAATCGTAGCGGTAGCAAAGATCCACCAGGAGGCAGCGGCGGCGGTTTTACGGGTGTCTTCCACCTGCTGGTAGGCCTGGTGCTTGATCTCGCTCAAGCGGCTCTCAACCGCATGTTCGAGCTGTTCGGCTTTGCTTAGAGCACTGTTACGGACATCTTCGATCTGGTCGATGATGCGGTTGGCATCGGTCTCTGAGATCGCATCGTGGGAACTCATGAGCGCCACTAGGGTGCCGCGATCGACCTGACCAAGGCGCACTTTAAGAGACTCAAAACCTGCTTGAGGGTCATCTAAAAGCTGCTGTAAGTCGCGGCGGATGCCGTAGTAGTTGAGTTCGGGGCGACCTAGGGAGTCGAGATAGTTGCGAACTCGGGACATAATGCCGCTCACAACCGACGTAACCCGCGCCTGCACATTGCGAATTTGGGTGACGACCTGGTTCCGCACCGACAGCACCTGGTCGACAGCGGCCTCAGCTTCAGCCTGGGTCATATCGGGGCGCTGGGCCAGTAGAGCCACAACGGTATCGCGGTCGATTCTCGACAGGCGAGCTTGCAGACGCTCGGCCCCTAGGCGGGGATCGTTGAGCAGCAGCTTAAGATCGCGCTTAATGTCATCAGGATTCAGCGCTGCTTTATCGGTGTTGCGCAGGTAGTCTTCCAAAGCCGTCTCGAAGGAGACAACCTGGGCCTGGGCCCGACGAGCTAGCCGCTGAGGCATGTGCAGAATATCGCGAACGGTACCCAGCACATCGTCAATAATGCGATTGGCTTCTGCCTCGCTGAGGTCTTCACGCTGGCTGAGCAACTGCACCAAGGTGTCGCGGTCCATGGCCGACAGGCGATCGCGCATGGCCCCCATCCCCGCCTGAGGATTGTTCACCAGCAACTCTAGGTCGCGCTTAATGCCCTCGGGGTTGAGCTCGGGCTTGCCGGTTTCGAGCAGATAGCGCTCGATCGCACTGGTGGCTTCGTCGTACTTAGCCTTGGCCTGGGCCGTTAGTGCGCCGGGCGCATTAACCGTCTTGTACCAGGTCGATTCAACTTGGTCGAGGGTGCGGTTGATCTCAGCTTCGGAGAGGTCTTGACGCTGGTTGAGCAATTGCACTAGGGTGTCGCGATCGAACTGGGCCAGGCGCTGACGCAGGCGATGCACGCCAGCATCGGGTTCGTGCAGCAGGGTAGCAATGTCGGCCTTGATGCCCTCAGGGTTAAGCTCAGCTTTGTTGGTGTTTTGCAGATAGTGCTGCAACCCCATCCATTGGTTCTCAACTCGGGATTTGGCCGCAGATTGCAGCCCAGCGGCATCAGCCCGCACGTTGTTCATCACCCCTTCTAAACGGCTGGCAACAGCCTGTATCTCTGCCTCACTCAGGTCGCCACGGGTGCTCAGGGTCTGAGTAAGAGCCTCATAAGTAAAGGGGGAGAACCGCTCTTGCAGGTCATCAGCATCGGCGTAGGGATCGTCTAGCAGGATGCTAAAGGCGCTGGCACCCGTTTCAGATAGCAGCTCTTCGCGCGGAGTTTGACGCAGGAAAGTATAGACCTTGGTCTGTGCATCCTTAGCCGCTTCGAGACGATAGCGCTCAGAAACTTCGCCCAGGGCTTGGGTCCGCACGACTTCGAGCTGGCGCGAGACCTCGGCAATTTCGCTCTTAGTTAGCAGCCCCCGCGAAGCCAAAAGCTCGGCGAAGAATGATTGATCCAAGTTCATTAGCTCTTGGCGCATCAGACCGGGGTCGGCAAAGGGATCGTAGATGACATCCCAAAACTCTTTCTGCATGCGCTGGGTATTGAGCTGCCATGGGTAGGCGTTGAGCAGGTAGGTCTCAACGTCGGCTCTGACCACACTGTAGCGATCGCTGCCGCTTACCTCGCTGGTGACCGTGTCAACCTGGCTGGTGACCTCGTTCTTAAGCTGCTTGAAGCGATCGCTAATTTTTTGCACGTCTAGGTCAGAGAGGTCGGCTCGACCCATCACAACACCCATCAAGGTGGTTAGCCCCTGGTTGAGCGGGTTAGTCTTAGCCTCCTTACCCTTACGCTGCTGGCGCATTTCGCCAAGAAACTCGTCTAGGCGGCTGCCCAGTGATTCGGCCAACAGTTCCTCTGGGTGGGCTGACTTGAGGTAGTTGACCAGTTCACCCAAGCTGTCGCCGCCGGAAGCTTTACCCAGGGCCTTGCTCCAGGTTCCATAGAGGCGATCGGCAATGCGGCTGGCTTCTTTGCGGGAGAGGTCGGTGCGGCTGCTGACCAGCTTCTCGAAGCTGTCGCGGTTGAGCTGAGATAGGGTGTCGCGATCGGCAATCGAAGTCAGATCAGACTCGCGGAGCAGGCGCTCAAACTCAGCTTCTAACCCTTCGATATCTAAAGAAGGGGAGGCGAGAGAAGTAACGTACTCTTGCAGAGTGTCTTTGATATCTTTACCTGACCAACCGGCAGTGAGTTCGCGGCGCACAGCGGCAGCGGTGGCTTCGGCGGTCTCGATCAGCTGGTTGCTAGCCATCTTGGCACCCATGGCCCCGGTAGCAGCCCCCATCAGCGACTGAAAACTAGAGGTGGCAGTCTTAACCACCGACCCAATTAGCGACCCAACGGTGGTTGAGCTGAACCAAAACAGCAGGCAAAAGTAGGTGCCCCACACCACCAAACCGGTAATGGCCCCAAGCAGCGCACTGCTGTAAAGGCTGAGCTTGACGGCTAAAAAGCAGGCAAAAAAGAGGGCCAAACTAACCGTGATTAAGGTCCAAAGGCCAAATTTGGTGGCAATTTTTTTGTCACCGCTACCAGAGCTGCTGCTACTGCTGCTACTCGATGAAGACTGGCCGATGTAGGTGAGGCCAGCGGCGACCGACAGGTTGGTTAGCAAAAGTTGGAAGCCAAAGGCCAAAATCACGCCCGAAAGTAGGGCGATAAAAAACTGGGGGCCAGAAAAAATTAGGGAGGCCTCTTCAGGGGTGGTAACTCCTGGAGCCACTACCTGGGCCAGAGGGCCACTTAATAGGTTTAATCCAATGTGCTCAATCACGGTACTGTTCCTTTGAGAATTGCAACTGTCTCGATGCCGCTTGGTCTACTCGTTTCTAGTAACTGTTAGTGGAGATACTGAGAATGCAGTTTGGTCTGCCAAAGACTAGAAGGCTATGTGTGAGAATCAGCTTGGGCGATCGCTCCTAGTTCTTCGGAATATAAAACCGATGGAACAAGGCCAGGCTGAAGCCACACAAAAAATAGAGTTATAAATGAAAAAATCTGAGTAGTCTGAGTCGCAACTCTAGATATCTCAGGACAACGATACAGCCTCTAGGCTTACATCAAACTCTATTAGTCGACATAAAGCATCTATCCCGCTGCCTAACTCTTTAGGGGGATAATATGTGAGCGTAAGCTTGTCTGGGTCTAGGATATGGCCAATGGTGGGTTAGCCCTGGGGAAGAGCGATCGCCCCCCAACCCAGTCTGGCACCGCAAAAATTTAGAATCCTGACCCTTGCCCAGCAAAGACCTTAGCCTCTGCTAGCTAGCTCGCCCTATCGGACTAGATCACACCATCTTTTCAACAGCACCACGATCCGATGCCGCTGAAGCAAAGTGTTCCTGCTGGCGGATGGTGTCTACCAATTCGGTTCTTAAGCTGTAAAGGTGAAAAGTGAAGAAATAGAGGATTCACCAATGAGCATTCAAGATAGAGCCGAAGCAACCGGCAAAAATATTCAAGGCAAAGCACAGGAAGCCGCTGGCAAGGTAACCGGCAACACTTCTGATGAAGTGGAAGGTAAGTCTAAGCAGGGTGAATCTAGCGCTCAGCATGCCAAAGAGGATGTCAAAGATCAAGTCAAAAAAATCATTGACTAGTTTTGACTGAAAATTTGTTGTAGATCATTGAAGGGAGAGCACTAAAACTGCTCTCCCTTTTTTGTTTGATCAATTTTTTGGAGTTAAGTGTTTTGGAGCCGAGCAATTCGTTTAGCCTCATTTAGTTAGTTTGCGGTGGAGCGCACAAGCAGGCTGCAAACCACAATATTCAGCTTCTTGTCCAAGGATTGTCTGAAAAAAAGACTAGTCGCCGCAACTCTAATCAGCCGATCTTTCCGCCTCCAGTACTCAAACTTAAGCACTTGCTTTAAAGGGGAAAATCGGGAGACTGTAATCTTTTAATGTCAAGTTATGACTTTTTAACTACCCCTTAACGAATGCTGCTTTCTAGCCTGCACTCTGTTGATAGACAGATTTGTTTCTGAGGTTAAAAATTGTAAAGTTCATAAAAATTTATTTGGAATAGGTTGAGGAGATATTAATGGAGCTTGGCATTAAAGACAAAGTGGCTGTCATCACTGGTGGCGATTCTGGCATTGGCCGCGCTACCGCTAAGCTGTTGGCCAATGAAGGGGTAAAAGTTGCCCTGATTGACAAGACAACGACCCAGCTTCAGGACACGGTCGATGAGGTGAGTGCGATCGGTGAAGCCCTGGCGGTGCAGGCCGATCTGCGCAGTCTAGCCGACATCGAAGCCGCCCAGAAGGAAATTTTGAGCCACTTTGGTCAGGTCGATATCTTGGTCAATTGTGCAGGTATTACTGGGGCTACGGGTGACTTTCTCGACATTGGCGATGACGATTGGCAACAGGCGCTAGACATCAATTTGATGGGCGCTGTGCGCGTGTGCCGCACGTTTATCCCCGCGATGCGAGAGGCAGGCTGGGGACGAGTGGTGCTAGTGGCCTCTGAAGATGCGGTGCAGCCCTACATCGATGAAATGCCCTACTGTGCCTCTAAAGCTGGGGTATTAAACTTTGCCAAAAACTTGTCCAAGGCTTATGCCCAAGACGGCGTGCTGGTGAACTCGGTGGCTCCAGCTTTTATTGCCACTCCAATGACCGACACCATGATGGAGCAGCGGGCTGAAAAAATGGGTACTACCCTTGATCAAGCGATCGCCACTTTTCTCGACGAAGAGCGGCCTCACCTAGAGCTTAAGCGCCGGGGCAAAGCCGAAGAGGTTGCGGCGGTAATTGCATTTCTCTGCTCTCAGCAGTCGAGCTTTGTGGTGGGAGCCAATTACCGAGTCGACGGTGGCTCGGTGGCTGGCGTAGGGTCGTAGAGGGCTTGCTCCAGTCGAAATGCGTCTTGTGAAAGATGTGCTCGGTGCTGTGCCCCTAGCAGGATAAACGAGGTTTAACCCTTACTCCCACGCGATCGCCATGGACCTTGAGCCCCCCAGTCTACGTCTGCTGATCACCATGAATTTGGGCTTTTGGGGGGTGCAGATTGGCAACGGTTTGCAAACCGCTCACGCCAGCGCCGTTTTTGAGAGCTTGGGGGCCGAAGCCAGCCAGCTACCCTTGCTGTGGCTGGGGGCACCGCTGATGGGGCTATTGGCCCAGCCGATTGTCGGAGAACTCAGCGATCGCACCGTCAGCCGCTGGGGCAAGCGGCAGCCCTATTTCCTAGGCGGTGCCGTGATTGGGGCGGCGATGCTGCTGGCAATGCCCCTGGCCACCAGTTTGATTCAGGCGGTGGCGCTGTACTGGGTGTTGCAGCTCGCCCTCAACGTCAGCGTTGCCCCCAGTCGCCCCTTTGTGGGCGATTTGCTTTCACCGGCCCACCGTACCCTCGGCTACTCGCTACAGGGGTTTTGCATCGGGCTCGGCACCATCTGCGCGGCGGGGCTGCCCTGGGTATTAGAGCATGTGTTTCAGCTAGAACCAGTCTCCCACATGGGCATTCCAGACGTGATTCGGGGAGCTTACTGGGTGGGGGCAGCCGTCTGCTTGGTGGGTTCCGTGGCCACCTTTTGGGCTGTGAATGAGCCAGCCCCTCAAGCGATCGCGCGGACTGAGGATGAAGATCGTCTACCAATGCTAGGGGCGATCGCCGAGGCAATGGCAGAACTGCCCCCGATGATGCGGCAGCTAGCAGCAGTGCAAGCCCTGAGCTGGGCCGGCATCTACTGCATCTTTTTGTATCTGCCCAATGCGATCGCCCTTAACGTTTTGGCCAGCCCCGATCGCTCCCTGACCAGCTACTCCCACAACGTAGAATGGGCTGGCCTTTGTACGGCCTTCTATAACCTGGTCTGCCTGGGGGTGTCGTGGGTCATCCCCTCCCTGAGCCAGCGCTGGGGACGGGTAACGGTGCATGCCTGCTGCCTGATGGCGGGCTCGGTGGGGCTGCTGTCGCTGCTGCTGGTGCACAGCCGCTACCCGGTGCTGCTTTCGATGGTCGGGCTGGGCATCGCTTGGGCCAGCATCCTGGCCATTCCTTACTCGCTGCTGATGGATGATCTGGCAGAGGGCCAGAGCGGCGTCTACATGGGGATTTTCAATGGCTTTATCACGCTGCCTCAGATCGCCATGTCGCTGGGGTTTGGCTGGGTGATGAAGACCCTGCTGCAAGACAATCGCCTGTGGGCTCTGGCTCTGGGAGGCATCTTGCTAGGGCTGGCGGCGATACTGATGCTGCGCGTGACAGAACCCGTTAGAACAGCTGAAAACGGAGCGGTCAGCGCCTTGGCCCCAGTGACAAAATAGCTACAACGAGAGACTTAGACCTGCCTCCTTTGAGCGATGTGGCTAGTATCTCAAAAGCAGTAGCTTAGGCTCATGCAAACGCTACTCAAAGAGGTAGACTCCATGGATAATCAGAATTCTGAAGAGCGTAAGCCAATCAGTCAGCCCCTCACTCCCGAGGAAGTTTCCCCAGAGCAGCGGGCGGAGATGAAGCGGGCAATGAGAGAAGACGACCTAGTGCTCAACCCAGGCGATTACGTCGATGGCGAGAAAACCCTGGAAGAAAAGTCCAAGCAGGTGGCTGTTGACACGGCCGATATTACCGGCGATCGCATCGTGGTGCCCACCTATTTCGTCGTCGACGACCCCGAGGAAGGCCAGAAAGCCCTGCACCACATCAAAGATGCAGAAGAAATTTCTGACGTTATTCGCCAAGCCCGCATTGACGAAGACGGCAATCGCACCTGGCGCTAAGGTTTGAGCAGGCCCTTGGTGACAGCTCTAGAGGCTTGGGTTTAGGGTTTAAGGTCTGCCTGTGAACCTTAAACCCTGAGTCTATCTAACCGGTCACCTTTAGCTTGGCAGGCTATCACTGTCTACTTTGGCTACGTTTGACCATGAAAAACAATGCCCGTCAGCCCAACCCCTCTAACCTGTCGGTGAGGGCTCAAAACAGCAGCATGCCTGCTTTTGTGACACGGGTTTCGCTGTCGCTTCTAGGGCTGCCACTAGGGGGATACATTCTCGGTAGCATTGTCGACCAGCAGCTACAAGGGGAAATTTCTTGGGCGATCGCCGCCGCTCTCCTGGGCCTAACCGCAGGGCTAATTAACCTCTGGATGTGGATGAAACGCCCTGCACCCGAGGCCGACGTTTCCTCCACGCGGCTCTAGGAATGAGTTTTGCCCTCGCCAGAAAGGGGGTAGGGCAAATGTTACTCTATAGGCTGGTTTGGCGCATCGCTGAACCAGCTAGCTGCTGTGTTTGCCCTCGACGAGTACTAGGCCAAACGGCCTGCTTCAGCGATCGAGGTGTAGCTTTAGGCCTACGCCAAGATGCGGCTAGCTTGATGGACTGTATCGCTACTGCGCCCCTATGTTAGAACCCTCGCTACTGCGCGCCCTAGTCTGGACGGACTATCGACTGGCGGTTTTATTCACCGTATTTTTGCCCCTAGTGCTGTTGATCTGGGCCTTTGTGCAAAAGAACGAATCCATTCAGCACCTGCTCACCATTTATTGGAGGGTGGCAAGCCTGCTGATGATCACCGTCTATCTAATGATTGGCGGCTTTAACATCAGCTTTTTGTCGGGGCTGATGGCGCGCATCCTGATTCCGGTAGGGCTGTGGTTTTGGGTCGACCTCAATGAAGAAATTCGCGAGCAGCCCGATTCGCTGCTCAAGCTGCTGTTTAGCGCCTGGCGTTGGGCCATCACCATTTACAACATCATTGGCGGGGCGATCGTGCTTGGCTTTTTGCCCTGTGCCTTTTCCAACGCCCGCTTCGGCGCGGCCGACTGCCAAACCTGGCTAGAGCCGCCGCTGCTCTACAAAGAATATTTCCACGCGGGCTATACCAATGGTTTCCTGGGGTTCTTCGGCATTCTAGGGCTGGTCATCTACATGGCGTCTTTGGCCTGGTTTGTGTTTGTGCGCCTGGGCAAGCAGGGCCGCCAAGCAATCAACTAACCCGCCATGGTCCCCGGTTTTCGGCTAGAGCAATTTACCCTCAGGCACCCTCAGCTGGTGCTGCTGGTGCGGGCTGTTATTGACAGTGAAGCCGACGAGGTGCTGATTTTTCGCGGCTTCTCTAGCTCGCTGATGCACCCCACCGCCGCTGACCCTGATGTGCCTGTGCTGCCTGAAGATGCCAAGATCACGGCGATCGACATCATGGTTGGTCCCTACAACCCCACCTCCCCCCAATATCTACATCGCGAGCTTCCCTGGGCCGAGATGCTGCCTTTGTTAGAAGCTGCTGGAGTGTAGGGGTTGATTGAAGGAGGGGCAAGGGTATATGGGTAAGAGGGTATAGGGTGCAAGGTATAAGGATGGGAGCCAAGCTCTGCGCCTTACACCTTGTACCCTGCACCTTACAACCTTTACCCCTCTACTCTTCTGTCTTCTCTTCCCTCAGATGCTTCGGCTGCCACCCTTCATGATTTTTCTGAGGGGCGCGGGAAACGACGAGGCAGTTGTCTGGGGCATCCTTACGCACTACTGACCCAGCAGCGATAGTGACGTCGCTGCCAATGGTGATGGGGGCGACGAGTACGCTGTTGCTGCCGGTTTTGGTGCGATCGCCAATCACAGTCGGGTGCTTTTTATATCCGTCGTAGTTCGCCGTGATCGTCCCCGCTCCCACGTTCACCTTGTTGCCCAAGGTGGCGTCGCCTAGGTACGACAGGTGGGCTACATTAGTGCCCATTCCCAGGGTCGATTTCTTAATCTCTACAAAGTTGCCGATGCGACAGTTGTCGCCTACTACCGCTTCGCCCCGCAGGTGAGTGTAGGGGCCAACCCGCGTACCATTGCCTACGGTGCTGTCGCTAACTACCGAAAAGGCGACAGTAGCGTAGGCCCCAATTTGGCTGTTTTCGATCAGGCTGCCGGGGCCGATGCGGCTGCCGGTGCCCACTACGGTTTTGCCCCGTAGATGGGTCTGGGGCTCGATGATCACATCGGGTTCGAGCTGAACTGTGGTGTCAATAGTGGTGCTGTCGGGGTCGATCAGAGTGACTCCTGCCGCCATCCAGTGGTCTTTGATGCGGTCTTGCAGAATGGCGTAGGCCTCGGCCAGCTGCTTGCGGCTGTTGATGCCGAAGATCTCCTGGCAGTCTTCTACATCCACCGCCATGGCCGGGGTCAGGTCTTTGACGACGTCGGTGAGGTAGTACTCCTGCTGGTCGTTGTCGGCGCTGAGGTAGGGCAACACCGTCATCAGCTGGGTCCAGTTAAAGCAGTAGACCCCAGCATTAATGCGCGGGTTTTGGCGCTGGGCAGGGCTGCAGTCGCGATGCTCGACAATCTCGGTAATCAGGTTTTGCTCGGTGCAAAATACCCGTCCATAGCCCGTCGGGTCGGTGAACTGTGCTGTGAGCAGGGTGGCGGCATTGTCCTTGTCCTGGTGGGTTTTGACCAGGGTTTGAATAGTCTCGGGCCGCAGCAAAGGCACATCGCCATTGAGCACCAGCAGATCGCCGTCAAACCCGTCTAGGTGAGGGATCACCTGCTGCACGGCGTGGCCGGTGCCGAGTTGTTCGGCCTGTTCCACAAAGGTGAGATTGGGAATATGAGCCAGGGCCGCTTTCACTTGGTCTTGGCCAAAGCCGACGACGATGATGGTATGGCTAGGGTTGAGATCGGCTAGCCCATCTAGTACGCGCTCGACCATTGATTTACCCCCCACCGAGTGCAGCACCTTGGGCAGGCTCGATTTCATGCGGGTGCCGCGCCCGGCGGCAAGAATGGCGACAGCGACCATGGGTGATTGTCCTCAGTGGGGATGGCTCGAAGGAGTATATCGCGGTTTGGGGAGGGGTGGGGAGGAGGTGGGTGGATGGGTGGATGGGTTAGGGGGTGGGGGATGGGGTAGTTGTGGGTAGAGAGGGAGTGAGGCTGCGGAAGTAGCGGCTGCCGACGAGGGTTAAGAAGCCCAAGTAGGCAATGATTTGCAGTAGATACAGGTGATCGCGGTAGCCGAGCAGGGTTTTGAGGACGATGCCGGGGAATTGGCGATCGGGCAGAATGGCACTGCCATCCCACACCAGCGGGCCGAGGATACAGGAGCTTTGGGCGAAGCAGAGGTCGGCGGTGGGATTGATTTGGCTGATGGCGGCTAGGGCAGCATCTAGATTCTTAAAAACTGAAACCACTAGGCCGCCGACGATGAGCAGCAGCAGTACACCCATCACCTGAAAGAAGCGCTTGAGGTTGATGCGCAGACCCCAGCGAAACAGGGCTAGGCCAATGAGCACGGCACCGAGCAAACCACCCACAGCCCCCGCTATGGCAGACACACTGGTTTCGACGTTGGTGAAAATAAACAGCACCGTTTCAAACCCTTCGCGCAGCACGGCGATGCAGACCAAGCTAAAGACGCTCCAGCCCGCGGTTTGGGCCTCATCGAGGGCCGATCGCACCGTACCTTCAATTTCGCCTTTGAGGCTGCGAGCCTGGCGAGTCATCCACAGCAGCATCCAGCTCAGCATGATGACGGCGATCGCCCCAAACAGCACATTCAACAGCGGCTTGATCACCGTTTGCAGACTGGGCAGCACCTGCTGAATCTGCTGGAGCCCCAACCCTAGGGCAATGCCGAGCATGACGCTACCGGCTAGCCCTGCGGCAATGCCAGCGTAGGCCCAGGGGTTGAGGCTTTGGCGGTTGGCCTTAGCCAGGCAGGCCAGCACAATGCCAACGACCAGGGCGGCTTCAACCCCTTCGCGCAAGGTAATAAAAAACGTGGGCAGGGCAGCGGTGAGATCCATGGTTGGGGCCATGCTTAGGTTGGGAGAGCTATTGGTATTGTGTCAAACAACCTAGCCCTTTGCTGGGAATCTGGGGCTGCAACGGTCAGATGGCGCGTTTGGATAGAGACGAGCGAGTTCCCTAACTATCGACCACAACCCAGGCTCCGCCCCTTCGGCCATCGCCCACGCCCGAGAGAGTGCCATCGGGATCAACTGCCACGGCATGGACGCCGCCAAAAAACATGCTGGGGGCCTGCCACCAGGTGCAAACGTCATCGCCGGTAATGGCTTGGGCAGCGATCGCCGCCTGCTCATAACCCGGCTCTAAATGCAGTGCGCCCCGTTCCCAGTGGAGCCGGGGCGCACTGACGGCGGCTTCGATATCCATGCCAAAGTCGAGCACGTTCGACACCACCTGCAAAATCGCGGTGCGAATCCGGTTAGACCCGCCAGACCCTAGCACGAGGCGGGGCTTGCCGTCTTGCAGTACCAAGCTGGGGGCCATCATCGACGACATTCGCTGGTTCGTCGGCCACTGGTGAAAGCCCTGGGGGTTGAGGTCTTCTTCGCCCAGCATGTTGTTCATCATGATGCCAGTACCGGGAATGACGTAGGCCGAGCCCTCACCGTTGGAGGTGGTGAGGCTGGCGGCGTTGCCCTCGCCATCGACCGCGCTGATGTGGGTGGTGCTGCCCCACTTGCTGCCCCTCTGGTTGAGAACGGCCTGAAACTGCTCCAGGTAGGGGGTTAGGTGGGTCACACCTAAGAATTCTTGAGCGATCTCGCTACGGTAGAGGTGATCGTCGTAGCCCTTTTGGCGAGCCAGGTTGGTGAGGCCCATCACCTCCCGCAGAACGGCCACGTGGCGCGGGCTACCGTGGGCAGTGAGAGCAGGGGAAGCCTTGGCCAACAGGTGCAGGGCAAAGGCAATCAGCGTGCCGCCAGAGCTGGGGGGCGGGTTGGTGAGCAGGGTGGCGCTGCCGTAGGGTACCGCCAACGGTTCGCGCTCGACGACCTGGTAGGTTTGCAGATCTTCCAGGCTGAGGTAGCCGCCGTGGGCCTGACAGTCTTGGGCGATCACATGGGCCAAATCTCCCCGATAAAACAGGTCAGCTCCCTGCTGCACCAGGTCGTCTAAAAATGCGGCAAAGTCGGGTAGATAAAAGCGATCGCCCGCTGTCAGCAACGTGCCCCCCGGCGCATAGATCGCCCTGGCCTCAGCGGTCGCCGTGAGAATGGAGCCCAAAATTTGAAAGCAGCCAGCGCGAAACGGCTCTACCGCAGTCCCCTGGGTAGCCCAATGTTGGGCAGGGGCTACGATCTGCTGAAGCGGCAAGCGACCCAGCTTTTGGTGAACGTGGAGCAACCCGGCGATCGCCCCCGGCACCGCCATCGACCCCAGGCCAATGTGAAACTCTTGGATGGTGTCGCCAAAGTTGGCGTGGATGGGGTAGAAGTCGGGCGATCGCCACATTTCCCTTGACCGAGGCGTTTGGCAAAAAAAGTCGAACAGTCGGTTTTCGCCTGCCGCCGTGTGGGCCAACAAAAATCCGCCCCCTGCTAGGGAGGTCAAAGACGATTCCACTACGCAGGCGGTGAAGGCGGCGGCGATCGCGGCGTCAAAGGCGTTGCCGCCCTGGCGCAGCATCTCGGCTCCAGCTTCGGCGGTGAGGGCGTGGCCTGCCGCGATCGCGCCTCGATTGGTTTTAGGAATACTCATAGCTGAGTAGTATATCCCTCGCGCTGCTAAGGCAGATTGCCCGCCGCCAAAATCTGCTCCACTGACAGCGACAGCTCAGGAAATGTGGGCGACACCAGGAGCTGATCCCCAAAAAATACGGCTTCGTCGTAGAGCCCTTCATTGAAGGTCAGAATCGTTACCTTAAGTTCTAGCGGATCGACAATCCAATATTCGGGAATCTCTAGGGCAGCGTGTTCTGTGCGCTTGTAACGATAGTCGCGGGTAATGGAGTCGGGGCTAACGACTTCTACAGCAAGCAACGGAGGCGTCTGGGCGATCGCCGCTCGATTCACCAGTTCACCAACTTGTTCTGGTGTTAACACATAGACATCCGTCAACCGCGATTTTCGCACCCCAGTACGCACCCCGGCTTCCCGGAAGCAGAACCAACCTAGACCCAAGGCGGGCGATTTCTGCATCCAGGCACTGCTCAATGAACTTGGCAATCAGCATGTGCCGAAAAGTCGGCGGAGTCATGGCAACCAGCTCTCCATCCACCAGTTCATATCGATTTTCAGTGCCGTCATCGTAGGCAATGTAGTCTTCAAAGCTAAGAAGAGCTGCTGTGGTGGAAGGGCTCATGGGGTTGCTCCGCTTTCCCTAATTGTGCCACGGCTCTAAGAAGGGTAAGAATGCCTGATCGCTATCTCTAGCTCCAGTCTTCGCGGCCCCGGCCTAACCCCTTATAGACCTCGCCCTGCTGGTGGATGGCGCGGGTTTTTTCGAACAGTTCGGCTTCGGTGAGCTGCCAGCGGTTGAGAGCCTTTTTGAGGTCGGTCTGAATGTCGCGGGCACCAGGAAAGCCCTCGTAACGAGTCATTAGCCGAGCCAGCTCGACCAGGTTGAAATCGGTGGCTTCTCCAGCCAAGAGCTGGTTTACCACCTGGCGATCGGTCTTGTACTGGGGGTGTTGCTGGTCTTTAGTGATATCAGCCATAGGACAGTAACCTGGTTCGATGTTTTGTAACAACGTCATGTGCCTGAAACCGCTATCCAGGACGACTAACTCGCAGCAGCTTACCTTGGAGCGACGTCTCATTGCAGATAGCATCGTTAACCCGCTGGGCTAGTCCGAGGAAGTCTCTATTCTCGGAGCAAACAATGATTCCGGCATGGTGAGGATTTAGCTGGTGTAGCTTAATAAAATCACGACGGTTTTGAGTTAAAACAGTGAGCTGATTGGCGATCGCATAGACCAAAACGTTAGGATCAGTCGCTCCTGCTTGCCCGGCTTCTTGAACGGTCACGACGTTGTGGCCAAATCTGCGCAGTGCTTCTACGACAGGACGAGGAAACTGCTCATCAGCGTACAGCCCAGCCATAGCTAAAGTTTAGGGGTACCGTCCGCAGCGTTTTCCTGCTCTTGAAGGGCGATCGCGATTTCCTCCGGGTGGGCATCGGCGTAGGCCCAAACATTGACCAAATCTGCAGCTGTTAGGTGAGGGTAAGACTCTAGCAGTTCTGCATCCGTAGCGCCTTGCTGCCGCAGGCTGATGAATAGCCAAACGGGTAAGCGAGTACTAGCAATGCAAGCGTCACCACCCATTACCTCAGGGATTTTGGTAATGCCCAGGGAAGGCCGACTTAAGGTTTCAGTCAGAATCTGTATGGCGTCTCCCTTTTCTGCAGCGGTGAGGGTTTGAAGCTGGGTTTTCAGCGATTGAGAAGTCATAGGCGCGCTCAATAGCTAAGGGCTTCAGCTTCGGTCACAGGGGCAGATATCTCGGGGACAGCGGCTTCAATTAACCCGCCGCCCAGAACCCGATCGCCGTCGTACCACACCGCCGCCTGACCGGGGGTGACACCAAACTGGGGCTCGTCAAACACAATGCGCACCCGAGCGCCCGTGCCCTCACCCGCCGGTAGCGGCACCAGCGTTGCCTCCACCGCCTCGCTGCGGTAGCGAATCTGCACTGACACCTTCATCGGCTCCTGGGGGGCGGCGATCGACACCCAGTTCACCCGCTGCACAGTGCAGTCGGGCAGGTGGGCATCGCTGCGATCAGCCACAATGACGTGGTTTTTGCCCATGTCAAAGCCCACTACGTAGAGCGGGTTAGCGGCGGCGATGCCCAGGCCCTTGCGCTGGCCGATGGTGTAGTGGTGAATGCCGGTGTGCTGACCGAGAATACGGCCTTCGGTATCGACAATGTCGCCGGGCTTGGGAGCCAAGTATTTATCCAAAAAAGTCTGCATCGAGCCGTGGTGCTCGATCAGGCAAAGGTCTTGGCTATCGGGTTTGGCAGCGGTGTGCAGGCCCAACTCAGTGGCCATACGGCGGGTTTCGGTCTTGGTTTGGTGACCCAGGGGAAAGTCGCAGGCGGCCAACAACTCTTGAGTGAGGTCGTAGAGAAAGTAGGACTGATCTTTGGCCGGGTCGACGGCGCGGCGCAGCTCATAGCGGCCCGTCTCAGTGTTCTGGGTAATGCGGGCGTAGTGACCAGTGGCGATGCGATCGCATCCCAGCTCCTCTTTGGCGTACTGCAACATCGGCCCAAACTTGACCGCCCGGTTGCACTGCGAACAGGGCAGGGGCGTAATGCCGCTGCCGTAGCCTTCTACTAAATAGTTAATAATTTCGCGCTCAAACACCTCGCGGCTATCGACCACGTGGTACTCAATGCCCAAGTCTTCGCAGAGCTTAGCGGCATCGACCATGCCCTCAGAGCAGCACTGGCCCTTGCCCTTCATTAGCCACAAGGTGAGACCCACCACGTCGTACCCCTGCTGGTGCAGGGTTGCCGCTGCTACAGAGCTATCTACGCCGCCGGAGAGCCCAACTACAATCCTTTCCATGGCTGAAATGCTGCGCCTAAATTGCGAGAGAGTGCAGGGGTGAGATCTCACCCGCAAGGGTGATTGATCCAGCTTCCCATTCTAGCTCACGGTCTCTAGCCCTACGGAGAGTTTGCCGTCGCTGAGGCTAAACTGCCAGCGGCACGGTTTCAATCAGCGGGCAAATATCCCCTGGTTGTGGGTGAGGTTGTGACTCGGCCCAGCGATCGCGATATTCCTCTAGGTCGGCCTTAAACGACGTCATCTGCTGAATCTGGTCTTCTAGCTGTTGAATCTTGTCTTGCAGCAGCGATCGCACAAACCCACAGGGCACATCTCCCCGCTGATGCACGTTAAGCACATCTCCCACATCCTCTAGGGAAAAGCCCAGTGCCTGAGCCTTTTTAATGAACTGCACCTGGTGTACCGCTGTGGGTGAATAGTAGCGATAGCCGTTGTCACCGCGCTCCGAGTGCAGCAGGCCTAGACTTTCGTAATAGCGTAGTGCCCCCACCGCGATACCTGTTTGTTTAGCAACATCGCCAATTTTTAGCCGGGTTGCCACAGTCATAGTGAGCCTCCGATATCAACATCCCTATCCTAAACTCTCTAGCTCCCTAGAGGGTCAAGGCTTCCCTTCCCCCCTTACTAATGACTTTCCTCTGTGAAAACGACTAACCGACGCCACTGGCAACTTAGCCATCTCTAGCCCACCCACCGTCTGCCGCCGCTACACTGGTCAACGAGACCTACATTGATAGTTTTGCACTGAGATTTATGACTCGGACTGCACGATCTAAGCGCCGCCGTACCTCTTCTAAAACGCTGTCGTTGATCCTTGGGCCTCTGGGGATCGCGGCGCTCATGGTCGCCCTGCTCGGCGGGCTATGGTACCGCAACCGCCCTCAGTCGGTGGCTTTTGAGCCCAATACCACCGTTGGCGCAGCGGCGATGGCGGCGATCGAGACCTTTCCCGACCAGGGACAGGCTCACGTTAGTCCTGGTCAGGCGGTCAACTACGACAGCGACTTCCCCACCTCTGGCCCCCACGATCCCAATCCTGTTTTGCCGGGGGTCTACACCCAAGAGCAGCGGTTAGAAGAACTGGTGCACTCCATTGAGCATGGCAACATCGTGATCTATGTTGACCAGCCTGGCCAAGCTGCGATGGACACGCTCACGGCTTGGGCCAAAGACTTTCCAGGCCTCTGGGATGGACTGGTAGTGGTGCCCAAGGCCGGTCTGGGCAAAGAAGTCGTGCTCACTGCCTGGACGAAGAAGCTAATTTTGCCCGAATTTGAGCCAGAAGCCGCCGCCACCTTTATCGACGCCTACCGCGGGCGGGGTCCTGAGAACCCAGTGCGGTAGATAGGGGAAGGAGTAAAGATAGGGGAAGTTGCGAACAGAGAAAATCTCCCTTTGATCGGTGATCCCAACGGGAGCAAGCGGTTGTCTGCCCGATGCAGGAGGGTCTTCCCGAGCCACGTCCTTAAGTTTCATGCTGCGGCCAGCGTTGGCCGATGGCCCTGGGCACCCTAGGCTCAATAGTCTGTAAGGTTAGCCAATGCTGACATCATCGCCCCATCAATTGTTTATGGTTAGCGGCAAGGGCGGCGTGGGCAAAACCACTCTTTCCTGTGGGTTCGCGCGGCAGCTGGCCCAGCAGCACCCTGACGAAACGGTGCTGCTGCTCTCCACCGACCCGGCCCACTCCCTTGGGGACGTGTTGCAACTGACGGTGGACAACACCCCTACCCCTCTGCCCGATCTGCCGAACGTACAGGTGCGCGCCCTGGATGCGGCGGCGCTGCTAGAGCAGTTTCGGGCTGACTACGGCACCGTGCTGGAGCTGCTGGTTGAGCGCGGCAGCTTCGTCGAGGGCGATGACCTCAGCCCGGTGTGGGATATGGGCTGGCCCGGCCTCGATGAACTGATGGCCCTACTCGAAATTCAGCGGATTTTGCGCGATCGCGAAGCCGATCGTGTCGTCGTCGATATGGCCCCCAGCGGCCACACCCTCAGCCTGTTTGCCCTGATGGATTTTCTAGATACCCTACTAGAGGCGCTGGGGCAGTTTCAGCAAAAGCACCGCACACTTACCGAAACCCTGGCGGGTCGCTACACCCCTGATCATGCCGACCAGTTCATTGCCGACATGCGCCACGATTTAGAGCAGGGCCGATCGCTGATTCAAGATGGCGATCGCACTGCCTGCTGGGTAATTGGTATTCCTGAGCCGATGAGCTGGGCCGAGAGCGATCGCTTCATCACTGCCTTAGGACGGTTAGGAGTTCCCATCGGGGGACTGGTTATTAACCGCGTGCTGCAAGAATCGGACCAAGTTTTGGACAGCCACCGCCAGGTGCTGGCCGAGTTTGAGGCGATCGCCCAGGGGCAGCCAGTGCTGTGGCTGCCGGCTCAAACCCAGGAACCCTTAGGCGGCATCGCCCTCGATGCTCTCATGCCCCAGCTTATGCCCTTAACCTCAGCGCAGACACTAGCCGATCCTGCTGCCGAGATCTCTCCCATACTCCAATGGCCGCAGCCGATTTCCCCAGGCGTGGAAGACTTTGTCTCAGCAGGGCGACGGCTGATTGTGGTGGGCGGCAAGGGTGGCGTGGGCAAAACCACCGTGTCGGCGGCGCTGAGCTGGGGGCTGGCCGAGCGCCATCCCGAGGCCAACCTGCGGGTCATGTCCATCGACCCGGCCCACTCCTTGGGCGATGCCTTTGGCCAGCCCCTCGGCCACGAACCCACCCTGCTGCTGCCCAACCTCCAGGCCCAGGAAGTCAGCGCCGACATGGTGCTTGACCAGTTTCGCACCGACTACCTGTGGGAACTGGCCGACATGATGGCGGGCGATGGCGACATTGCCAGCGGCATTCAGATGGCCTACGGTCCCGCCGCCTGGCGGCAGATCGTCGCTCAGGCCCTACCTGGCATTGACGAAATGCTCTCGCTGATTACCGTCATGGATTTGCTGGAGCGCAACGAGCAGCAGCTGATTGTGCTCGACACCGCTCCCACTGGCCATCTACTGCGGTTTCTGGAGATGCCTACGGCTTTAGGCGATTGGCTAGGGTGGATCTTCAAGCTCTGGATTAAGTACAAGGATGTAGTGGGCCGGGTGGAGTTTATGGGCCGCCTGCGCACCCTGCGTCAGCGGGTGCTGACTGCCCAAGATAAGCTCAAAGACCCCCAGCACACCGAGTTTATTGGCGTCGTGCAAAATCAATCAGCGATTTTGGCTGAGGCCAGTCGGCTAAACCATACCCTGGGCGGTCGCGGCATTGCCCAGCGCTACATTGTCCATAACCGCTATCAAGTCGGTAGCGACCTGCCCGCTGAGCTATTTCCTCACCAGTGTGTGGTGCGGCTACCGGCGCTAGTGCCCAGCCCTAGCCCGTTTGACCAAGTGAAGCAGGCGGCCCATCTGCTGCTTGCTTCAAAGTCTCCCCAAGCTTAAGGCAGCTAAATTTAGCCCAGCATTTCCAGGCCACCGCTGTCAGTTTTGAAGCCCAGCAGGGCATACTAAAGCCAGTTCTGGGCTAGATTGGGCGGGGCGGTGGCCGGGCATTCAAACCCACACTCGGCGATCGCTATATTCTTCAGCCCTAGCACAGACTTTCCGAAAACCTGAACTATACTTAATGGCACCGCCTACCATGGCCTTCGACACCGCGAGAGGAATCAACTGTGGCAAATCATAGGATTTTGGTCATCGATGATAGCCGGGTGATTCGCATGCGGGTGCGCGACATGCTTCCCCAGGGCAATTTTGAAGTCATTGAAGCCCAAGATGGTGTAGAAGGCATGGATGCCATTCGCAGCCAACGCCCCAACCTGATCATGCTCGACTTCTTGCTGCCCCGCATGAGCGGCTGGGAAGTCTTCCAAGAAATTCAGGCGAATCCAGACCTCCAGAACATTCCCCTGGTGCTGATGTCTGGCCGCAAAGAAGAAGTCACCGAAAAAATTACCGAGCCCTTCGAGTACTTCGAGTTTATTCAAAAGCCCTTTGAGCAAAAAGAACTGATCGAAGCAATCAAAGCGTCGATGGTCAAGGCTCGCAAGCCACGTCGTACCCCCATGACCGCCCCCGCCGCCACGGCTGCAGCGGCGTCATCCGGTGGCGGCGATGTGAGTGCCGCCGAATTCCAAGCTCTTCAGGCTCAGGTGACACAGCTGCAAGGCGAGGTGGCCCAGCTCAAAGGCCAGCTAGGCAAAATGCTGGCCTACATTAAGCAAAAGCTGAAGTAGAGCAGTTAGGGCAGCGGCGATCGCAACAGGCGTTGCGTTGGCGCAGCCGACCGAGACTGGCATTGCACCCTAGGCCTACTCAACTTTCAAGTCATACAACCGTCAGCGGGGTTCAACAGCCCCGCTTTTTGCTGTGCTATGGGCGGCGCCATTGTTGTGGTTATGGTGTTCTGTGTCGTCAGGCAGCTCTGTGAATGCCTGCTGCGGCACCCCGATGGCAATGCCCGCCTTGTCAAAGGCAATACGCAGGCGGCGGCGAAATTCACGCGCCACCAAAAACTGCTTGAGGGGTCGAGTACGGATCCAAATCAAAAGAGTGAGGCCGGCGTGGGTTATGCTCTCAACCCCCAACATTTCGACCGGGTTGAGAATGGCATAGCGCCACTCGGGGTCGCTGGCCATAATCTGGGCAGTTTCGTGTAGAACCCACAGAGCTTCATCGACGTTGGTTCCATAGGCCACATCGACGAGGATGTTGGCCCGCGACCAGCCGCGGCTGAGGTTTTCGACTTGGGCAATGAGGCTGTTGGGCAGGGTGACCAGACGGCCATCTTCGCCGCGAATTTGGGTGATCCGCAGATTCAAGTTTTCCACAATGCCCGTGGTGGTGCCGGTGGTCACCAGGTCGCCGATGGCGTACTGGTCTTCTAGCAAAATCAAAAAGCCGTTGACCAGGTCTTTAACCAAATTCTGAGCGGCAAAGGAAATGGCCAGGGCAGAAATTGCCCCAAAGGCCAGCAGTGACGCTGGGGCAATTCTCAGGGTTTGTAGCACTAGCAGGGTGGCTAGGGCATAGATGACGGCCGTCTTTAGTCCTTTGAGGGCACCAATAATGGTCGAAATGCGCATCGATTTGCGCTGAATGTCGTCCAGATCGCCTAGCTCGTTTTTGCTCCAGGCCTGGGCTACTCGCTCAATGGCCAGGTTGGTCACGCGGTTGAGCAACCCGGTGAAAAACCAGGTCAGCAGCAGCAGCACCGGAATTGAGAACAACCCAAAGGCATAGCTGCGGGTTTGCGGAAAAATGTAGAGCCCGCTGGCGATGCCTGTAACCCACACGAAGGCGATGCCCCAAAACATTAGCCAGCGCAAGAAGGCTACGACCTGAAGCCGCTGGGCCAGGGTGAGCTGGTAGCTAAACACCTGCAAGAGCTGCTGCTCGGGGACATCGGCTCCGGGGGGAATGGGGAGATTATTTTGGTCAGTTTGCTTTTGCTCTAGCTCGCTCTTGCGCCTGCCCAGCACTCGCCAGATGCCGGTTAGCACAAGGGTGAGCAGCAGGCTGGCCAGCAAAATCCAGACGGTGCGGCGAATCTGCCGCCGCCGAGCTTCGGGCAGGCGGCTGTCGACTGCCTGCCGTAGCGAGTCGCGCAGCACGACCTGCCAGCGGTCAGCTAGATCGAGCTGCGACGCCCCGTTGTACTGAGCATCGGTGTCGGTAATGGTGAGCAGGACCCTCGGTTCGACCAAGCCTGCTCCGATCGCAAATAGCACGGGCTGGCCGCTAATGGTTTCAATGCTCACATTAAGGGAGGAGCTATTGACGGCGTTGTCGTCAGATATGGGCGTCAGGGTGCGGTCGACCACCTGGCTGAGATTGGTCTCGATTTGCCGCGCGCGCACTTCAACGGGCACCTCCGCGCCCGATTCGTTGCGGTTAAATACCGCTGGGGAGGCAATATCGAAGAGGGGATCGCCATCGAGGGCGACTACGGTGGTCTCAAGCAGGCCAATGCGCTCGACCCCAGCTGGGGGTAGGGTGCTGTTGCCGCCGAAAGGGTTGGAGATTTGGGCCACGGCTGGGGACAGATCCCAGCTCAGGGTGAGCAGCAGTCCCAGCAGCGCTAGCAGCAGCTGCATCCACCGTTGGGGACGGCTAAACCTAGTCGTCAGTTTAGGTGTGGGTCTGGGCATAGAAGAACGCGATCGCAACGACAGTGCGGGGTAGGTTTACCCCTGGGTTGTTTTAGCATTCTGACAACCTCAGTTGCACAGCCTAGTCCAGAACCCTGTCAAACGTGAACCCCATTTTCCCCGCAGATTCGGATCCAAGATGCAGAAAAGAGGGCTCCAGCGATGCTTGAAACCGTTGGCACGGGGTGCACGATACGATTAAAAAACTGCAGCGGTAAATTCTGCTTGGAAGCGGCGACCTTAGAAAAACCAGCCGTAGCTGTGCAGTCCCTTGCCCAGAATGTTGACCCCCAGGTAGCACACCCACACCACCACAAACCCGGTGGCGGCGAGGATCGCGGGACGACGCCCCTGCCAGCCCTTGGTGATGCGGGCGTGGAGGTAGGCGGCAAACACCAGCCAGGTAATTAGCGCCCAGGTTTCTTTGGGATCCCAGCTCCAGTAGGAGCCCCAGGCTTCGTTGGCCCAAACTGCCCCAGCGATGATGCCGATGGTGAGCAGCGGAAAGCCCAGTCCAATCATGCGGTAGCTGATGTTGTCGAGGGTGTCGGCCAGGGTGAGCCGCTGGGGCGAGAGGGTGACGGTTGCGGGTTTTTCGAGCACCGCCGCGCCCCCGGTGGACATGGTCATCACCGCGGTGGCCTCGGCGGCGTCATCCTCAGCGCGGCGCAGCTTGACGTTGCGAAAGCCGCCGGTGCCGACGGAGCTGCCTTTGAGTTCTACCGCCTGGCCACGGGTGACGAGGAGGAATGCGATCGCCAGCAGGGCCCCTACCAGCAGCGCCGCGTAGCTCAGCAGCATGACGCTGACGTGCATCATCAGCCAGTTCGACTTGAGAGCGGGCACCAGAGGCTCTGAGCCCTGCATGGTGTCGGGCAGGGTCAAAGTGGCAAAGGCGGCGATCGCCATGGCAATCGGCGCGGTGACAGCCCCCACCAAAGAGCTGCGGCTCATGCGCTCGGCCACCAGGTGCATGGCGGTGATACCCCAGGCCAAGGCAAACAGCGATTCGTAAAGGTTGCTCATGGGAAAGTAGCCCCCCTCAATCCATCGGGCACCGAGTAGGGCGGCGATGGTGAGGTTGCCTACGGCCATGGCGGCGGTGCCCAACGATGGCAGAACGGTGACCTTGGGAAACGCCACGCCGCACCAGTAGAGCAGCATTGCCGCAAACAGCACCGCAAAGGATGCATTGTCGAGCCAGCCCTGGAGCGCAATCAAATCCATGTTCGGTAGCCATGAGGAGTCTTTCCTATCGTACCGATTTTTTGGGCCGACTTTTGCCGGTTGAATTGTCGAGACAACGATGGGAGTTATTGGGGAGTGGATGGGGCGGTCTCAGGAGTTGCCTCGGGAGTGGCTTCTGGCGTGGGGGCGGCTTGGGGCTCGGTTCCGCCAGGTAGGGGGCCGGGGCGCTCGCCCCGCTTCAGCGCCGCCGTAACGTCGTAGCGCACCTGGCGATCGCTGAGCACCGTCGCCGTTACCCCGATCGCCTCAATGGCTTCAGAACTCAGCAGTCCATCCTGGGGCAGAGGCGGCAGCAGCAGGTTGTTTTCTACCCCGGTGAGGGTCTCCAAATTGATAAAAAAGTGGCCGTTGTTGGGGCGCGGTGCGTTGCCGGTAGTTACTTGGAAGAGATCATTTTCGCCCAGGCTGCGGTTGGGGGTTGGGGCGACTTGCTCGGCAATGCCCTGACCCACGGTAAAGAAGGCAATGTCGCCGTCGAGCCAGCCGTGGGCCATCACCAACGAGTCGAAGGGGGAGGTCCAACGGGTGACGGGCACACCGCCCAAATCGGTGGTCTCGATCGCAAAGCGGTAGCGGCTCTCCATCACGGCGTCGAGCTGTTCAAAGGTGGCAGTGGCGGCCTCGCGATCGTTGGTCTTGACCATCAGCACCAGCGCTGGATTCGGCAGCGGTGGAGCACTGCCGTCGCCGGCTGGTGGGGGTGGGTTGAGCACCCCCAGGGCAAATTCTCCAGCCATCCAGGGCAGCAGGTTTTCTTGCAGACTTAGGCCAGTAGCGGTTTGCAGCCCTAGGGATAAATCGCTGGCCCGTACTGGCAGCAGGGCTGAGAGCTGCTCGCCAGCCTCAAAGTCTTCCCAAAATTGTTGAAAATCGCCCCCTGACACCGCTACCAGAGTACCCGTGGGCAGTCGCTGGGGCATTTGGTCAGCCTTGTTGCCGGTGGCCAAGGCCTGAGGGCCAGGCTCTAGCCAGCTAATGCCCTGGAGACCAACGCCGCGGCTTTGCAGCGCGATCGCCCCCACCAGCCCCCGTGGAGTCTGAAACGCCCGCAGCCGCTCGGGGGCAATGGGTGGGTCGGCGGCCGCGGCTATGGTTTGCGACAGGGCCGGCACATCCACATAAAAGCGGGCTAGAGGCCGGGTTTCGGTAAGTTGCTCGAAGGCTTTGCCTACTCCAGGGCGAGAGACCAACGACTCGCCCCCCTTGTAGGTGTCGATCGCCCGCTTTAGCAGGGGCAACTGAGGACTGAGCACCGCCGTCTCGGCGTCGAGCACGGCGGCATAGAGGGGGGTGTCTGCTTCACCATTGAGCTGCTGTAGAGTAACGCCGCGGTAGGGGGCGTCTTCTACAGACTCAGCTTTTCCTAGCCGCTCGCCCAGGTCGTTTTGGGCGCGGTTAGCATCGGCAATGGGGATCACCACCAGCAGGTTTGAGGCCAGGGCCAGTTCAGGCGCGGGCAGTGACGGGGGCAAGTCGCTGGGGCTGGTCTCGACGGGCAGCACCGCCAGGCTAATCTCGGGGCCAACCCAGGGCTGAATGTCGCGGGCAAAATCGAGGTCTTGCTCGGCTAGCAGGCGATCGCGCCACTGCACTAGCTGCTGGTCAAACTGGGCCTGGGTAGCCTCGGTACCAAACTGCCGCAGTCGTCGCCACTGAGCTTCATCGCTGCTCAGGGCCACCACCGCCAGCGCATCAGCCGGAATGGCATTGGCACCCGCGGGCAGCGTTTTGGCTAGTTGCCCGTGTCGGGAGGTGGCCCAAAAGGTCAGCGCGCCGCCGCCAATAAAGAGTAGAGCTGCGCCCAGGGGCAACAGCAGCGGAGGCTTTTTCTGCAGCAGCTTAGAATGCAACACGATAGGAGCCTGGCCAATTTGCCTTGCCACTCTAGCAAAGAACTTCGCCAACGAACCACGGATTGCGGCGCGCCCTAGCGAAAGCGAAAGTCGTATCCGGCGTAGCGATCGCCCTCATAGAGCACCACCAGCCAGGTTTGCGGGTCAAACTCCAAGGGGTAGGCCTCGCGCTCAGCGGGTAACCCCGTCTCGGTTTTGCCCGGCGACAGCACGCAGTAGGGCACTTGAAGAAACTCTTGCACCGTAGCCTTGGGCGCTTGTAGCTCGGTTTCTAGCAGCTTTTTGATTTGGTCGCGCGAGACTAGCGCCTTGGGCTGCTCTTGCCGAATGCAGGTAAAGGCCTCGGCCTCTTGCACCTTGGCCTGATCGGGGTTGGGCGAAATCAGCAGGGCGGCCAAAGCGAGCATTGAGCCTCCCGCCATGCCTCCGGCCATGATCACTTGGCGGGGTTGAGGCCGGTCTGCAAAGGTTCCAGGGGCAGTAGTCCGCTGGGGTTGGGGAGCATGGGCATAGGGGCCAGGCTGAGGCCGCACCGATCGCGGCGGCATCGATTGGGGATTCACCGGATGAGGATGCATCGGCTGGGGTTGGGGCTGGGGAGGCTGATAGTGGGCCGACACAGGGTAAGAAGAACGTTGAACCATGGCGTTGACCTTTGCTGTCTACCGTTTGAAATCTAAGGGGGTGCCCAACTTTGCCGAGTGGCCAGAGTAAAGACTCTAGTCATCCCGGCTTCGCTCAATGCGAAACACCAGCACTGGGGATGCTTGAGCACAGCTCTATGCCAGCAATGGGGTGCCATTGAGGCTAGAACGAGATTAGCCGCCGGGGAATATTGCTCCCAAAGGGAGCAGCCGCGAGCAGCGCAAGCGAGTAGGGAATTGCTAAAACCAAGTATAGTACAAGAATACTATTTGGCAAATAGATGGGCCAGTTGTTTTTTGTTACGGTTTGAGAGTTGACTTTTCTTGCTGTCGCTTCCTTGGGGATCGCTGTGGCCGAGTATGGAACGCCATGAACAGAACCATTGTCTGGTTTCGCCGCGACCTGCGCATCTCTGACCATGAACCGCTGCTGCGGGCGGTTGGACGAGGGCTGGTGGTGCCGGTGTTTGTGTTCGATCGCGCCCTGCTGCACCATCCTGAAACCGGCTCGGCTCGGGTGGCGTTTTTGCTGGCCGCTCTGCACGCTCTGGATGCAGACTTGAAAGCCCTGGGCGGACGCCTGATTGTGCGATCGGGCGATCCGGTTCAGGTACTGCCCGCTCTAATTAAAGAAACCGACGCCGACGGCATCTATGCCCACACCGACGTCGAACGCATTTACGGTCGCGTGCGCGATGCTCGCCTCAACCAGGCTCTAGGCCAGCGCGGCATGAAAATTCGCTGGTTTGAGCCCGCCGCCAGCGCCGCCGACCTCATTCCCTATTCCCAATACCGTGAGCTGTGGTATCGAGAGATGGGGCAACCCCTGGTGCCTACACCCCAACAGGTTCCCGTACCGCCAGAGATCCCGAGCGATCCGTTACCTGCCTTGGAAACTCTGGGCCACCGGGCTGACGAAAAGCCGATTCCCCCCGCCAGTACTGCCGCTGCCCGCGCCCTGCTGCAAAGCTTTTTGACCGACAAGGCCGATCGCTACTACTGGCAGCTGTCGTACCCTAGCGCCGAGGCCACTACGGGCCTCAGCCCCCACATTAAATTTGGCGTGATCTCGGTGCGTGAATGTGTGCAGACCATTCGCAACGCGCCCGATTTTGGCGATAACCGAGTGTGCCGCAGTCACCAGCAGCTGATTTCCCGCCTGCGGTGGGGCAACGGATTTACCCAGCGGTTTCGGTATCTGCCGCAGCTAGAGCTGCGATCGCTCTACCGCACTTTTGACGATGATGGCTGGGCCTTTGACCCCGATCTTTACCAGGCTTGGCAGACCGGCCACACCGGCTTCCCGATTGTGGATGCCGCCGCTCGCTGTTTGCATGCGACCGGCGGCTATCTGGCGCTGAACTTTCGCACCCGCGCCATCTATGCCAGCTTTCTCAGCAACCTGGGCGGCATCGACTGGCGCTATGGAGCGCTGCACTTTATGCGTCACTTAATAGATGGTGACTGCCCCATTGACCATTACCAGTGGGCGATGCAGTCGGGGGTGACTCACTGCGTCGATAAAACCTGGACGCGCATCTACAACCCTGGCCAAACGGCGGTCGATCGCTGCGACCCCGAGGGCGAGTTTATCAAGCGCTGGCTGCCAGAGCTGGCGGATGTGCCCCCAGCACAGCTCGGCAACCCGCCGACTCTCTCGGGCTACCCAGCCCCAATTTTGAACTATAAAGCGGCTCGCCAGCGTCGGGTCAAACTGCTCGAAGCCCAGCGGGGTAAGTTTCTCAACGCTAGAAATCTGCTGCCTCACCTGGCGCAGATGCCGAAGGATTTAACGCCCTTTGGTACGGAGGTCTATGGGGGTGAAGTGGCTTGGGCTGAGGATGCGATCGCCGATCTCTTCCCCGCCGCGCTGCCGTTGGCTGATCTGGATGTAGCGCAAGCGGCGGCTCTGCGCACCTGGTTTGTAGCCCGTGTCAATGTGCTACCGCCGAAGTCGCGGCGACGAAAGCCGCAGGCCCCAGCTACAGATCCCAATATTCGCCAGCTCACGTTACTGGGGGACATCAAATAGCCCAGGCTTTTTTGAGCCCTTGGAGTCGGTAATAGGCAGCTTTAGGCTGGTTTTCGCGGTTGAGCAGCCCGCCAAAGGGCCAGAAAACGGCTTGGTCTGACAAATCCCACCAGGAGACCACTTCAATCTCGGGTTTGCTGTAGCCCAGAGTGTAGATTTGCTCGACCCAGTCGGCCTGAACCTGCTCGTTCCAGGGGGCGTGCCACATGCCCAAAGCTTCGCCCATGATGGACGTTTCATCGGTGCCAGTGTTGGAAGAACAGCCCATTTCGGTGATGTGGATGGGCTTGCCTAGGGTGACGAAGCGATCGAGCAGGCGATCGATTTCGAACATATCCTGGTCAGGATAGTAGAGCTGTAGGCCAATCACCTCGAAGTCGATAGCAGCGGCCAGGCAAGCTTTGAGGTACTGATAGGGGCTACGCTGGGGCGGGCCGTAGATCGCCACATTGCGAGCCCACGGGCAGCAGCTGTTGACCACCCGCTTCACGGCGGGATAACCCTCTTTAGCGGCTTCGCAGGCCATGCGGGTGAGGTCGAGAAATTGGTCTTGGTCGTAGCCTAACTCGTTGCCCCAGGGGACGATATGGGCCTCATTGATCACGTCGTAGGTGGGGATTTGGCTGCCGTACCGCCGCGTGATCTCCACGATGCGCTGATGCAGGGCTGCTTTAACTTGCTCGTAGGGCAGTAGACGCACCCATTCAGGTACGCTGACCTCGTGAAACCAGGTAAGTGGGTGACCCTTGGGAGCGATGCCCGCCTGCCGTAGCCAGGCTATCTGGGTATCAACTTCGGTGTAGGTGGGTTGGCCCCGCTCAGGTTCAAAGGGTTTCCAGTAGAAGGGCACCGTGGCAGTGGTGAAAAGGGCCTTAAAGCGGCGATCGTACTCCGCTCCCAGGCCGGGGTGGGCAAAGGCGTTACAGCCCAGTTTGAAATTTTGGCGTGGCGGGGTGCGGGCGATGCGCTGGCGGGCGCGGCTGAGGGCGGCTTCTTCTCCAGCCCACAGCCCTTCCACCAAGGCGTTGTTCCACAAGGGAATTTGGGTTTGCAGATCGGGAACCTGGTCAGCCTGAGCGAGCCAGGCTTGAGCGCGGTGAAGGCGATCGCGCACGCTCTGAGGTATGCCAAAACCCTGACGCTGCCAGCAATCGCACGCTTGGCCAACTCGGTGAAGGCGATCGCGCGCAAATGCCCCATTCAGCACCAGTGGAAAATCTGTTGGCGTGAAGCCGCGCCCCCGATTGTCAGCGTAGAGGGTGACATCGCCAAACCCCTCAATGGGCAACTGAAGGGCGATCGCGAAGGGAATTGGCGGCGGCTGGGAGGTGAGAATGCCGTCTTCTACAGTGCGATCGGGATGAGGGATCGGCTCGTCGTTGAGGTCGAGAAAGTAGAGGCGGTTAAGCTCAAACTCAGGCAGCGGATCACCGTTGGGCAGGTAGGCGCGCAGGCTCAACGGCGGTGGGCTGGCGAGAAGTTTGCCATCCGCTTGGCCAAGCCAGTAGGAGGTGACAAGCGCGCTGGCGCTGGTGTAGCGAATAAAGCGGCGACGTCTCATTGAATTGCCTGACCGAGGTATTTCAAAATTTGTAGAACTCCCTCAAGTTCTTGATAAGAGGTCAAGGCGGCAAAAACCCTCGATAGGTTATATCGTCCACCCTGGTTTGTCTCTAGCTTCACAAAAACTGAGTTATCCCCGTTGGTCATGAGGGCGAACCTAGGTTGCTCATGGTTAGGGGTCGCCATCAAGTAGGCCAGGGTCTGGGGTAAAGCAGACCAGACTGAAATGGCCGTCTTTTTTGATTCGAGCACCACCACCCAAAGCTGGTCTTTTAAGACCAATACATCGAGTCGCCCTTGCAGAATTTCCTCTGGGTCTTGCAGGGTAAGCTGAACCGATTCTTCTGCTTTTACTCTAAAGGGTGGGTCGTAGAACCCAGCCAAAGTGAGCAAGGGAGAGGCAAAGAGCAATAAAACCGTGCTTTCGAGCAGGTGGCCTTGCGTTCGCCCCCAAGGGCGGGTCTTGGACCATCGCTGATACAGATAGCGCCGTCGCAGATCAGCCAGTCCAGCTTTCTCGGTGTCACTAAGGCTGGCCAGATCAGTGCTCCACTCCCAAAAGAATGTTTCATCTTCTGTGCGGGTCAGCTGAAACCGCTGCTCGGCCTCTGCCAAGGTTGTAATCGCCTCTGTGATGGCAACCGACATCGCTTTCACCCGCTAGTGTGCCTCTATTTTACTGGCCTACCGCTACCGGCGCGGCTCAGCAGCTGTCATGACGGGGTTGTGAAATAGCAGTATCAGCTTGTTCCGAGGCATGGTTTTTATCATCTAGGTTTGGCCTCGTTGGAGGTAAGGCCGATCAGATTCAACCTTCTATCTGCAACTGACTACACCACGCGATTTTCTTCAATGCAGCGGGCGTACCAGTGGTAGCTGGCTTTGGGAATGCGCTGCTGGGTGGCAAAATCCACATAAGTGATGCCAAAGCGGCGATCGCGTCCATAGGCCCACTCAAAGTTATCCATAAAGGTCCAGAGGAAATAGCCCATCAGTGGATAGCCCTCTTGCACGGCGCGGTGGGCCGATCGCAGGTACTGTTGCAGATACTGAATGCGATCGAGATCCAGCACTTCTCCGGCGGACGTGAGTTCATCCTGGGCGGCGCAGCCATTCTCGCTGATGAAAACGCGTAGCTCGGGGCGCTGAAGGGTATCGCTGATGTGGCGCACGCCCCAGTAGAGGCTGTCGGGCAAGATATGCAGCCAGGGCATGTGCATGCGCGGGTAGCTCTGGGGAAAGGGCAGGTTTTCAAAGCCCCTGGCATTGTCAGCCGCTCTCACATAGACTCCCGTGTAGACATTAAACCCGAGAGAATCCAGCGGTTGGTGAATGGTGGCTAAGTCGCCGGGCAGAATGTCGGGAGCATTCTTGCCCAAGTCTGCCAGCAGTTGGGGATTGTATTCCCCGGTTAGGGCCGGGTAGAGAATGCCGCCGTTGGTGCCCGTTCGGGGAAAGGCCGCCTGGGCCGCCGCGATATCCGCCGGAGTGTCGGTGAGAGGGACGGTGGCGAGGTAGTTATCCACGAGCGCTACTTGGCAGGGCTGGGGCGAGGCGGCACGAATGGCCTGGCAGCCGAGGCCGTGGGCCAGCAGGGCGTGGTGGGAGGTTTGCCAAACTTCTTTGCTGGTTTTGACCACGGTACCGGGGGCCATTTCGGGAACGTGGCCGACGCCGTAACCGATGTGGGTAAAGCAAAAGATTTCGTTGAGGGTCATCCAGTGGGTGACGCGATCGCCCAGCTTTTTCACCACCACCGTGACGTAGTCGGCAAAGTCTTGCGCCATCTGGCGACTGCGCCACGAGCCGTACTCGTCTTCGAGGGCTTGGGGACTATCCCAGTGAAACAGGGTGGCGTGGGGAGTGATGCCAAACTCCAGCAGGGTGTCGACCAGCTCGCTGTAGAAAGCTAAACCGGCATCATTCACCGCGCCGTGTCCCTGGGGGATGACGCGGGGCCAGGAGATGCTGAAGCGGTAGTGGCGCACACCCAGGTCAGCCATCAGGGCGATGTCGTCGCGGAAGCGGTGGAAATGGTCGCAGGCGATCGCCCCGGTATCACCATAGAGCACCCGCCCTGGGGTTTGGCTAAAGACATCCCACACGCTGAGGCCTCTGGCCTCGGCAGCGCCCTCAATTTGGTATGACGCAGTCGCTACCCCCCACTGAAACCCCGGCGGAAATGTGTATACCATCGCTTTGCCCTAATACTGTTTTTGAATACCGCGTTACTCAACTGAGGGACGCTTTGAAAAGCTTGAATGATGGCTTGTTCCCTATGAATAGAGACATAGAGTTTGTTCTAAAGCAGAAGCGGGAACTAAAACCCTGCAAAAAACGTCGCCTCAAAAACTCTCAAAGCTGGCCTCTTTCGCCTAAGTAAATACTACCTAGGGCTGATTTTCATCAAGTTTTATTGCATGTATTCTGAACGAAATGTTACGCTCGCCGCTGCTTGCGCGATCAGTAGGTTTTTCTCAATTGATGGCTATGCCCGAGCGACAGCTTTCCCATGGGTCGCGCCTGTGGGCATAGCGGTGTTTACTGGTTTAACCCACTCTAGTAACCCTTGTATAGATGAGGGTTCAGAGCGCTTCGAGGCCAAACTTACTGAAGTCGTCGGTCTATGTCTCAATTCAATTCTAAGCATTATCAGCCTTCAAAACAACGGCTTAATTGGCTAGAAGGTATTCGGCTATTAGCAGCCGTTGGCATTTTGCTCTATCATGCCCAGCTGCTGTTTACGAAGTATGCTTACACTCCCCAGCCCACTGGGCTGCGAAGCAACTGGGCCACCATTGCCGAGGCCAACGCTCATCTTGGCCAAAATGCGCTGGCTTCTGCGATCGCGCTACCGGTTTGGTTTGGCTTTCAGGCGGTCGACATCTTTATTTTAATTGCTGGCTTTGTGCTGGTTTTGTCACTGCGCAGCAAAGCCCATGCTGTTGGCGCAGGCGAATTTATTCAAAGTCGCCTGCTGCGAATTCTCTGGCCGTTTTGGACCGTAGCCTGGCTGGCCTATCCCATTCTTTGGCTGATTGGGATTGCCACTAACAGCTACCGACCGTCGCCGTGGGATACCTTTGCTGGGGCTACATTTCCGCTGCTGTTTGGCTTTGACGGCGAGCGTTTGTTGGCGACCAGCGGCCCCTGGTGGTTTATTCCCCTAATTATTAGCTTCACGCTAATTTCTCCCATCCTCTGGCAACTTTTAAACCGCTGGGGAACCCGCAATTTGCTGCTAGTGAGTTTAGTAGTCACGTTGCTCTATCGCTATGCAGCGGTCTACCACTTTGGCGGGCATCTGACCTACTCCATGCTTGACACGCCCAACAACTGGCTGCCCTTTGTCTCATTTGTGGCCAAGCTGAGCACTTTTGTCGTCGGCATGGCCATGGCAGAGGCTTACTGCCAGCACCGTGGCCCCTTATTTTGGCAGCCTCAGCGGCTGCTTTGGATTGGGCTACTGGTCTACGCTGCGGGCTTTGTAGCGCAGTTCTATCGAATGGGCTGGGTGGTCTGCGATCTGCTGTTACCCATCGGTTTTGTCATGATTGCGGCGGTGGTACTGCGATCGCTCAGCAATGTGCCGGCGCTGTCAGCGGCTATGGGGCGGCTGGGTGTCCACAGCTATAGCTACTTCTTAATCCATGGCTTTGTGATCGATCGCACGATCAACCTGTGGGTGCAAGATAGCGTTTGGCGCTACTGGGTTGCTCTACCGCTAATGGTCGTTGGCACCCTAGCGTTGGCCATGATTGCCGATGCGGCGTGCCCCTTCATTCAGCGCAGCGCTGTGCAGCTATGGCGCGACATTGACTATGTGCTGATGCAAGACCCAACGGCTGAAGGTGCTAGCTGGTGTCCGGTGGTGGGCGATCGCGTCAGCTACAAGGGCAGCCGAGACTGGATTGTGCAGAAGATTGAAACTCTGCTCGACGAAGGCGAATCCTATCTTTGCCAAATTTCAGAGGGTCGCCGCACAATCTGGGTCAACGCCAACCATTTAAGCCTGGTTGAAGCTACGTCGAGGGTGCACAGCCCCTACGCGCCAATTAAAACTGTTGTTTAAGCCAGGAGTTGCACTGTAGTGACCAAAACGTGGTCTAGCGAAATTCAAAAGGTCATCTTTACCCACGTGCTGCTGATTGGCCTGCCCACCGTTTTTTATGGATATTTGCTGCTTAGCGGCTGGGGTTTGATGGGGCCACGGGCTGTGGTATTGACGCTTTTTTTGTTCAATGCGGTGATTATCATCGTCGAGTCGAGCAATGCGTTATTTCGCCGGTTTGCAACCCATCGCCATCGGCTTAGCCCTCCGTCAGAGCAGACCCGAAACCAGGTCAAAGCCTGGATGGGAGTGCGAGGGGCTGAGTACCCCTCTCCCCTCGATCCGGTGCCCCGCTGCTCATTTTTAGTGGCCGCCTACTTGCCCAACGAGCAGAACATTATCGTTGAGACTCTGCACCATTTGCTCACTCACATCGAGCGACCGGCGGACGGGTTAGAAATTATTTTGGCCTACAACACGCCTGTGGATTTGCCCATTGAGGCTGAGCTACATCAGCTGGCCAGGCAGCATGATGAGCTGATCATTTTGCGGGTCGAAGGCAGCCGATCTAAGGCCGAAAATATGAATGCCGCCCTCGACATTGCGACGGGAGAAGTCACCTGTGTTCTCGATGCCGATCACCATCCCAGTGCCGACTGTTTTAGGCGGGCGTGGCACTGGATTGCTCAGGGGTACGATGTTATTCAAGGCCGCAACGTCATTCGCAACCATGACGAAAACTTTCTGGCTCAAAACGTGGCGATCGAGTTTGAGCAGATGTACGGCATTAGTCACGCGGCGAAGTCGTTTCTGACTGACACCAGCATCTTTGGTGGCTCGAACGGCTACTGGCGAACCTTGGTGCTCAAACAAATTCGCTTCGACCCCAACCGATTGACTGAAGATATTGACGCCTCTTTGAGAACGCTGCTTAACGGCTACAAAATTTTGCACGATCGCAGTATCGTAACCAGTGAGCTAGCGCCCGCCTCGCTCAAAACACTTTGGTTTCAGCGCAAACGCTGGGCCCACGGCTGGCTAGAAGTGTCGCTGCTCTATCAGCGCCGGTTGTGGCGATCGCCTCACTTCAACAACTGGCAAAAATTCTACTGGACGTATCTGCTCTACTACTGCGAATCTTTCGCCCTAATTTCGCTACAGCTCTTGCCGGTGCTGCTGGCCTTTTTGCTGGTGCCCGGTGCGGTGTCGGGCCAGATGCAAGTTTATTTTTGGGTTGCCGGTGGCCTGTCGCTTTTCAGCGGGGTTTACCAAATTCTAGCAACGGCAAAGGTTGCGTCTAGGCGTTATCCGCTGACTTACTACATTAAGCATGTGCTGTTTTTGCCTTTCTACGTCACCCTCAAAAACTCGATCGCGATCGTCGCTATCTACGACTACCTCAATGGAGAAAATACCTGGGTTGTGACCCCTCGCGATACGCGATCGCAGAAGCGGTATCGCCTTAAGCAGGGGTAAGGGTTTCGGTTGGTTTCGCGCCATGTATCTGGGGCATACTCTCAGCGTGCCTAGCAGCTCGCCCCAGGAAGTTTATCAACTATGAAGCTAAACGCCCGTAGGCAACGGGTATCCCCCCTAAAAGACAAACCTTTGCGGAACCCAGGGCAATCCCTTGATGAAGAGCTACAGCGTTTGTGGGATGAAGACCTCAACACGTGGCTGAGCCTGTTTTTGCTGCCCATCATCTTTACCGCATACGAGTGGTGGCGTGCAGTGAGCAACACCCCGCCGCAGCCTTTAGGAGCCCTCATAGTCACCATCCCAATTTCGAGCTGTGCCTGCTTTCGGCTCTACCGATTGAGACTACAGCTCAGGCGCCTGAGGATGGCGCGAGATGGAGAGAAGGCGGTTGGACAATACCTGTCAGATTTGAGAGAAAAAGGTTACCGAGTCTTTCATGACATTGTGGGAAAGGGATTCAACGTCGATCACGTGGTGATTTGCGATCGCGGCATTTTCACCATCGAGACCAAAACCTACAGCAAACCATCGTCTGGAAAATCCACTATTCACTTCGATGGCGAAACCATTCAAGTTAACGGCCAGCTGATGGAGCGCAATGCGGTTGAGCAAGCTAAGGCACAGGCCTACTGGGTCGCAGAAGTACTGAAGGAAAGTACCGGCAGATCTTTTGCTGTTAAGCCAGTGGTGGTTTTTCCAGGATGGTTTGTGGAGTCGTCTAAGACAAAAGGGCCCTCTGACCTCTGGGTGCTGAACCCCAAAGCGCTGCCCAGTTTTATCGATAACGAACCGCAACGGGTTGCCCCAGAAGATGTCAAGCTCGCGGCTTACCATCTATCTCGCTACATTCGTACCTCTTGAAACTGGAGTTAGTTCAAACTCCAGCGGCTCTCAACCAGCATCTTCTACAATTTGATGATGTAGAGCTAACGATGATGACCCTCGACCAACTCCAAACCGAACTGCTAGCGCTTTCGCCCCAAGAAAAAGCGCAAGTCATTCAACTGCTGGTCTCTAGCCTCAGCGGTACCTGGGTTGGCATTGAGAAAACCCCTGGCGTTATGGGCGGCGATGCCTGCATTCGTCAAACCCGCATTCCTGTCTGGCTGCTAGTTAGCCTTCGCCAGCAGGGCGCAACCGAAGCCTTTCTTTTAGAAGATTATCCCGACCTCACTGCCGCAGACCTCACCAATGCCTGGCTCTACGCCAGCACCCACCAATCCGAAATTGAAGTTGCCCTTCAACGGCAAGCGGCAGCCTGAGCATGGCTCAACTCTACGCCGATGAGGGTTATCCTCGCCAAGTCAGCCGGCTGCTCAAAGACTTAGGGCATGACGTGCTGACCGTTCAAGAGGCAGGACAAGGGAATAAACGCATCCCCGATGAAACAGTGTTAGCTTTCGCTATCAGTCAAAATCGAGCTGTGCTAACCGTTAACCGAGGTGACTTTATTCGGCTGCACAACCAAGATTCTGAGCACGCTGGCATTATCGTTTGTACAGAAGACATCGATCGCCAGGGGCTTGCTAACCGAGTACACCAAGCGATTCTTGAAGCAGGAATTTTGGCAGGACAATTGATTCGCGTAAATCGTCCCAATTCCTGAATTGTGGCTACGACATTCTGACGCTGTGGCTAAAGGCTTTTCTCCATAAAGGAGCTGTTGGGGTCGTTGGTGTAGTCACCAAAAGGACCTCGGTACTCAAAGCCGTAGCGCTCGTACAGGGTGCGGGCCGGGGCAAAAGCAGGGAAAGAGCCCGTTTCTAGATACAGATGGGTGTAGCTCCGATGCCGAGCGACATCAATAATGTGTTCTAAAATGCTAGAGGCGATGCCCTTGCGGCGATGGGCAGCAGGGGTTCGCATCGACTTAACTTCGCCGCTGGTGAGGTCGAGTTCCTTCAGCGCGCCGCAGCCCAGAAGGTCATCACCGTCCCAGGCCGTCCAGAAGGTGATGTTTGGTGCCCTCAGCTTCTCCAAATCCAGCGCGTGAACGCTGCCGGGGGGCGTAATCTCGTGCATGTTTTCCAGATGCTCGCGCAGCAAGGCGATAATCTGCGGCCCGGTCAGATCGTCTTCGCGGATGTGCATTCGGCTCACCTCCCTAACGTGTTGGGAAATTTTACCGTTAGGAAATCTGACCAAACCGTTGCCACTGAACCGGGGGCGGCATGAGAAATTCGTAGGCCCCTGCCGCTTGCCCCGGCGCGGCGGTGAGCACAATGTCAAACGAGAGCGACAGGCGCAGCTCGTCGGTGTGGTTGGGCGTTACCCCGTGGCGCTGTTTGGCGGGGAAGACAATCAGCCGCCCTTCGGTGGGCAGGTAGAGAGCCTGGTCTTGGTTGAGGTAATTCCAGGTAGAAATGATGTCGGTGTTTTCGCTGCCCAAGCCGGGGCTGACCTCGTTGGGGCGGGCATCGTCTAAAAAGGTGAGACAGCCAGCGGCATCAGTGCCCGACTCGGGCACGGCGACGTAATACACAGCGCTGACGTGGGCAGTGTTGTGGCAGTGGGCACCGACCTCCTGCTGGGGACGCGATACCACGGGCCAGGCCCGCTGAATGTAGAGATCGATCTGGCTGAGGTCGAGGCCTAGCTCGGTGAGGTAGTTCAACACATGGGTTCCGACCTGGGCCACCACCCAGCTAAAGCGGGGATCGGTGTGCACTTTTTCGACGCCGTGCAGGTCGCCCGTCCAGGCCATTTCGGGAAAGTTGCGGGGTTCGCTGCCGTTGGCTTCTAGGTCAAGAATGGCCTCGGAGAGAGCCGCTTTGTGCTGGGCTGCATCGGGCAGGTCGCTGTAGTAGACGGCGAGGGGAAACCAAGTATCGACGGGCATTGGGGAGATGGGGGAGTTAGGGAGATGAGGGAGTGGGAAGGGAAGCCTTCAGTGAGGGCAAACGGGGTTGGCGCGGGTCTCTGCTGGATTGTACTGTTTAGTCTTGATATAGCTCGACCGACCAGTTTAGAACATTGCTCAGCTTATCAGCCTAGGAGAGGCCAGCGATGGAGTGGATTACGACCCGACCCATTGCCCACCGGGGCCTGCATCACGGGACAGCAGTGCCAGAGAATTCGCTGGCAGCCTTTGAGGCGGCGATCGCTGCTCACCACCCCATCGAACTTGACGTGCAGCTACTGGCCGATGGCAATCTAGTTGTGTTCCACGATCGCGATCTGAAGCGGCTAACGGGCAAAAAAGTCCGTATTGCTGAGCAAACGTTGGTCACGCTCAAGCGCTATCGCCTCTACGACACAGACCAAACCATTCCTGCGCTGGCTGAGGTTCTGTCTTGTGTTGAGGGGCGAGTGCCGCTGCTAATCGAAATTAAAAACAAAAAGAAAGTTGGCCCGCTGGAGCAAGCTCTAGTCAAAACTCTGGACAGCTACCGGGGGGAGTTTGCGGTGCAGTCGTTTAACCCGCGATCGCTCCAGTGGTTTAAGCGCCACGCTCCCGAAATTATGCGCGGCCAGCTAGCTAGCAAGCCGCAGCAGTTTTTGCGCAGCAACCTATTGCTTACCTGGGCCAGTTCCCCGCAGTTTATTTCCTATAACGTCAAGGCGCTACCGACGTTACCCACCACTCTAGCCCGCCGCTACTTTAACCTGCCCCTGCTGGCCTGGACGGTGCGCAGCCAGGCCGAATGCGATCGCGCCATTCAGTACGCCGACAACTACATTTTTGACCAGTTTTAGCCCAGCCTCGGCAAACATCAACTTACTCCTCATCCCCTCTGAGGGCCAAGCTGGGTAGATTATCGAAACGCTCACTGGTATTGCGGTATGCCCCTCTCGATCAAAGGTTTATGGGCTGTGGCCAAGGTTCAGATGCACCTGGCGCTAGGGTTACTCACGTCTCGTCAAGCCGGCGGCCCCTTAACCCAATCGTCGAGCCTGGCGGAGCACTATCCCGACTCCGTGGCCTCAAGCACCGATGAAACCCCATCGCAGCCCGCAATCTCTGTCGTGATCCCAGCTTTGAATGAGGCGAGACAGTTGCCAGCGGTGCTAAACACGATCCATCCATTCAGCCCTGTGGAGGTGATTGTGGTGGATGGCGGCAGCGCAGATGGTACTGCCGAAGTGGCCGAGGCTCTGGGGGCCAGGGTAGTCAGGTCGGTTCCGGGGCGATCGCACCAGCTCAACTGTGGGGCTGCCGCCGCCACCGGCCCCCTGCTGCTGTTTCTCCATGCCGACACCCGCCTGCCCAAGGGGTTCGATCGCACCATTCGGCAAACCCTGGCTCAGCCTGGGGTGGCTGCCGGAGCCTTTCGCCTCGCCATCGACGGCCCTGGCCGAGGCCTGCGCTGGGTGGAATGGGGGGTGAATTTGCGATCGCGCCTTCTGCAAATGCCCTACGGCGACCAGGCGATCTTTCTCAAAGCCGAGGTCTTTCACAATATGGATGGCTTCCCCGACCTGCCGATGATGGAAGACTTTGAGCTGATGCGGCGGCTGCGCAAAGTGGGGAAGGTGGCGATCGCACCTAGTGCTGTGGTGACGAGCGATCGTCGCTGGCGCACCCTCGGCATTCTCCGTACCACCCTGGCGAATCAGGCAATGATTGCTGGCTACCTACTCGGCGTTGATCCCCACCAGCTCGCCCGCTGGTATCGCCGCTTGGGGAAACCCAGGCACTGAGCGACACAAGTTAAGTCTTAGGAATCGCTCAGCCCATTGGCCACAGGTTTAATCACTTCTTGCAGAGCTGCTTGCAGCACGTCATCACTGACACCATGCCGTCTCAAGCTTGCAACTAGCTCAGATACATGATCCCCTTCAAGTCGCTCTAAATCGACCCGTAACCCTTGACCAATATAGGCCCGAGCTAAAGGTTGATACCCAGAGAAGCCGAGTAGAGGGGCAATCCGTTTAAGGTCTTCAATCACGTCTTCAGGCATGCGAATGGTGATTGTTGTCATAGGCCGATTTCTGTCTAGCCGTTTCTTCAAATCATCAGCTTTCATAGTATTCACGCTCCTGGCGGGTTGCCCTTCGGGCCGAGATAATCCGAATGGTGTCGCTTTCTCGCTCAATGTAGACAACGTATAGAAGGTTCCAATGCGTATCTAAACCGATGACGGCATCACGTGCTTCATCGTTACGGCTGGCATCAACCACCACCAGCAAGGGGTCAAAGAATACTTGCGCAGCCTGCTGAAACGTTACACCGTCGTGCTTTTGAGGGTTGAGCTGAGCCTTTTCATCATTCCAGACAAAGGAGACTCCATTGAGTACGAAGTAAACGTCCATACCTTGAAATTGTAGCTAGTTCGTAATGACAACGTCAATACGTTTTAGTTAAGCAAGCCCCACCCATCTACCCCGATAACAACCCGCCGCTCAGCCGCTTCATCACCCGACCGGCAATATCGGCGTAGCGCACCTCGCCTGCCAAAATCTGCCCCAGCCGCTGGGTGGCTGTAGGTCGCTTAATGCCCACCCGGTAACCAATTCCCGGCACGCGAAAGAATAACCCCGCAATGCGCTTGGCCCAGGGCATATCTTCGCCCCAGGTAGCGTGCATGGTGGCGGTGTAGTCAGCCAGGGCTTGGGAATCGCCGCCCAGGGCTGCATGAATCGCTTCGGCGGCCCGCACGCCGCTAATCATGCCGGGGCGAATGCCTTCGGCACTGAGCGGATCGACAATGGCAGCGGCTTCGCCCACTAGCACTGCCCGATGGGTGTGCAAAGGATGGTTGCCATCCCACAGCTTCAGCGGGTGGCTGTAGACCGTACCCTGATCGAGGCTTGTCCCAAAGGACTGGCTGTATTTTTCCAAGGCTTTTCTGTAGTCTGCCGGGGCTTGGCCCAAGAAGGTCGCCGCCCCAATCGAGTAACCGTCTGCTTTGGGGAAGTTCCAGGCGCAGCCCTGCTTAACGAGGCCAAATTCAAAGTTGATGGCGCAGTCATCCCCCAGGGGGGCAGGCACTTCCAACACGCTGGCGGTGCGCAGCGTTAGCTCAGGGAAGCCCAGCCATTTGGCCATGGGACCGGTAGCGCCGTCGGCCGCCACGAGGTAGGCCGCTTCTAGCGTGCCAGCCGTAGTGGTTACCTGCCAATAGTCGCCTTGGTTGGCGATCGCCGTAACAGCCGTACCATCCTTCAGCTGTGCCCCCAGCTTTTGCGCCTGCTGCACCAAAAAGTGGTCAAAGACTTCGCGCTTCACCATCCAGATTGGGTCGGTGGTCGCGAGTTCGGCCTCAATGGGGTCGCCTAGCTTGTATGTATAGCGCACTCGGCGCATGGGGCGATCGATCGCCGGGGCAAAGTCAAAGTCAAAAAATTCCGCCACGCTGGGTGACACTGCACCGCTACAGGGCTTGTAGCGGGGTAGCGAATCCTTTTCTACGATCAGCACCGAGTGCCCCTGCTTGGCCAGGTGGTAGGCAGTAGATGCTCCGGCGGGGCCGGCCCCTACAACAATAACGTCGTACATCGGGTTCCTAAAACGGTAGATGGGGCACAGGGGGCTTGCCCTCATCCTACCGTTTTAGCGGTTTGGGAAAACCAGCCTTAAAAATAGGTGCCCCCCCTGGGCATTGCGCGTTTAGGAAGCTCGGGGTTAAGTAAACAGGTTGAGACGTAGTGAGATAAAGCCTAACTCTCGACGACTGCCCCCTGGCGCTGAGCCATTTACTTTTTAGGTACTATGCAACGCAATTTCTTTAAAGCTCTCAAGGTTAGTGCGTTGGGCTGTTTGGCCTTAGGCGTGCTGGCTAGCTGCGGTGGCGAAAGCCCCACCGCCACGGCCCCTGAGGCCGAACCCACCGAACCTACCGAAACCGCCAGCACCGAGGGCGAAACCGGCACGTTGGTGATTCGCGCCAATGGCGAAGATTTTGTGCGCCAGGGGTTCACTACTAAAGACGGCTGGAAAATCGAGTTTGACAACCTCTACGTGTCTTTGGCCGATATCACCGCTGCCCAAACCGATCCTCCCTTTGACCCTGAGGTGAACGATACCCTGGAGGCCAAAGCCGAAGTCAAGGTTGACGGTACCCAAGTGGTCGATCTGGCCGAGGGCGATGAAGCGGCTGAGCCCGTGGCCGTGGGTGAAGTAGAGGCTCCGGCGGGGCGCTTTAATGCCCTGGCCTGGCGCATGGTGCCTGCCGAGAGCGGCCCTTCAGAGGGCTACTCCATCTGGATGCAGGGTACAGCCACCAAAGAGGGCGAAGAGATTCCGTTTACCGTCAAGGTGAATGAAGAGCTGGCCTTTACCTGCGGCGATTTCGTGGGCGACGATCGCAAGGGCATTCTCACCGCTGGAGAAGAAGCTGACCTAGAAGCTACCTTCCATTTTGACCACCTGTTTGGCGATGGTAGTGCCCCCGCTGACGACGGCATCAATACTGGTGCCCTGGGCTTTGGGCCCCTGGCGGCCCTGGCCGAAAATGGCGTGGTCGATGTCGATAGCTCGGCCCTCCAAGCGGAGTTATCGGAGGCCGATTACACCGCTTTTCTCTCGATCTTGCCCAGCCTGGGCCACGTGGGCGAAGGCCACTGTGCAGAAACTAAGCTGGCTACCCTATGAAACTAAACCTGACGTTGGCGTTAACTGTAGGCTTGGCTGGCTGGGCGTTGCCGGCGATTGCCCATGGCGTCACGGTGGAGCATCGCCAGATCAGCAGCGTTGAGATCAACGCTCAATTTGAGACTGGAGAGCCGATGGCCAACGCCCAGGTGCTGGTCTATGCTCCAGACCAGCCCGCCGAACCCTGGCAACAGGGCACCACCGACGACCAAGGAAAGTTCAGCTTTACCCCAGACGCAGCCCAGCCTGGCAGTTGGGAAGTCATGGTGCGCCAGGCTGGTCACGGGGTAGTGACCACCATTCCGGTAGGGAATTCCTCTCCTGAGAACTCTACTTCTGACCCTGGGACAGAGGCGGCAGACGAGCCCAATTCTTTAATCTCTCGTAGTACTGGCCTATCTCCAGTGCAGCAGGGTATTACTATTGGCTCTGTAATCTGGGGCTTTATCGGCACCGCTCTATTTTTTGCCAGAGGCAAGCGCTAGTGCACATTCCCGACGGAATCTTACCAGCCCAGGTCTGCGCGGCTGGGTACGCCATGACTGGAGTAGCAACCTGGTATTCCCTGCGACAGATTAACCGGAAGCCCGACCCCGCTGCCGAAATTCCAAAGGCGTCGCTGTTGACGGCGGCGTTTTTTGTGGCCTCTTCTATTTATATTCCGGTGCCGCCCGCTAGCGTCCACCTGATTTTGAACGGGCTACTGGGGGTGGTGCTGGGCTATTTTGCTTTTCCGGCCATTCTGATTGGCCTATTTTTTCAAGCACTGGTCATTGGCCATGGGGGCATCACCACCCTGGGGGTAAATGCGGCGATGATGGGCATTCCGGCATTGCTGGCGTACCACATTTTTCAGGGCCGTAACACGGTGGGCAAGATGCTCAAAGAGCCGACTCGCACGGGGGTGTTTTCTTTTTTGGGCGGTGCCCTAGGCCTGGGGATCGCGGCCCTGATCTTTCTGGCGCTGATTATTTTCAACATTCCCGCCGAGCTCAATGCGGGGGCGGAGCGGGCGGCGGTGCTGACGCTGTCGGTGGGTCACGTGCCCCTGGCCGTTATCGAAGGAATATTTACGACCATGCTGGTGCTGTTTTTGCGTCGGGTAAAGCCCGAGTTGCTGGAGGGTTAGGCCACCATGGGAGCTGCTAGTCTCGATACCTATGTACACCGTGAGTCGGTGATCCACCGCTGGTCGCCCCGACTGAAGCTAGTTAGCTTAGTGGCGCTGATGTTTGCCTTTGCCATGGTGCGTCAGCTCACCCTGGTGCCCTGGATGTTGGGGTTGGCAGCCATGCTCTACGGGCTCTCGGGGCTGCCGGTGTCGTTTTTGCGTCAGCGGCTGAGCTATCCAGGGCTATTTATTCTGTCGCTGGTGGTGGTGCTGCCGCTGACGGTGGGCGATACGGTGCTGGGTCAGTGGGGCTGGCTGACTCTGCGCCAAGAGGGGTTGCAGGCGACGCTGCTAATTGTGGGGCGGTTTTTGTCGATTTTGACCCTGGGGTTTATCTTGCTGGGGACGACGCCGTTTTTGACGCTGCTACACGCGATGCGATCGCTCGGTCTGCCTACCATCTTGGCGGATATGACGCTGCTCTCGTACCGCTACCTATTTGAAATTGCCGCCATGCTGGCTACCATGCAGCAGGCCATGCGGCTGCGGGGCTTTGGCCAGCGGCGGCAGCGCTGGCTGCGGATAAACGGTCAGATGATGCAGCAGCTAGCCATGCTGGCCGGCAATCTGCTGATTCGCAGCTATGAGCAGTCTGATCGAGTCTACCGGGCCATGCGCCTGCGGGGCTACGGCTATGGAGGCAAGGTAGCGGTGGGGCAGAGCGCTGCAGCGCAGCCCAGCACCCTAAGCTGGGGGCTAGCGGCGGTGGTGCTGACGGCAGCGGTCAGCCTAGTAATCGCTGAAGGACTTTTGCGCCTGTGAGGGATACGCCAATGATGAATTCAATTTCGACTGGGTTTGACCCCTTAGCCATGGCTCAAAAGCCTCAACGAGAGGCGCTCGCGGCCCGCGATCTCAGCTTTGGCTACCCTGACCAGCCCGAGGTGCTGGGGAATATTTCGCTGACCATTAGCGAGGGCGATCGCGTCGGCATTATTGGCCACAACGGCTGCGGCAAGACCACTCTATTTATGTTGCTGTGCGGCGTGTTCACCCCCGCCGCCGGGGAAATTTACCTGTTTGGTGAACCGCTCAAGCCTGGTCAGTTTCGCCCTGAAGTCGCTCTGTTGTTCCAAGACCCGGACGACCAGCTGTTTTCTGCCTCGGTGCGCGATGATATTGCCTTTGGCCCTCAGAATATGGGCCTTGACCCGGCAGAGGTAGAGGCGCGGGTTTCCCAAGCTGCTGATATGGCTGGCATCGCCCACCTGCTCGATCGCCTGCCCCACCACCTGTCAGGGGGCGAAAAACAGATGGTGGCGATCGCCGGTCTTTTGGCCATGACCCCCCAGATCATTCTCTACGACGAACCCACCGCTAGCCTCGATCTGCGTACCCGTCGCCGCCTGATTCGCTTTCTGCAAAACTCTACCGAGACCGTGCTGATCTCCTCCCACGATCTGGAGTTTGTGCTGGAGGTGTGCGATCGCGTCATTCTGATCGACGAGGGCCGCATTATTGCCGACGGCTGCCCCCGCCGGATTATGGGCGATCGGGCACTGATGGAAGCCCACGGACTGGAGAAGCCCCACTCGCTGATTCCCCATATTGATCCCCACCATGGGGGGTAGGGAGTAGGAGGGTAGGAGGTAGGGGGTGCAGGTTTTGAATCGTTTTTTCTGCGTTTGGATGTGATACAGCCATATTTGGGGTAAAGCTAGCAAAAGAATGAAAAATGAAAAAAGTGTCGGTTGGGCTTAAATCCTGTTCTTTTGGGCTGTCCTAGCCTAGGCTTCACCTAATGCCCGAACTAAGGAAAAAGGGGTTCCTGACCTGTGCAGGAACCCCTTTCGCTATCTCTCTAGTCTCAACGGGCTAACAGGCTGGATCTAATCCGGCTTTTTCTCCGGCATCATGCACTTGTCGGAGTCGCAGCCAGCGGGGCCAGCTTCGATCAGCTCGCCTGCGTCGTAGCGCGATAGGGCAGCGTGGAAGTTTTCGGTGCCGCGCCGCGCTTCTACCTGCTGTTTGAGGGCCTCGAACGTAGCCTTGTCGATGGGCTCGAAGGGCAGACGGGGGAAAGTTTGCAGGTCGTCGAACCGGGCCAGCAGGGCGGCGGAAATGTAGCCTTCATCGTTTTGAATGGTTTGGTAGATGCGCTCGGCCAGCGACTCTAGCTCCGGTTCGCGAAACTCGATGGTGGCCGAGGTGTTGTGGGTAGTGTAGTGTTTCTGCACCTGCATGTAGAAGTCGAACTGGGCCGCCGCCGAGAATTTCTCAATGGCGATTTCGTCTGCCCCCGGTAGGTTGGCCCAGGGCACCTCGACCGGAATTTCCACCAGCCACTCGGTGCAGCGGGGATCAAAGGGATCGTCGAGCAACCCGCCGTTCTCGTCCTTATCTGACTGGGAGGGCACGATGGAGTAGCCGTAGTCGATACAGGCCATTGCTACGGGATCATTTTTGCGGAAGGTGATGCGGCGAATGAAGCGCTGGGCCTTGGGGGGGTGCCAGCCGGGGCTAGCGCCCGTGAGCAGCGATTTGGTGCCCGCCGGCTGTACTGTGGTGCAGCGGTTGGGGCGAACTAGGTTATGGCGATCGCAATATTCCCCCACCACTCGGTGCACAATATCCTTCCACCGAGTCAGAAATTCTTTCTCTTTGGCCTTGAAGTCAAGTCCCTGCATGGTGTTGGGGCGGCCTGCCTCCCACCAGCGCAGCCACTCGACCCCAAAGGCAATCACGAAGAAGTCAAATAGGCCGGTGAAGGAGACACCGACGATCGGGTCTTCCAGGCGCGACTTTTGGTAGCGGGGTTCCTGGAACTGGTGGTTGAGCAGCACCGCTACAGACAGTGCCGCTGCGGTAAAGGCGTCTTCCTGATCCTTTAAGTTCTTTGGATCGAGCTGGTTGAGGTGTACTTCCGCCAGATTGCAGTGGAAGTTGGCCCCCAGGATCTCACCGCAGGGGTTGAGACCGTAGCGATCGTCGGCTCCGGCCCGGCGCTTCGCTTCCCCAGCCCACTGGATTGCGCCTTCGCCCGAGTAGAACTGCTTGCGAACCGAATCGATGCAGTCTTGCAGACTGGGCTTAGTGTGGAAGACGCGAGTGTGGTTGGCCATGCGCAGCACGTCGCGCTCGGGGTCGATGCGCCAGTTGCCCTCGGCGTCCTGCTGCCAGAGGTTGTCTTTAGCGCTGGCGGCCAACTCGTCGTTGCTGTCGAACTGACGCATACCCGCGCTGCGGCGGATGTTGCCGGCTACTACGCAGGCGGCGGCTTCGTCGATCAGCAGGCAGCACTCAACAGAATTGAGCTGACGGCCCAGAGCCTTGTTGAGAATGTTGGCGCAGCGATCGTAGAGCAGCGATAACCGGACGGGATTGGCCACACCGCCAAAGCCCTTGAGCTTTTCGCCAGCGGGGCGCACGTCGCGCAGGTCGATAGTGACGCTGACATCTCCCGTGAAGCGATCGTCGGTGGACAGCTCCAGCAGGGTTTCGTAGGATTTCACCCAGCCCTGACGGCTGTCGCCGACGCGAATGGCTACCTGGTTGCCCTCAATGGTGACTTCGGTGACTTCGCGGCGCTCACTTACCGGGGTTTCGCCAATGTCGCCGGCCATGGTGACGATCAGCCGGTTGCGAATGACGGGAATTTGGTTGATGTACTTGGGTTCGAGAATTGCCCCGGTGCCGCAGCCCATCATGGCCAGATCCATCATCAGGCCGAAGGCGCGCCAGTCAACCACGTCGGTGCTGGTGCAGTTATAGGCCCCGGAAAAGTTTTCGGGCTGCTTGCTCCAGTCGGTGCCGCCCACCCACAGCCAGCGACCAGAGGGTAGCGCCTTAGCCTGGCGCTGCATGCGGTTGAGTAATGCTGTCTCTTCGGCGGTGAGGTTACCGAGTTCGACCAGACCGGCTAGGGTGCGATCGCATACCTGATCCCAGGTTTCGCGCTGCCCCTCTACCACCTCGCCCCGACGGCTGTAGGTGCGATAAAACACGGGAAACGCCGCCGGAGCTGCCTCAGGGAATGGCCCCTGTAACCGGGTACGGGGAAGTTCTTGAACCATGGGATCAGCCTTTTGCTAGCAAGAGAGTACGTAGATCGGCGCATCGCCCACACCCAGCGGTAGAAACCCACATGCATCGGTAGATTCTCGCCTGAGCCGAGTAAAGCGCCCCAATGGTCGATCATCATACCCGATTATTTTTAGATGTAGCGTTTAACAACTCAATTTCCTCCAGATATAGCGCTAAATCTAGAAGCTCCTGGCTGCATGGAGTTCAATTCATCAGGATCTCAAGTTGTGTTGCAAGGTCAACCCTGATCCCAAGGTTTTTGTCATTATTAAATTAGGATCCAAAACTTTCTATATAAGCCGTTTCTAAACAGTGAGAGGCCCCATGGAAAAAGTTTGCTGGGAGCAGTTTAAGCACCGCTACGAAGGCCCCGACGGCCAGCTTAAAGCCTGGGCTGACTATCAACGGGCCTATCAACAGTGGCGGCGATCGTGCCTGACAGATGCGGCGCCCCTGGGGCCGAGCCATCAGTAACGTCTTCTTCCATTTTTAGAAGTTTCGACTACCCCTTAACCCGTGCCAAAAAATGGCCGAGAGGCTTAAAGTCCCTCGGCCATTTTGCAATGACTTCCTCACGTAGCGCTAGGGCTAAATCTAGCTGACGGGCACCGCCATAGCTTCAGTTTCGGCAGCTGTCGCTGTCTGATCGGTGAATTGCTTGGCTTCTAGATAAGCCGCTAGCTGCTCCTCAATGTTCTGCCGCACGATCTGGCGGAAGTCGATGAAGTGCTCAGCCTGGGCGCACACCGACACGTAGTTAGCTACCACCGCTGGGTAGCGCCACAGCATAATGGCCAGGTTGATCCAAAACCGTAGCCGGGTCTTGCGCATCACGCCCTGCCGCCACACGACAATTAAAAAGGCGCGAATGGTGACCCAGTTGATATCAGGAGTACCAGCGGAGGCGGTGCGGTTTTTGTAGTTGCGCTTTTGGGCCTCGCCCAGCATTAAAAAGTGGCGGAACGTGCGGTTGAGCACCGTCAGCGGGTCGTAGAGATCCCAAAACACCTGAATGTATTCTTCGGTGATTTCTTCGATGGGCCGGGTGGGCACAAAGTTCATCAGGGTGGTTTGGTTGATGTCGGCGCTCTTGCTCAGCAAGCGGCCTTCTTTCTCTAAACGGTGGGACAGGGCTGTGTCGGGCAGGGCTTGCAGCATGCTCACCAGCGCCGTGGGGATAGCGGTCTGCTCAACAAACTCGTAGATGCGCCGACCGGCCCCAGACTTTTCGCCGTCAAAGCCGACGATCAGCCCGGCCATCACCCGCAGCCCCGCCTGGGCGATGGAGATCACCGACTCCGAGAGGGGGTCGCGCATGTTCTGAAATTTTTTGGTCATGTTCAGGCTCTCGTCATCAGGGGTTTCAATTCCTAAAAAGACGGTGCCGAAGTTGCAGTCGACCATCATCTGCATCAGTTCTGGATCTTGGGCCAGGTCTACCGAGGCCTCGGTGGCAAAGGAGAAGGGATAGCCGTGCTCCTCCATCCAGGGTTTCATGGCCTTGAGCAGGAGTTTGACGTTGCGCTTGTTGCCGATGAAGTTGTCGTCGACCATGAAGATGCTGCGCCGCCAGCCCAGGTCGTAGAGGCATTGCAGCTCGGCCAGCAACTGCTCGGGGTCTTTGGTACGGGGCTTGCGGCCGTAGAGCACGATGATGTCGCAAAACTCGCACTGAAAGGGGCAGCCGCGAGAGAACTGCACCGACATCTCGGCGTAGGCGTCCATTTCCAACAGGTCATAGCGGGGCACGGGGGTGCTGGTGACATCGGGCTTCTCGCCGCCGGAGCGGAAGGTGCCGCTGCGATCGCCTCGTTCCACCGCCTCTACAAACATGGGTAGGGTAATTTCCCCTTCATCGAGCACCAGAAAATCAGCTCCGGCAGCTTCAGATTCTTGGGGAATAGCGGTGGGGTAAGGGCCGCCCACCGCTACCAACTTGCCGTAGCGCTTAGCGGTCTGTACGGCGTCTAAAAAGTCTACGCGGTGGACAATCATTGCCGAGATGATGACAATGTCGGCCCAGCGCCACTCGTCGTCGCGCACCTCCCGCACATTGCGGTCTACCAACTTGTAGTCCCAGGTTTGGGGCAAAATCGCCGCTACGGTCACTAGCCCTAAGGGGGGCAACTGCGCTTTCAGCCCAACCAGCTCTAGCGTTTTGTCAAACGACCAAAAGCTTTGAGGAAAGCGTGGATAAACCAAAAGAATATTCATAGAGACCGTATGGGTATCCTCGCCATGCTACGGGAGTTATCTGAAATAATCAAACGCAAAACTTGAGAATGTGATACCTAACGGTAACAAAAACTTTAGAAAAACCTAAGGTATGGATCCTCAACTTGTCAATTTTGCTGACCGTGATCAAATGTGGGTATCGGTTTGTGCATCACTTAAAGACGGGAGAACTCGCGATTAGTTCGCGGACGACCGACGAGTTTTGGCCGGAGAATGACAGTTGTCGCAATGCCCACAACCTCCTAGACGCTGCGCCTCGCTGCGAAAACCAAAGGCTACGAGCAGAGCCTGCCAGCGACAGTGACGGCTGTGGAGGAATTGATGCATCTGCTGGCTGGCTGACTCCTGCGATCGCACCGGTTGCGCCGACCGGTCGATGAGCTGGTACTGAAACGGGCTCATCCACTCCAGCTGGCCAACGCTGTGCAGCCACGATAGGGAAATAGCCCCGTGCTCAAACTGCTGGCTAATGTCGCGCACGTCTCCCTCAGGCGGAATTTGGGTGACTAGGCGCTGGGCTTTTTGCTGTAGAGCCTGGGTTTGAGTCTCAAAGAATTTGGCCCGCTGGCGATCGCCCGGCTCCAGCCAACCCATCGGCTCGCTTACTATAGTTAGCGCCTCGGCGGTGTTACCATCGCGCCCGGCTCTCCCCACCTCCTGCACGTACTCAGTAATGGTGCAGGGGGCTTGGTAGTGGACCACCCAGCGAGTTGACTGTTTGTTAACGCCCATGCCAAAGGCCGAGGTGCAGACCACAAACTGAAGTTTGTCGGCCATCCAGTCAGCCTCAATCTGGCGGCGATCGCGGCTGCTCAACCCGGCGTGGTATGGCGCTACCCGATAGCGATCGCCCAACTGCTGGGCGATCGCCTCGCTATCTTTGCGAGTGCGCACATAGACTAACCCCGCCTGGTTGGAGTGCTGCTGAAGGTAGCGCTTTAACACGCCCTTGCGCTGGCCCTCGCTGACCACAGCCTTCACTCGCAGATTTAAGTTAGGACGGTGGGGATTAAGCCGCACAACCTGGGGCGACTGAAGCTGTAGCACTTCGCGCAGGACGGTTTGGGCCTCGGGATCGGCGGTGGCGGTAAAAGCCGCAATGGGCAGGGTGCTACCAGCTGGGCGGCAGTCCAGCAGCGCTTTTCTCACCGTCCCCAAGCGGCGATAGGCGGGGCGAAAAGTTTCACCCCACTGCACCAGGCAGTGGGCTTCATCCAAAATTAGGCCATTGAGCCGGAGTTTCGGTTGGCAGAGCCGTTCCCAGACGGGCGGACTAAACAAGGTCTCAGGCGAAACGTAGAGCAGCCGCAGTTCTTGACGTTCTAGTGCCCTGAGGGTGCGGTGCCGCACGGGTGGTGGCAGCTGACTGTGGAGGGTGGCAGCGGGCAGGGCTTTGTCTTGCAGCTCTTGCACCTGGTTTTCCATCAACGCCACCAGGGGCGAAACCACCAGCGTCAGGCCCGACTGCAGCAGCGCCGGTAGTTGAAAGCAAACCGATTTTCCGCCCCGTCTTATCTTGAGCCAAATCACTGAAACCCTTATTTCAAGAGTCTTTCAGCTCGTTGATATATATACAAAGTAAACTTGATTCACGCTGAGATTGCCATTGTCTACTGACCAGAGTTTGTCATTATCCTTGCTTAAACTGAGTTATTGACAAACACAGGCGGCAATTGTCTTAGGCATTTTGCCCAATTTTTTTGCGCTAGCAAACTTTATATAGCCTAAATGGATCTACTCAATGGAACAAGCCAATATCTGCTTAACTTAGCTTCTTTATGCGATAATTGCTTAGATTTATTGATTTATAGGCTTTAAAGTACCTGTATGCTATGCGCAGACAGTTAACGCCAACCCTTATATTTGCGGCTTCTGCGGCCGTCACTGGAGTGATTGGTAATAAAGCAGATGTTTTCGTAGACAAAGTCTTACCTTTTCTTGGGAAGTCATTGACATTTGATGTTGGTACGCTTGTATGTATCTTAGTTTTGTTTAGTGGCCCCCTGACATACACGGTCATCAGACATCAAGCGGCTTTGAGATTAGTATCAGACATGCATAGACTAGATGATAGTTTATTCAGACTTATTCCTTCACTATACAAAGCTTCTGAGGCTTCTGAAAAAGAGGATATAAGAAAGAAGTCTGTAAAAAAGTTGATGACAGACCTAGTTAAACTAGAAACTTTTAATACTTGTGGCGTAGCTTTGTACTGCCGAAAAGCTCAAAGTGACTATTTAACAACTTGGCTGCGATACTCTACACCGAACGAAACTGATGATGTAGCTCTTACCTTCTTTATAGGAGATGACAGCTTACAGGGAAGCCCATCTGGGAGTCGTGGAATTGCAGGTTTAACATTTCTTGATAACCAAATACATATAGTTCATTTCGACAAGAATGGCGATGCAGATGATAACCGCTACATAGAATCTCCTGCTGGACGCATCGGCTATCGTTCTCTTATTTGCGCTGCTATCCCCAGTGAAAACGGCAACCTTGGCGTTCTATGCCTTTACAGTAGCCACCAAGATAGCTTTGATCGTCGAGGGATGCGCGATGTAATACAAGGAATTGCTGATAGATTTTCGGTACTAATGGAAGCATGATTCTAGGTAATGATGATACATGAGTCCGTTAAAGCTATTAAAGCTATGCATTTTTACAAACACCAAAAGACCGCTGAATGATTTCACTCAGCGGTCTTTTGGTGTTTGTAATCTTCTAAATCATTTTGAGAGCTTCCTCTCGTTTGGATCTACTAGCTTCTGAAGAGCATTACATAATATAGAAGCTAGGGTAGATATATGGTAGGCAGCTTCACCATAATCTGTTGATAAGTCTTCTTCTATCTTTTCGAGTTCGGCCTTAGTGACTTTACCTTTTAGGTAATCTGATGAAGCCTCTTTTAAAAGATGGCTACGCTGATTAGTAGATAACTCGTTCCGGGAAGTATCTGAAGACTCGTCTTTATTAGAGTATTTTGACCCTTCCTTATCCCGCAGCATATGTAAAGTTCTCACTTGTCAATATTCATGAGCCAATGCCACACCAAAAATAACTGATCTATTTAATCTAGAAACTGAGAGCGAGATAAGGCTACAAACTGGACCCTTTCAAGACCCCATGCACCCTTAAGTTCTTAGTCCCTGCGTGATCAAAAGATCAATTCAAGTAGATTCGCCCATTCTCGACCCTGACAAACCTGTCGTCAATACCTAGAAACGAGGTACGACTAACTACGTTCAGCCTCCTATTATACAAATATCATCACCTCACTCGATTGCTAATGTCTTGATAAAAGTTTTCCCCAAAAACGCCTCTAATGGCGGAAACTCGTGAAAATCTGTGGAAAACATGCAACTCAACTGTGGAAAACCTGTGGATAAGTTCCAACATATTTGACAGGTTTCGCGGAAATTGTTATCAAATCTTAACAAACTGGAAGTAGATTTAAGTCCTAAATCGACAGGAATCTTGAGGAAATCTTAACTTACATAAAATTCTCACTCCATGCGTGACTCATAGGCAAGCATGGAGTGACAGAGTCCTATCTCCACACGAATGCCTTGCCAATGTTCATTGAGATACGGCAACAGATACACTCTCAAATTAACGCTCCTGCACCGGAGAGCCTCTATTGATGGATAGGTTTCTAAAGACTCTGCTTCATCATGTCTACTAGCACGTTCGTGACCTTACTCCGCCACATGGTGCTCTCCCAGGCGTAGACGATGAACATGAGATCGATCAGTAGCAGGCCAATGATGAGCAGCCGAATGGCACGGGAGTTAGGCGCATAAGGGCATATTGAAGGTGAGTCGAAGAGTGAGGCCTATTATGCCCAACGACCCAGAGGCAGTCTATGACGGAGAACAAATCCCTTCTCCTCTGGCACGTCACACACTAGAGCAGCGGCTAGACATGCTTGACTGGCACCCGCTGTTTACAGGTCGCTGTCCTGCTTGCGAGATGCCACTACTTCAGCCAGAGCCGCCCAGGGCTCATTGGGACTGTATATGTGGATGGACTAATAAGATTAAATGTTGACTCTGATAAATAAGCTAGCGTAGACAATCTCTGGATAGTCTTCAGCATTTGCTTCGCTGTTCCGGTGCTCATAAGGGCAAACGCAGCATCGTCTATGTCTAACGAGGTTACGCTAGGAAGGTTACTGAAGTCTTGGCACTGAATAAAATTTACACAGATACCCTCAAAGCCTATGACACCCACACAGAAAGCCAAAGCCCTCAAGAAGCTCAAACGACTACTTCGGAAGAAGACGCACAGGAACGCTCTTCACAGGGGCACCGGCACGGGGGCTATGCCACAGATGGTAACCCTACGACCGGAACCACCCAGGGAGCCGGATGCGTTCTACGGCAGAGAGTAAATCTCTTCTCCTCCAAAGCAACACGCGCCAGAGCAGTGCATAGTAATGCTTGATTGGCATCCTCTCTTCACTGGCCGCTGTCCCCGATGTGAGATGACGCTACTTTAGGTAGAGCCGTCTAAGGTCCACTGGGACTGTGGATGGTAGCTGATTCGGTTTGAGTTTAATATTTTTCACCAATATAAATATATACTTAGCGAGAACATTAGCATCTTGACAGCTTGAATTGTAGTGACGAACATAGTACTTTACTCCTTCATTAAATGACTACTGAAGTTGCCATTATAAATAGACAGGCTATAGCTTTGGCTGCCGATAGTGCGGTAACGATTAGCCTAGTGGTAGGCAACAGACTTGCAGGAGGCACAAAAATTTTCAATACTGCAAATAAACTATTTTCTCTGTCGCGTTTTGAGCCTATAGGGGTAATGGTTTATGGAGATGCAAGTCTTACAGGAGTACCTTGGGAATCTTTAATAAAGGTTTATAGGGCAAAACTTGGCAAAACCTATTTTCCTACCATTAGCGCTTATGCTGAAGATTTTCTCAACTTTTTATCAAATAACACTCATTATTTTCTGCCCGAAGACCAAGAGCGAAGTTTTAGGGCGGTCATCCTTAGCACTTTCTTCAACATCAAGCAAAACATAGAAAAAGAACTACTTGGGATAAAAAAAGAAAGCAAGGATGGGAAAGTGACATCTACTCGCATCAAGACGATAATAGACGAAGCAATAGACGACTGCTTCAATTATCTTGACAAAAAGAAATTTGCGGCGGGATTTGATAAGACCTTTGCGACCAGTTTAATATCTGAAAATGATGCAGTCACTAATGAATTAATGGATCAAGTGTTTGAGGATTTGAAAATCAATAAGTCTAACAAGAGCAAACTTCATAAAATCGCGGGACTTTCTGTATGCAAAGATGATTTTTCGTCCGGTTACTCCGGCATTGTAATAGCCGGATTTGGGAGGGATGAAATGGTTCCAGATCTTAAGCCGTATAAAATACAAGGAGTTTTTCAAGGTAAAGTCAAATACGCTTTTGACAGCTCTAAAGAATACTCAAACCGACCGCATTCGAGTATTATTCCATTTGCCCAAGAGGACGTAATCTATACTTTTGTTGCGGGGCTGTCAAGCCACCTTCTAAACATACAAGTCCAATCTATAGAAAGAATACTGGCGGCTTGGTTCGATAGCTTTACGAGCGCTATGCTGGCTAACTCTCCAGAAAATATGCCTGAAGACACAAAGGAGAGTGTTAAAAATCAGTCTAAGGAGACAAAGAACGCGCTGGTACACGAGTTCGTTGAAGAAATAAGAAAATACCAACACGATAATTTTATTGAACCTGTTATGCAAACCGTCAGCAACCTTCCGAAGGAGGAATTAGCTGAAATGGCTGAAGCGTTAGTTAGCCTAACCTCTTTGAGAAGGAAAGTTTCCACGGATGAAGAAACTGTCGGCGGCCCAACCGATGTTGCTGTTATCTCTAAAGGCGACGGATTTATCTGGTATAAACGAAAACACTATTTTGACCCATCACTTAATTCCGACTTCTTTGCCAGAAGAAGCATAGTAGAGTATAATGAAGGCAAAAACCCTGGGATGGAAGGCGAAGACTTATGAAACAGAGAAGAGTTGAAAATCAGGAAGTTGTAAGCATAGATGAATGGCTGAAAGAAAATTTCCCGAAGTCATATTCAAAAAATGTTGAGAAAGACCTTTATTCAGAAGAGGATAAGATCACTAAAGAGGCAATTAGAATTGCTGATGCAGTTGTCGAAAAGGTCTTCATGACAAAAAATATTTCACCTAGTTCTATGAAGAAATGACGATTCTGATTGGAGGTAGTTGTTACTATATTCGACCTACTCTTTTTTCCAAAAGAAATGTCACTTCTAATTAGCAATTAGGGCTTCTTTTATTCCTTGCTAATTTGCATAGGTCTAGTTTTGTCTTGTTCCGCTCTTTTTTGGGTCAGATGTTTTGAGCCAAAACGTAGAAGTCAAAGGCTTATAATAGATGTGGACCGCAGGGGATTCGGACCCCTCCTCCAGGGGCTTAGGAGGCCAGGAGGGTACCAGACGCGGCCCATAAGAAACCGAGGGGAATGAGCATTCCCTTCGGTTGTTTCTCTATTTTCTACAGCCCACGCCCGGAATCTTCGCTGAAATCTAGGTCTAGAGGCAAGGTTTCGTTGTATTTTGGATGAATCTTGTCTAATTTTCGTTGAAAGTCTGTATAGCTATCACTTAACTTCATTATAGTTACAACTGAAGATAAGTGTTCTCTTAGTTTGGGATGCCCAATATCAGGCGTTAGCTTTTGGAAGAATCGATGCTTGCGATTACCTGATTTGGTTTTGGGAACTGTATCTCTTAGTTCCTCTAATACTCCAGGAGCTAAGCGCTTGTAAACAATATCATTAGTTATCTTTCCGAAATATTGAGGCCGTTTTACGGTGTCGGTAGGATATGAAAGCCCCCTGAGCCTAAACAGCTCCTCGTAATACTCATTAGGAAATGTCTTGACCCATGCTTGCAATTCTTTTGCAATAAAAGCTTCTAGTATTTGAGACAGGGCATCTGAGGCTCTATCTCTCTGGTACCCAGTAGCTTCGTCAACCAAGGCAACGATGCCTACGTGGGCCAGTGCTCTCATCATAAGCCGAGCTTTCTGAGCTACTTGCTTTTGGCGTGAGCCAAGCCTAATCTCATCATCAGCGTCAATCCACACATCGCAAATTTTTGGGATAATTTCAGCTTTAATACCGTGGGCTAGGCTGCCCCTCTCAGTTCTATATTTCACAGCGATAGACTGCAGATCGCCCAAGTGCCTATCTACAAAGGGTTTGAGAGTTTTGAAGGCCAAAAAATGCGGCACTTCTGCAGCGACATTTTCGGGGCTTCTATTGTTTGCGACCCATCCGCTGTAGTACATATTCATGCCTTCCATGAAATCTGATTGAGTAAGGATACGAGTCCCGTCACTTAGCACAGAGCACGGAAATGTCATATCCCCAATAGTTAACTCCCCCGAATAAACGGCCTTTGGGACATCTTTGTTCCACCTAGCTTCAGCACCCCGCTTTGCTATCTCTCTCCGCTGTTCCAAGGAAAGTTTTTCAGCTCGTGCCTTGCCCCCCTTCGAGCGCCCAGAAGACTGCCCTGCCGATGCTGATTTGCTAGCCATAACTTTTGCTTGCTAATTGATGCAGCAAGCATAGCGCAGCAAGCATAAAAATATTACTCAGCAAGCATTCGTATAAGTTTTTGGAATTTATGTCGAGCCAATGTATAAGTGCAGCATATTAAATGGCTTAGTGTTTCAAGTGTATAAATGTCTTGGTTTTTGGGTATTAAAGACGCAAATACATCAAATTGGACTGGAATTAAGAGCCTAGTGGGTATTGCCTCGTTATTTCTTCAAACGAGTACCACTCTCCATCAGCAGACAAAACAAATTGAGTTCCGTCTTGTTGCATGGCTGCTCTAACCAAGCCCTTGTCATAAGCCCACTTCCACCACTGATTGAACTCTTCCATATCAGCCTTCTCCTGGTAAACCTCATTCGGCCTCCAGCAGTCTCTAACAGCGCTATGGAAGAAACCGCCAGGACTTCTTACTGGCCCTTTAGCCAGTGCTTCCTTAAGTGCCTCAATAGCAGTCTCCAAAATACCCACAGGCGTTTCGGTAATCAGCCGCACTAGGGTTGAATTCATTTCTACACCCAGATCGGCCAGAGCAAGCTGGATACTCTTTGGCTCAGGAGGCGTTGCGTCGGCACTGTTCAAGTGCATTTTTTGTTGCAAGCGCTCAACGTGAGCGTTGAGCCGCTGCACCTCCTTTTCCAGATCGCGGGCTTTTAGAACATGGCTGTAGGCCACCTCGTTTTGTCGCCTCAGATCTTTGTTCTCCGCTTCTAAGCGTTTGATGCGCTCCTTCATCGTTCTAAGCAAGGCATCTTTTGAGGCATCTGAAGCCCGCTGGTTGACTGGGGGCTGTTTTTTGGAGCCAGAAGACTGCGCCCGGAGTTGCTCAATACGAGCTTTAACGTCAGCTTCTTTGTAAAGCCACGCTTTGCTCACTCCAGCCGCCTCAGCAACGGTGTTGAAGTTTATAGGGCGTTTATCCTTAACGAGGCTCTGGATACCTTTCTCGACCTTCTCAAGTGCCTCCTGATGCTTTCTCTGGGCGCTTCGACGCAACCCATCAACACTACGTTCGACAGCCATCTTCGGCACCTCCCTCAAGTCCGTTGATGATGTTGTCTAAGCTGATCAGCTTTTTCTCGTTCATCTCAACTATCCGCTGCCAGCCGTTAGCTTTGGCTTTGTCGATAACCTTCAGCGTCTCCTCTCTTTCCTGTTGATGAGTAGGTAGGTGCTCAGAGGTTGTTCGGAAGTGTGTACAGGTTAAGCAAGCGTTTGCGTGAGGACATCCCTTAGAGATAGCTGGCAGAGCACACGAGCCATTTGGTAGTGCCTGAGCCTGAATATTCTTCTTGACCCATTGCAGTTCGTGGTCATCAGCCTCAATGTCATTGGGCTCAACCACCTGGCCTGATATGTTCACCACCTTGCCGCGAAATTTGGCGATTTCCTCCTTCATGGTTTGGTCGTGAATTTGTGCGTAAGTAGCCGTCATCTCAGGTGACTCATGCCCGAGATAACGCTGAATGATGTGCTGCGGCACACCATTGTTGATCATTCGAGTGCCGACGGTGTGCCGAAACTGATGGGTCTGGAAGTGCCAGAGCTTCCCACTTTCATCACAGATGCTGTGCTGCTTAGCAAGCTTGTTAAGGTACTTTGCGAAAGTTATCCGGCTCATTAGCTTGGCTCTTGGCCGGAAGCCAGTGCCACAATAGGTAGTGCAGAATAGGTACTCGTAAGGCTCATTCAAGTGCTCCTGGATGTACTGACGCTGCTCCTGAATGACTCGGACTACCTCCTTAGATACTGGGATGGTGAGTTCCTTCTTGAGCTTGAACTGGTAGTAGCGCAGGAACCAATCACCAGCACGGTCTTGCAGTAAGCAATCCGGCTTCAGGTGGAGCAACTCAGAGATTCGCATCCCACATTCTTGAATTACCAACACCATCCGCATAACCGGATCTGGCAGGTCATCCAGGTGCCGATTGAGCTGCTGCATCACAACTTCCGGGATGTACCGGGGGATTGCTTTAGGGCGCTTAGGATAGTCCTCTCGCCGGATTAAATACCTTGTGACTGGCAACCAATCGTTGTGATAGCACAGTTCTAGAAAGTCTCGTAAATCCCCTATAAGGTGAGCCCGTGTTGTTGCTGCTATTTTTTGACCTGCCAAGTAAGCCAAAAAGTCAATGATAATCTCACGGCTCACCTGAGCTGGCTCGATGGAGGGGTGCCGTTTGGCAAGGAATACAGAAAACTTGTTGACTGCACCCACCTTGTTTAGGGCTGAGGAAAAGCCTACGGTGCTGAGAGACAGCTTGATGAACGCCTTGCCCGCTTGACGCAACCAAGGCTGAGAGATTTTCGTGAATTTGATGGTGTAGGCCTGCTTGCCGACGCTCGGCGAAATTCCTAGACGGCGGCAGTCCCAAATATCCTTCTGGTACTCATCTTCAGGATTTATGTCAAACAGGTTTGGCGGAATGGGCTCGATAAAAGCCCGCTCACAATCCTTGCACCAGTAAGACTGTCGCTGTTTGCTGGTCGTGACACCTTTTTTGATGCAGTTCCCGCCGTTGCAGTGCTTGCAAAGGATTATGACGTCTGAAGGTTGCTTCCTACGCGGATATCGTCGGCCCTTCTTCTGGGGTTCCGGCTGTAGCGTCATGGTCTCGGCTCTCTAAATATTTCTGGTACGCTTCCTTGAGGTCGCCATCTTGTAGATGGACATAAGTATCGATGGTTGTCTGGATGCTTTGATGGCCTAGCCGCTTCTGGACGTAAGCCATCTGCATGCCATCCCGGACTAGCTCTGTAGCGTGGGTATGGCGCAACATGTGGGGATGAATCGCAATCCCGGTTTTCCTCTTGAGCCGCCTGAATAAATCCATCACGTTGTTATAGGTCATGGCTTCTCCGATGGCCCCGTCCCAGAGGTTCACGAAGACGTAGTCGCTGAAATTGCCCTCCAGAATTTCCATGAATTCCTTCTCCAGGTATTCGGTATAGAGCGCCATCAGCTCTTGCGAGACATGCAGGCTATAAGGATCTCGCGATTTAGCGCGGGCATTGTTGGCGTTATCGTCACGAGGCACGACTTTGATGAGATTGTCCATAGAGGCTATGTCCTCGTGTCTAAGCCCTAGAACCTGGCCTATGCGCATTCCGGATTCGTGGAGCAGGCAAATTAGGAATCGGTCTCTAATTCGAGTGCAAGCGCCAACGATAGCTTCAACCTGCTCTGTACTCAAGGCTTTTGGGTGCTTCTTTGGCACCTTCAGCTTGAGTAGCCGGGTCTTGACAGGCTTACCCTTCGTAATGTGGTGCAGGAACCCTTTGTATCGCCTGCCAGCCATGACTTGTGTGCGGTACAGAGGAATGTGTGGAACGTTGCCACATTTCTCGTGGAAGTCGTAGAGCATGCACACTGAGGAGAGAATCACATTGATGGAAGACTCTGACCGTGCGGCCTCCTGCTCCAGCATGGAGACCACACCTCCAGGGTTGGGGCTTCTGAGCCACATCATGAACTCGGCCAGCTCCGGTAGTCCCACGCCAGTCCATTCAAGGTGCTTGCTCTCCAAGTAATCCCAGTAGAGCTTCAGGTGGTAAGCGTACGCTCTCACTGTGTTTGGTGAGCGGTCAATATTTCGGAGGTAGTCTAAAAATTCTTGGACAGGCTCAATTGGCAAAAAGTCGTCACCAATCAGCACCCAACTAGGGACAGTGGAATCCGGGAGTACAACCTTTTGAACTTTCACGCTGTTTACTTCGTGGACGATAACGAACCGCTATTAGTTAGCATTCCACGATTATAGTATACGCGTATTGTTTTGTTGTTGTTTACTTTATAGAATTAAGAAAGAAGGCTGTAGTTTTCACCGGTGGGCAGCACGACCAAAATATCTTGATGATTGAGCAAAGCCTTAACGATCGCATCTTGGGGTGGGCGAAAGTCGCTATAGCCCCAAATCTGCTGAAACGCCTGGAGCACGCTGGCCCAGGCCATGGACTGTTCTGCCATCGTCACACCCTGAATCGTGCCTTCAGAATGCCCGAATCAGCCCCGCGATTTAGCCCACAGTTGGCAGCTTGCATACAAGGAAGGGGATCGCGCCTAAACACGATCCCCTTCCTAATAAGTGGCTACTGTTGCCTCAGATGGCATTGGCAAACGGGTGATTTATCCGTAGTTCTATTCAAAGATGAAGGGGAAGTTGTAGCCCACGCCCAGGGAGATACCGAGAGCAAAGCCGCTGGTGACTCGGAAGTTGCCTACGGCGTTAAAGGTAAAGTCGCGGGAGATGGGTACGTCGGCCCCAGCGTTGATCAGCAGACCCACATCGCCACTGGTGGGAATATCGACCCCAGCCCCAACGTAGGGCTGAGCACGGAACCCGTTGTAGCTCAAGGTGCTGAAGTTGTAGGTCACCGGAATGGTGAAGCTCGACCGGTTGTTGGTGATGGTCGCCCCAGGCCGCAGCGAGAAGCGAGGCCCAAGGGAGATTTTGCTGATGACGTTGAAACCAAAGCTAGACAGCCCGCTGTCGTTGCGACTGCCGATGCCGATGTTGCCGCCCACGCCCAGGTAAGCGGGGCTGATCTCGTAGGCCGGGCGGGTGGTGCCCTGGGCCAGATCAATAGAATCGTTGGCGGCGGGAGCAACCTCAATGGTGGCCGCCGTCAGAGCCGACTCAATACCAGTGGTGTCGAACGAACCTTGATCAGCGGTAAGCGACTCAGCCTCGGGCAAAGCGAGCAGGCTAGCATCAGACTCCGCTGGCTCCACCGGGGCGATCGCTTCAACGACAGGCACTTCAGCCGCAGCGGGCACTTCAGCGGTGGTGGCTTCGTCAGCTACAACAGGTTCAGTGGTTGCTTCAGTAGAGCTTTCGACTGCTTCAGCTAAGGTATTTTGGGTTGGCTCTAGCTCGGCCAGGTGATTGTGGGCCAGGGCCGGGGCAGCCATACCGGCTACGGCCGCTAGGCTGAGAGCTAGGGAAACTTGCTTGAGATACGCCATGATTCGTTCACTCCTCAGATTTTTGACAATCAAGTCTCATTGGCTAAATGCCAACGATTAATCGCTCTTGAAATCGCAATGTCGTAGTGAGATTCAGGAAAGTTAAAACTATTCCTATCGCTACAGATTCACACACCACATGTGCCTCTGAAATTGGCTGAATTGTACCATCTTCAGCCTAGGGACGAGGCTATGTTAACAACATTCTGCACCTACTTTGGATAGGCGCGACTCTACATTAGGGCAGATCAATATCGAAGGGTGACTAGCATTTTGGAACATTTGCCCTAACCCTATGGACTGACCATGTGCTGAACTATGAGACTGGCCAACCGAGGTAAAATTTGTCTGTTTTTGCTGTGCCCAGAGCTTTCGATAAAAGCTACTAGCAAACCAGGTTCGCCGCTGGGTAGCTCAAAGTAGGCGGCGTCGTGGCGCACCTTGCTGGTATACCCTGCCTTTGAATAGAGTCGAGTGCTCTGGGGTAGGCCTTCCCCCAAAAACCCAGTGAACTGGTCTTCTTCACCGGGTGCTGGCGGGGTAATGGGTTGATGGCGCCCCATCAAAGAGAGCATGGTTTGCGATCGCGCCGCCGACACCGCTACTCCGCCAGCAATGCTGTGAATTAACCGGGCTACGGCGTTGGTGGTAAGCCGATTGCGATTTTCGTAGTGCTCGCCTACAAAAGCTCGCTCGCGACCGTAGGGTCCATCGCCCCAAGGCTTTTGATTCATGTTTACCCCCACCAACTCAGGCCACGGCAACGACTGAAAGAAGCGGTTGATAATGTTGCGTTGGTAACACCAGGTTTCAAAGGGGCCAGGGGGCAGCTCCGGGCCACTGGTGGTGCCGCTCAGCAGATCGACAACTAGGGAAGTCGCGTCGTTGCTAGAGCCCACAATCATGTCCTTGAGTGCCCGGTCCAGCTCTGCCGATGGTTGGATCATTCCTTGCTCAACCCATTCATGGGCAGCTACCAGATAAAACAGCTTCACCACGCTGGCTGGGTAAATCTGCTCAACCCCCCGATAACTGGCCCCCCGAGGGCGGTGTTGCCAAAAATCATCGGTACTCAAAGCCCCGCCAGTATTGACGATGTAGGGCGGGTCATAGACCACCCAGGTCACGGCAATTTGAGTAGGCGTCAACGCAAACTCGGCCCGCACCTGCTCTAATACCTGTTCCAAGGTCGCTTGCAGGTCAGGATCAGGTGCAAAAAATGTCGTCATGCCAGTGCTTGTGTTCTGGGTAACCTCTTGTTGATTAAATCATCCTTCACCATAGCGGTAGATAGGTATGGGGGTGGATGGGTACGAGGGCGGAGTGGATGGGTACGAGGGCGGAGTGGATGGGTACGAGGGCGGAGTGGATTGGTGGGCATGCCGAGCGTCTATGCCCTACTCCTTACCTTTCTCAAATTCGTCCTGGCTCAATATATAGATCGTTCTGTTGGAGGTTGGTGGTGCAAATCAAACGCCGTGAGGTGGGGTTGACTGTAGACGACAGCCTGATGCGGCTTTATGTGGTGGAGCCTGTCGTTTCTGGCCAATATCCTGGCATTTTGTTTTACTCAGACATTTACCAACTGGGAGGGCCAATTTTGCGCTTGGCCGATCGCCTAGCTGGATACGGCTACGTGGTGGTGGCTCCAGAGATCTTTCATCGGCTAGAGCCCATTGGCACTGTGATTGAACCGAATGACTTGGGTCGCCTGCGGGGCAACGACGCCGCCAGCCGCACAGAGGTGGCTCAATACGACGCCGATGCAGCGGCAGCGCTGCACTGGCTTCAAACCTCGGACGCCGTCGCCCCCGGTCAGCTGGGTACAGCGGGCTTTTGCATTGGTGGCCATTTGTCCTGTCGCGCGGCGCTAAACCCTATCGTCAAGGCAGCGGTGTGCTGCTATCCGACTGGCATTCACAGCGGCAAGCTTGGGAGAGATAGGGCCAACACCCTAGAGCGCCTGGGCGAAATTACCGCTCGTCTGCTGCTGGTCTTTGGGGATCAAGATCCCCACGTGCCCGCCGAGGGTCGCGATACGATTCTCAATGCCCTGACCACCGCCAGTGTCGACCATAAAACTCTGATCTACCCCGCCAACCACACCTTCATGCGCGACGATGGCTACCGCTATGACCCCGCCGCCACTGACGCGGCCTGGGCGGAGGTGGTAACCTTTTTGGCCCATGGTTTTGGCACCGCTGCGCCACATTCTTGAGGGCCTGGGTATGTTAGGGCATGGCTAGGGGTCGGGCATTCTGTGCAAATCGCAACTTTCTGTCCTACGACCTAAGGTATACGGTTAGAGTAATAGGTGTTTAGCAGGTTCACTAATACCTCGGTGAGAGGGTTTTGCGGGGAAGGGTTTCCCTTTCGATTTGCCGCTTTTAGAAGATGAGCCTGCACAATCCCTCAACTTATCTAGGCGGCTGACTGCGCCCATTGTTTTCCCATCTGCCACGCTTGAATAGGGTTCCCATGGCACCTCAGATCGATGGCCTTTCCGGGCCGGTCTTCAACCAACGCAGCATGATCACCGCGCTGTCTCTGGCTAACCAAACCAGTTCTCTTACCAATCGGGTGCGCGATCTGCCCACCCCGCAGTTCATCAGTCTGCTTGATCAAATCACAGCAGAGTTTGAGCATTTTCTGCGCGCTATCGACATGATCAACAACGAGTCGTTGGAGGTCATGCTGGAGCAGATTTTGGAGGCGTTTACCCTCAAGATCGGCCAGATTCTTCAGGCTGAGCGCACCACTATTTTCATGGTGGATCAGGAAAAGCAGGAGCTGTGGTCGAAGATTGCCCAGGGGGATGGGGAGCGATCGCTCGAAATCCGTGTGCCTATGGGTAAGGGCATCTCGGGCCACGTGGCTACCCACGTGCTGCCGCTGAATATCCCCGACGCCTACGCCGACGATCGCTTTGACCCTACCCACGACAAAAAGACCGGCTACCGCACTCGCAGCATTCTCTGCATGCCGGTGCTCAGCAAAAAGACCGACAACATTGTGGCGGTGGTGCAGCTGCTCAACAAGCTCAACCATGCTCCCTTCGACGAGCAAGACGAGCGCCACTTTAAAGAATTTGCCGAGTCCCTGGGGGTAATTCTCGAAAGCTGCAACTCGTTCTACATCGCTGCCCGCAACCAAAAAGGCGTAGCCGCTTTGCTGAAGGCAATCTCGTCGCTAGAGCAGAGTTTGGATCTAGAGAAGACCCTGCAGTCGGTGATGGGAGAAGCCCGTCAGCTGATGCAGGCCGATCGCAGCACCCTGTGGCTGATCGACGACGAGAGCGGCGATCTGTGGTCAAAGGTAAAATCTGCTGATGGCAAATCGATGATGGAGTTGCGCAATCCTAAAAACAGCGGCATTGTCGGTCATGTCGCCACTACCGGCGAACTCCTCAATATTCCCGATGCTTACCAGGATCCCCGCTTCAACCCCGAACCCGACAAGCGCACCGGCTACCGCACCCGTAATATCCTCTGCATGCCCGTGTTTGACTCAGGCGGCAAGCTGATCGCCGTCACCCAGCTGATCAATAAGGCCCAGGGTACCTTCACCACCTCCGACGAAGCCTTCATGCGGGCCTTCAACATTCAGGCCGGTGTCGCCCTAGAAAATGCCAAGCTGTTTGAGAGTGTCTTGGTCGAAAAGCAGTACCAAAAAGACATTCTGCAAAGCCTTTCCGATGCGGTGATTTCTACCGATATGGAAGGGCGAATCATCACCATCAACGATGCCGCCCTACAGCTGATTGGCTGCCCCGAGGACACCGATCACAGCCGCACGATTCGCGATCGCTGGTGCGCTGCCCTACTCCACCGCCCGGTGTGGGAGGCAATCCCCATTGAGAGCCTGCGGTTTCGCCTCGAAGACAGCCTCGGCAAGGGAGCGCGCCACTACGTGCCGGAGCAGAGTTTGCGGGTGGCGATCGCCCCTGGCCCTGGCACAGAGCTAGACCCGATCTCAACGCTGGCTCTGCCTGACAGCGACAATCCTGCCCTCTACCGACCTTGGGGCGATCCGGCCGCGACCCCGGTACCCCAAGAGGTGGTGCAGATTTTCGAGCGCAGCATCAATCTCACCGTTAATCCCCTCACCAACCCCGAGGGCGGCGTGCTGGGCGGTCTGCTCGTGCTCGAAGACATCAGCCAAGAAAAGCGGATGAAGAGCACCCTCTACCGCTATATGACCCCTGGCGTCGCCGAGCGGGTCATGGCCTTGGGCGACGATCTACTCATGAAAGGCGAGCGCAAAGATGTCACCGTGCTCTTCTCAGATATTCGCGGCTACACTACCCTGACCGAAGACTTGGAAGCCGACAAGGTCGTCGAAATGCTTAACGCCTACTTCGAAACCATGGTCGAGTCGGTGTTCCATTTCGAGGGCACCCTCGATAAGTTTATTGGCGACGCGCTGATGGCGGTGTTTGGTGCGCCTTTGCCCCTGACTAACCACGCCTGGGCCGCTGTGCAAAGCGCCCTCGACATGCGGCGACGGCTAGCCAAATTTAACAACGAGCGCGGGGCTCTAGGGCAACCCAAAATTCGCATTGGCATTGGCGTCAGCTCCGGCGAAGTTGTCTCGGGCAACATCGGCTCCCAGCGCAAAATGGAGTACACCGTGATCGGTGATGGGGTTAACCTCAGCTCCCGCTTAGAGGGGGTGACCAAAGAGTATGGCTGCGACATTGTGATCAGCGAGTACACCTATGCCCTCTGTGCTGACAGAATTTGGGCCCGTGAGCTAGACCGCACCCAGGTTAAGGGCAAACAGCGCGCTGTTGGCATCTACGAACTCATCGACCAGCGCGACGCCCCGCTCACCGCCGATACCGAAGCCTTTCTCGACCTCTACGCCCATGCCCGCAGCGCCTACACCGCCATGCAGTTTGAGCAAGCGCTGCGCCTATTTGAGCAGGCCCAGCAGATGCGCCCCAAGGACAAAGCCGTGACCGTGCACCTGAGCCGCGCCCGACAATACCTAGTGCAGCCGCCCCCGGAAGACTGGGACGGGGTCTATGTCATGACAACAAAGTAGCGAACAGGCCGCAAACTCGGTTTGGCCCTGGTTCTGCCATGGCTCAAATCGGTGCACCAGCGGCCATCACCCAGCATCTGACTCAGCCCATCTATGGGAGCCTATCTATCGAAGAAGGAGCAAACCCGGTAGGATGGGGGTTGTGTTCAAAACGAACACTTTTAGGTCGTTCTGTCGCCGATGAGCCCACGCATGTCTCTGTTCGACTGGTTTGCCAATCGCCGTAAGTCAGGTCCCATTAGCGAAGACCGCCAGGAGCGAGAAATTGCCGATGGTCTCTGGACGAAGTGTGAGCACTGCGACGTCCTCACCTACACCAAAGATTTGCGCACCAACCAGTGGGTCTGTAGCGACTGTGGTCACCACCACCGCATCTTTAGCGACGAGCGCATTCGCCAGCTAATCGACGCCAACACCTGGCAGCCTCTCGACACCCACATTCAGCCTCAAGACCCGCTCAAATTTAAGGATCGCAAGGGTTATGGCGATCGCCTGCGCGATACCCAAGCCAAAACCAAACTCACCGACGCTGTGCAAACCGGCCTAGGCGAGCTAGATGGCCTGCCCATCGCCCTCGGCGTCATGGACTTTCGCTTTATGGGCGGCAGCATGGGCTCGGTAGTCGGCGAAAAACTCACCCGCATGATCGAGCGCGGTACCGCCACTAACCGACCGGTGATCATCGTCTGTGCCTCCGGTGGAGCCCGTATGCAGGAGGGCATGCTCAGTCTGATGCAAATGGCCAAAATTTCGGGCGCGCTCCAGCAGCACCAGGCTGCCAAACTGCTCTACATGCCGGTGCTCACCCACCCCACTACCGGAGGCGTCACCGCCAGCTTCGCCATGCTGGGCGACATCATTTTGGCAGAGCCTAAGGCCACCATTGGCTTTGCTGGTCGCCGCGTCGTCGAGCAAACCCTGCGCGAAAAACTGCCCGACAATTTTCAAACCGCCGAGTACCTGCGCGAACACGGCTTTGTCGACTCGATTGTGCCGCGCACCCAGCTCAAGCAGACCTTGGCTCAGTTGATTCGTCTGCACCAGCCGGTTGCTGCCCCCGCTGCTGTCGAGAACCATACCCCCTGGACCAACGGCCTCAATGCCGCAGAGCCAACTCATATTGGCGTCGATTTATAACGGCGAGCATTGGGAATGGCCCCCTTCGGTGGCATGATAGACATTACGTGAATAATTTAATGGAGAAAACTCCGTTGAATTACATCTAAATCCAAGCCTAGGCGTGGAGTTTTGCCTGATGGGAAACTTCAGAACCTAAGTTGGACTTAACATAGCTGTGTTGATTTCATACCCAAGCCCTATACATTCGAGGAGAACCATGTTGAAGAGATGCATTTGGCTAGTTGCGGTCGCACTCTTCTTTGTCAGCCATCTGGTCATGGGAGACGCTGTCGCGGCTGAGCTAGATGAAGCCACCCGCACCGTACAGCTCAATCCCGACGGAGACACTTATGTGTTGTCTCTAGAGCAGGTGACCCGTGGCCGTCGCCAGTTTAACTACGCCTGTGGCACCTGCCACGTCGGGGGGATCACCAAAACCAACCCCACCGTTGGCCTTGATCCGGACTCCCTAGCCGGTTCCTTGCCTCCCCGCGATAACCTTGAATCCCTGGTGGCCTACCTGAAAGAGCCGATGACCTACGACGGTCTGACCGATATTTCTCAGGTACACCCCAGCAAAAAAAGTGCTGATATCTTCCCCAAAATGCGTAGTTTGACCGAGGAAGATCTCGTGGCGATTTCAGGCCATATTCTGCTTCAGCCCAGGGTAATTGGCGACATGTGGGGAGCTGGTAAAACCCGCTTCTCTGCTCCTCAAGTCTAGGGACGGTTAAGTTATTTGGGAACTTCCCCATCTTTGATGGATTGAACCCTGGAGTTTGCACCTGCGATTTCTGCTCACAGAGTTTCGTAGGTTGCCGGGGACGGCAATTACTCCAGGGCTGAGGCCCCAAGTTACTGCGCAAAGCGGGTAATATGCCATAGGAAGGCTGTTCAACAGCCTCCTGACTGATTGAACTAGAGATACGAGCTTTAGAGGTAGTTATGCAACGTGTATTTCGCGCCGCCCAGCGTTTGGGCTTGGTTATTCTGTCTGCTCTGTTAGTAGTGGGTACTCTCACCCTGGCCTCTGCCCCTGCTGCGGCCACCAACTACGATGTAAAAATGGGTTCTGATGCAGGTCTGCTGGTGTTTGAACCTAGCACCGTCACCGTTAAGCCTGGCGACACCGTGACCTGGGTCAACAACAAAATGGCCCCCCACAACGTCGTGTTTGATGCTGCTGGTGTGCCCGGCGACAAGGCTCTGGCCGACAGCATTTCCCACACCCAGCTGACCTTTGCCCCCGGCGAAAACTACGCTACCACCTTTACCAGCGACATGCCTGCTGGTACCTACACCTACTACTGCGCTCCTCACCGTGGAGCTGGCATGGTAGCCAAGGTTATTCTAGAGAACTAGTCTTCTGACTCTGAGGTGCTTAAAGCCTCAGCTCAATAGTAGTTTTGAAAAAGGGCGTCCCATGGGATGCCTTTTTTTGCTGAGGGATATCCTAATGAGGTTTTCTTCACATTTGCTGTGTACACTACTAGCCCACAAACGCTTGTATAGACTATGCAGGTAAAAGACCTCACCCCAGCAGAATGGCCGTGGCCCCTACTGCTGGATGCCGATCCGTCGCGAGAGCTAGTCGATGCCTACATCCATCAATCGACGGTGATGGGGTTGCTGGAGGGGGATGCTGTAATTGCAGTGGTCGTGCTACTACCGCGCGATCGCCAGGTGATTGAAGTAATGAACATTGCCGTTGCCACCAACCACCAGGGCAAAAAGCTGGGGAAGTTACTGTTGGCGGCAGCCGTGGAGCGATCGCTCCAGCAGGGTGCCAAGCGCATGGTTGTGGGCACCGGCAACTCTGGTATTGCTCAGCTAGCGTTTTACCAAAAGATGGGCTTTCGGCTAGAGTCGATCGATCGTGACTATTTTGTGCGCACCTATCCAGAACCGATTTATGAAAACGGCATTTGGTGCCGCGATCGTGTCATTCTTACCTTAGATTTTTAGCCTGCCTTAATTTCTAGAGGATTAGGATGACCAAATCAAAGCCCCACCTCTATCGGGTAGAAGTAATATGGACGGGCAACACCGGGTCGGGCACCCAGAGCTACGGCACCTACGATCGCGCCCATACCATTACCGCTGACGACAAACCGGCGATCGCGGCCTCTGCCGACCCAGTCTTTCGCGGCGACAAAACCAAATACAATCCCGAAGAGCTGCTGGTTGCCTCGCTGTCGAGCTGCCACATGCTGTGGTATCTGCATTTATGTGCTGAGGCCAAGGTGATTGTCACCCGCTATGTCGACTATCCGATCGGCACGATGATGGAATCGGGGGACGGCGGCGGGCAGTTTTCTAAGGTTTTGCTCAGGCCCATTGTCACCATTACGCCGGAGAGCAACTCAGAGCTGGCAACACAGCTCCACGGGCAGGCTCATCAAAAGTGCTTTATTGCCAATTCGGTCAACTTTCCGGTGCAGTGCGAACCGTCGGTGCAGCTTGAGCCCTAGGTAACTTCTCAATGGCTGCACCTTGGGGAGGGGTTATTGGGTTAGAAGTGCTGCGATCGCCCTCTGAATAAACGCCTCGTCTTCAGGATTCTGGTAGGGGTTACCCGCCCGATGACCCCAAATTGAGGGGATAGGCCGATACTCGGTATTGGGAATCAGCGCTGCCTCGGCTTTGCAATCCTCAGGAGTGAAGTACAGATCGGTGGTGGCAGGCATAACCAACGTTTTGGCGGTGATTGACCCTATCGCTTTGGCATAGTCGCCCTGGTAAACCGGGTTATCGCCCACATCGCAGCGTAGCCAGGTGTCGATCATGGCCAGCAGATTGTGGGGGTTGCGCTGGCGGTAGCCCGCCTCCCAGCCGCGCAGAATGTAGTCTTCGAGGGAGTCGTAGCCCCAGTCTAGGTAGGGCTTAGCTCGGTAATAGGCCTGGGAGGCTGCCCAGCTAGCGTAGATCTGGGCAAAGGTGTGAAAGCCGCGATCGGGAGTGCCCTCAAACCGTTCGCCGTTCCAGGTCGGGTCACTGGTGAGGGCGGCCCGCAGGCTATAGAGAAAGATTTTGTTGTGATCGGTGGTTTTAGCGGTGCCGCAGAGGGCTGCGATGCGCTGCACGCGATCGGGGTAGAGCGCGCCCCAGTGGTAGCCCTGCTGCGCCCCCATCGACCAGCCGTAGACTAGGGCCAGCTGGTCGATGCCCAATTCTTGCGTAACTAGAGCCTGCTGGGCGCGCACGTTGTCGTAGTGGGTGAAGTAGACGCCAGGCTGGGCTACGGCGGGGTAGTTGCTGGGCGAGGTCGAAAGGCCGTTGCCAAACATATTGACCATCACCACGCACCAGCGATTGGGGTCGAGAATGCCGCCGGGACGCACTAACCAGTTAACATCGGTGTGCTGAGCTCCGTAGGAGGTGGGGTAGAGGATGGCGTTGCTGTGACGACTGTTCAGCTCTCCATAAACCTGATACACCACTTCCACTTGGGGCAGTACAACACCGCACTGGAGAGGAAATTCCTGAAGCGTAAACCGCCCCGGTGTGACCATACTCATTAGCTGAAATCCGTCGCAATGCTGCGATGGGCTCGCACATAGCCAGCATCTATGCAGGTGAAGTAGGGCTTGAGCTGTCCGTGGGCCGCTGGCAGCGCCTGAAACGGAATTGATGGGTAGAGGTGGTGCTCAGCGTGGTAGGGCATGTTCCACATCAGCCAACGTAGAGGCCAGAGGGTGAGCGTGGTGCGGGTGTTGATCAGCGGGTTGGCGTCGTTAGGGCAGCCGGTGTGCTCAGCCAGTAGCACAACCCGCAGTAGGGGTTGACCCACCGCCAGCGGTAGCACCCAGTAGGTGAACAAAAACCACGGCTGGCCCAGCAGGGTAGAGACTACCACTACCGCCGCATAGGTCAGCAGCTGAAGTTGCACCGAACGAACCACCTCAGCGTGGGAGCTTTCGGGTAGATAATATAGACCGTCCAGTTGCCCAAAGGCGACTTTGCTGTGGCTGCGCACCTTGCCAATCCACCAGGAAATGCCGCTCATCTGCCAGACGTAGTTGCTTAAGCTGGTAGGCTTGTCGTCTTCTAGCTCAGGGTCTTTGCCGGGGATCTGGGTGTAGCGATGGTGCCACTTGTGGTAGCGCCGGTAAAACGTACTGTTATAAAACGACAGCAGCCCTGCTAGCCAGGCTGCTCCTTCATTGAGACGGGAGTTAGCGAAGGCGGTCCGGTGGCAGCACTCGTGCATGGCACAAAACATTAGCGCTAGGCTGGCCCCGTAGATAACCAGGGCGGGCAGCGCCAGCCCCAAGGGAGCAGTGGCCCAGAGGTAGCCGCTGATGGACATCACTGCTAAGTGGCCCAAAAACTGCCTGGCCCCGGCCCAGTTCGATCGCTGGTTGAGGGTGGCCAAGGCCGCTGCCGATAAGATCTGGCGTGGCTGGCGAGGCAATAGTCTGGCTTCGACGGCAGGGGTAGTATTCGTAAGCATGGTTAACGTTCTGGTAGAAAATGTCTGGGCAACGTCAGATAATTAAGAAATTGGGAAGCAGCCTGTCTGCGAAATGCTCGGTTGCTCAAACCACTATTCCCACAACGACCTACTAACTAAATCGGCCATCACAACGACCCTCTTTCAGCTTGTTATGACAAGTGAGCTTAGCACAATTATTCGGGGTGGCAAAGCCGTTTTGAAGCATGTCTGCCGTTTGTTGATGGTTCCCTGACCATGGCTACTCCGCTACACATCAGCATTTCTGAAAAGCTGCGCCACCAGATCGAATCGGGGGTGTACAAGTCTGGCGATCGCCTGCCCAGTGAGCACCAGCTGATGGAAACCTTTAGCGTCAGCCGCATTACGGCCCGCCAGGCGGTAGCGAATTTGGTGAGTCAGGGGTTGGCGATCGCCTACCGAGGCAAGGGCGTCTTTGTCACCCCGCAAAAAAAGGTTACTTACTCCCTCTCCAGCCCGCTGGTATTTTTAGAGCAAGATATGGCCCGTCAAGGGGTCGCCTTTTCCTTTGAAAACCTGATATTTGAGACTACCCCGGCTCCGGCTGAGGTGGCGACGGTGCTGGGCATTGCTCCTGAATCTCGCGTTTACCAGCAAAAAAAACTCTTCCGCATGGATGGGGTCGCCGGAGCGGTGGATCTGTCGTATCTGATCGCTGATCTGGGCAAGCGGTTAGCCCCCCTGCTCGAACAGCAGATGAGTTTCCCCACCCTCGCCCAAAACGGCATTCCCATCGAGCGTATAGACGGCGTAATTGAGTGCACCCACGCCGACTACGACCTGAGCGGCTACCTGGAAGTGCCCTTGGGCCACGCTCTCATGGTTTACCGCTACACGGCCTACAGCAGTAACCAGCAGCCGGTGCTGCATGGGTCTACCATCTCCCGCGCCGATCGCTTTTGCTATTCTCTCAGCACGCGATCGGGCAGCTAAGGCCGGTGAACTAGCGCTGTATGCCCAGTTTCTGATCTAGCTTAGAGAAACTGGGCGACTCAGTCAGCCTCGTTATACTGATCACACAGGTCAGGCCGCAACCTTTGGGGAAGCCCTGACGTCAGCAGATAAATCGGTAGGAGGTCGCGATGCAACATCGAACCCATCAAGTTATAACGGCAGTGGCGTTAACCGGCCTGGGCTTAGGAGCTTTGGTTGCTCCAGCGGGGGCGGCTGAGTCAGTGCGCCTCAACTACCGAGGGTTTAGCCGCACGGTGCCTGTGGCGTTATTGACTGCCCTAGCTGAAACCGGTGACTCCTCCGGCTCGCTTGGCGGGCTGCTCAACCAGGCAGGGCAGAACCCAGCGGATCTGCGATCGCTGCTAACTCGCCCTCTGCCTGTTAACTCAGTTGTGCTCGATCGCTCCCTCAACAGCGGCCCTGGAGAGTGGGCCCTCGATCAGCTCGGTGACTCTATACATACGAGTAAAGGCGAGGCCGATCGCCAGGCGCTGCGAGCGGCCTTGGTGCTATCCGCTAGCGACGATAGCCATATCACCCTGCTAGAGGTGCTGCAACAGTACCCCACCGAAGAAGTAGTGCTGGAGGGCGATCGCATTCAGGATGCCTACAATAGTCTGGCCAGTTTTCTGCGGCCCCTGTCAATTTTTCTATAACCGCCGCTTGAGAACCCCTAGCAGCTCAACGGTTCAAAAGCGAAACCGCTACCATCCCCACCACAATCGCTACCACCAATAGCGTCAGTGGCTCCAGCTTGAACTCTGAGCTTTTGCTAGAGCCCGTGGCGTAAAAGAATGCGGCAAACACCATCAATATCACAACTAGATCCAGGCCAGTAAACACAATGCATTCTCCTATGGCTGACTGGAACCTAATGCCCAGCGGTAGCGGCAAAAACTGTGCTTGACCACAAGTGCAGATCTGGCTACAGCTGTTTCGTTTTGCTACCGACTTAACTCAGTATTTTAGTCGTCCTAGCAAAAACTGAACTCTGAAATAAAAGCGTAGATCTCGCCCTAACAGAAGTTTTCCCCATAGCATTTCTCCTGTGGGGAGTGCGGGATATTTGTCAAGGGGTCATGAGTTTTTTGGTCACCGTTCACGCCAGCGCCCCTGTTTAAGCAGGATTACAGCTCAATAGCTAACCGTCACTCCCCAGCAATCTACGTAAAGGATATTCCAACTATGACGACCCTAAAAGTTGGCATTAATGGGTTTGGTCGCATTGGTCGCCTGGTACTGCGCGGCGGCATCAAAAACCCCAATCTTGAGTTTGTCGGTATCAACGACCTTGTGCCCCCCGAGAACCTCGCTTACCTACTCAAATATGACTCCACCCACGGCCGTTTCGACGGCACTGTTGAAGCCGTAGCCGACGGTATTGTCGTAGACGGCAAAAAAATTCCCTGCATGGCCATGCGCAACCCAGCCGAACTGCCCTGGGGAGATCTCGGTGCTGACTACGTGGTCGAATCTACCGGCCTGTTTACCACCTTTGATACGGCTCATCAACACATCGACGCTGGTGCCAAGCGGGTGATTCTCTCTGCTCCCACCAAAGACCCCGACCGCGTACATACCCTAGTGGTTGGCGTCAATCACGACACCTTTAATCCTGCCAATGACATCATTGTGTCAAACGCCAGCTGCACCACCAACTGTCTTGCTCCTGTCGCCAAAGTCCTTAACGACGCCTTTGGTCTAACTGAAGGGCTCATGACCACTGTTCATGCGGCTACTGCTAGCCAACCCACCGTCGATGGCCCCTCTAAAAAAGACTTTCGCGGCGGTCGCGGGGCTGGTCAAAATATCATCCCTGCCTCTACCGGGGCGGCCAAGGCCGTGACCCTGGTGCTGCCAGAACTCAAGGGCAAACTCACCGGTATGGCGTTTCGAGTGCCAACCCCCAACGTATCGGTGGTCGACCTTACTTTTAGAACGGAGCGGCCCACTAGCTATGAGGCCATCTGTACAGCGGTCAAAGCCGCCGCCGAAGGCCCCATGAACGGTATTTTGAGCTATACCGAAGACGCTGTAGTCTCTAGCGATTTTATTACTGACCCCCACTCCAGCACCTTTGACGCTGGGGCAGGCATTGGCTTAAGCGAGAATTTCTTTAAGGTAGTGGCTTGGTACGACAACGAGTGGGGCTACTCGATGCGGGTGGTCGATCTCATGCTCTACATGGCTCAAAAAGAAGGCATTCTCTCTGGCATCAAAATCCCCGCCACGGTGTAGACCAACAAAATACAGCAGTGGCCCCTGCGCTTAGGATACAAATCCTGACTACTGGCAAAAACTGGGGCAGCGCCTTGGCAGATTACTATTGCTTCAAGGGGTGAGGACATCTAGCCTCACCCCTTGAAGTGATGGTTATACCTGAGGCAAAGCCCTTTGCCTATCCTGCCTAGGCTGAGGTCGCGCAGTGTCTCCCTAAAACGCGGCGCGGGTGGCCATGTCGCGGGGGCGTTTTTTGATCATCGTGGGGTCGAGGTAGGTGATTGCTTCGGCGCACGATCGCACCCGTTCAATCGGCTCAAACACATTCACCTGGTAGACGATCTGGTTATCCCAGTCGAGGGCAGTAAGCCAGCCGCTGCGGGGGTGGTAAACACCCGTGTCAATATCGAGCCAGCCGCGCCCAGCGACAATTTGGCCAGGGTCTACGCCGGGGAAGGTAAAGGTAATGGTGTGGCCTGTGATGATCAGCTTGTCGGAGAAAAAGGGTGTCAGGCTGCTGTGGAAGGTTTCGCGGATCCAGCACATTTCATAGCTGCTCTGCTCGGCGATAGGCAGCATAGGGTTAACCCCAGCATGAACTAGCCACAGATCGCCTAGGTCAATGTAAAGGGGCAGCTGGCGCAGCCAGTCGAGGTGGTCTTCAAGGGTGGCGGCAGACCCGTGGTAGCTGGTCAGGGTGGCCTGGCCACCGCTAAAGATCCAGCCTTGGAGGGTGGGTGGGTTGATTTTGCCGTCGACAAAGGTGTCGAGAATCAGCTGCTCGTGGTTGCCCCGCACGCAGCCAGCGGCATTACGGCGCACAAAGTCGACCACATCAGCGCTCTTAGGGCCGCGATCGATTAGGTCACCGACACAGTAGACTTTATCGTCGGGTTCTGGGGCGATCGCCTCCCACAGCCGCTGAAGGCCGTCAAAGTGACCGTGAATGTCGCCAATAAAAATGCGTCGGGGCATGGGGTAGGAAATCCATTACCTTTATTATGCCTTAACCCCCAACTCAACTCCTGGTTTTTCGTAATGCTTAGGTGTTTAAAGGCAATTCAACACAGAGTTTCTAACTGAAGTTAGAGATTTAGGATTGTTTAAAGGTAAAACGCTTACTTCTAAGGGCAGATGAGGTTTATTCTCATTGTTCTCAGGCATAATAAAGGCCAGCTTAAAGCACTTACCCCATGCACCAGTCCCGATCTCGTAGCTCGCTGCCTACGTCTTCTGCAAATCGAATGCCTGCTCAGCGGCGACGAGGACGGCGGTCAGCACAACCCTGGCGGCGCTTAGCTCGTCATACTCCAGTCTTTGAGCTGAGTGCTCGGTTAGGAGTGAACTGTTTTTTAGGGTTGGTAGCAGGCGTGTCGCTGGTGCGATTGGTGCCCTATCTTCAAACTCAGGTGCAGCAACTCGAGACAGTGCGCCATGAGCTTGATCAAGCAGAGGTAACCCACGCTCGCCTAAGGGCTGATTTTGATCGCTACTTTGACCCAACCCAAGCCGGTCGGGTAATTCAAGAGCAAACGGGCTATCGCACCAAGTCAGAACGACAGGTGGTCTGGACGGATTAAGCGAGCATAGACGGTAAATGCAAGCTCCCGCTGAATACAATGCTTGCAGTCTTACTTGCTTCACCGATAGTGCCACCTCCTTGGCCTGAACATATTGCGATGCTTAATGTCCAAGCCAAAGAGGTGGCAATGGATGAATACAAATCAGTCTGTTTGATTCAAAACAGCTCTGATTAATAACTCACAACTTTGTAAGAAGCAAAAAAAGCTTGGACTAATCTACAAAAAAATTATTTTTGCTGCGATTGCAAATCTGTCATCAATATGTTGATCCGCTCGGCGACATCGGCTTTTGCATCTGGATCAGAATCATGCAAAAACACGTCTAGCACAAACCAACGACACAGCGGCGGGTCAATAAAAATTAATCTTAGAATCAGTTGATTCAAAACCTCTGTCACGAGCTCATCCGGTAAGCGCCGAATTTCATCTCGAATGGCTAAGGCCGTCTCTAAGTCTCGGCTCTCACCGACTTTTGTTACAGCTTGAACCACAGCCTCAACCAGTTGGGGTAAATTGATTCCCGACTGACTCAATTCGTTAGGTAAAGGTTGATCGTCCAAGGGAATTGCGTGTTAGAAGGTGAGATAGTAGAAAGGCTGGTGTAGGCAATAGCTAACTGACAGTCGGATATGTAATCACATCCATTGCCAACTACTCGCTGTATAGCCTGCAAGCAACTATCGTTTAAATACCAAGCATAATAGATAACTTACCCAAATTGGGCTAAGACTGCTGTATTGGCATCTCTCTTTGGGCTGATCTATGAAAATTTAGCCTTCTATCCAAGGTGTGAAGCCGATTCTATCCTTTGAGGTAGATGATTCATAAGGGGAAGTATGTTTGCCCCTTGGGAAAACCTTTCACCGCAGAAAATTACTACCTCGCTGTCTCAACCGTCATCCTCTAACCACCATCCTTACCAAAAGCAGTCGTAGAAGTTTATGACAACCGCTCAAACCCTCACTGAGACCAATAGCTTCGACCTGAAGCAACTGCTTAAAGTTTTGACTGAAGTGAAGAAAGGAAACTTCTCAGTGCGAATGCCGGTTGATCAGACGGGTATCGCAGGAAAAGTTGCCGATACGCTCAATGACATCATTGACAAGAACGAGCAGATCACCACAGAGCTAGAGCGGATCAGTGGAGTGGTAGGGAAAGAGGGTAAGACGAATGAACGGGCTTCGTTGGGGGGAGCGAAAGGATCGTGGAAAGCCTGTGAAGGGTCAATCAACACGCTGATTGTGGATTTAGTGCAGCCGATGGCGGCGATTACACGGGTGATTCGATCTGTGGCCAATGGTGACCTGTCGCAGGCGATCGCAACCGAGATCGAAGGGCGATCGCTACAGGGGGAGTTTCTGCAAACGGCACAAATCGTTAACACAATGGTGGCCCAGCTGCAGTCCTTTGCTTCTGAGGTGACGCGGGTAGCGCGGGAAGTGGGAACTGAAGGTAAGTTGGGCGTGCAGGCCGAAGTCAAAGGGGTGGCCGGCACCTGGAAGGATTTGACCGATAACGTCAACTCGATGGCGGGGAACCTGACGGCGCAGGTGCGGAACATTGCCGAAGTGACGACGGCAGTGGCAAACGGCGACCTATCCAAGAAAATTACGGTCGATGTCAAAGGCGAAATTCTGGACCTGAAAAGCACCATCAACATCATGGTGGATCAGCTCAACTCCTTTGCTTCGGAAGTAACCCGGGTAGCGCGGGAGGTGGGCACCGAAGGAAAACTGGGTGTACAGGCGCAAGTGCCTGGGGTGGCTGGCACCTGGAAGGATTTGACCGACTCCGTGAACTCCATGGCAGGGAACCTGACGGCGCAGGTGCGGAACATTGCCGAAGTGACGACCGCTGTGGCCAACGGTGATTTGTCCAAGAAAATTACGGTCGATGTTAAAGGTGAAATTCTCGACCTGAAGAGCACCATCAACACCATGGTGGATCAACTCAACTCCTTTGCTTCGGAAGTAACCCGGGTGGCGCGAGAAGTGGGAGCTGAGGGTAAGTTGGGCGGACAGGCCGAGGTGCGCGGCGTGGCTGGCACCTGGAAAGACCTGACCGACTCAGTAAACTTCATGGCGGGCAACCTGACCGGCCAGGTGCGAAACATTGCAGAGGTAGCAACGGCGATCGCCAACGGCGACCTGTCCCGCAAAATCACGGTGGATGTCAAAGGTGAGATTCTGGAGCTGAAAAACACTGTCAACACCATGGTGGATCAGCTGAACTCCTTTGCCTCTGAGGTGACGCGGGTGGCGCGGGAGGTGGGCACCGAAGGCAAACTGGGCGTGCAGGCGGAAGTAAAAGGGGTGGCCGGCACCTGGAAAGACCTGACCGACAACGTAAACCTGATGGCGGGCAATTTGACCGGTCAGGTGCGAAACATTGCTGAGGTGGCAACGGCGATCGCCAACGGCGACCTGTCCCGCAAAATTACGGTCGATGTCAAAGGTGAAATTCTGGAGCTAAAAAACACCGTCAATACGATGGTGGATCAGCTCAACTCCTTTGCCTCTGAGGTAACGCGGGTAGCGCGGGAAGTGGGTGCCGATGGAAAACTGGGCGGGCAGGCGCAAGTGCGTGGTGTTGCCGGCACCTGGAAGGATTTGACCGACTCAGTAAACTTCATGGCGGGTAGTTTGACCGCGCAGGTGCGGAATATTGCCGAAGTGACAACGGCGGTGGCGAACGGTGACCTGTCTAAAAAGATCACGGTCGATGTTAAGGGCGAAATTCTCGACCTGAAAAGCACCATCAACATCATGGTGGATCAGCTCAACTCCTTCGCCTCTGAGGTAACGCGGGTGGCGCGGGAAGTGGGAACTGAAGGAAAACTGGGCGTACAGGCCGAGGTGCGCGGTGTTGCCGGCACCTGGAAGGACTTGACGGACTCCGTGAACTCGATGGCGGGCAACCTGACAGCGCAGGTGCGGAATATTGCCGATGTGACAACGGCGGTGGCCAACGGCGATTTGTCTAAGAAAATCACGGTGGATGTTAAAGGTGAAATTCTGGAACTGAAGAACACGATCAATACGATGGTGGATCAACTCAGTTCCTTTGCCTCTGAGGTAACACGGGTAGCACGGGAAGTGGGAACGGAAGGGAAACTGGGCGTACAGGCGGAAGTTCCTGGCGTTGCCGGCACCTGGAAAGACTTGACCGACAATGTGAACTCGATGGCCGGCAACCTGACCGGGCAGGTGCGAAACATTGCTGACGTGGCAACGGCGATCGCCACCGGCGACCTGTCCAAGAAGATTACCGTGCAGGTGAAAGGTGAAATCTTAGAACTGAAAAACACCATCAACATCATGGTGGATCAGCTCAGCTCCTTTGCCTCAGAGGTAACGCGAGTAGCGCGGGAGGTGGGTGCCGAAGGCAAGCTGGGGGTGCAGGCTGATGTCCGCGGCGTTGCCGGCACCTGGAAAGATCTAACCGATTCAGTAAACTTCATGGCCGGCAGTTTGACGGCGCAGGTGCGGAACATCGCGGCAGTGACGACGGCCGTGGCCAATGGCGACTTGTCCAAGAAAATCACGGTGGATGTCAAGGGCGAAATTTTGGAACTGAAAAATACCGTCAATACGATGGTGGATCAGTTAAATTCCTTTGCCTCGGAAGTAACGCGGGTGGCGCGGGAAGTGGGCGCTGAAGGGAAGTTGGGCGTGCAGGCGCAAGTCCCCGGTGTGGCTGGCACCTGGAAAGATCTGACCGACTCGGTAAACTTCATGGCGGGTAGTTTGACGGCGCAGGTGCGGAACATTGCCGAAGTGACAACGGCGGTGGCAAACGGCGATCTCTCCAAGAAGATCACGGTAGACGTAAAAGGTGAAATTCTCGACCTGAAGAGCACCATCAACATCATGGTGGACCAACTCAACTCCTTCGCCTCTGAGGTAACGCGAGTAGCGCGGGAAGTGGGAACCGAAGGAAAATTGGGTGTACAGGCGCAGGTGTCTGGGGTTGCCGGTACCTGGAAAGATTTGACCGACTCGGTAAACTCAATGGCGGGCAACCTGACGGCGCAGGTGCGCAACATTGCCGAGGTCTCAACCGCGATCGCCAACGGCGACCTGTCTAAGAAAATTACCGTGGATGTGCGCGGTGAGATTTTTGAACTGAAAAATACCGTCAACACGATGGTGGATCAACTGAGTTCCTTTGCCTCCGAGGTAACTCGGGTGGCGCGGGAAGTGGGCACCGAAGGCAAACTGGGCGGTCAAGCCCAGGTGATTGGCGTGGCGGGCATCTGGAAAGACCTGACCGATAACGTGAACTCAATGGCCGGCAATCTGACGGCGCAGGTCCGAGGCATCGCTAAAGTCGTGACAGCCGTCGCCAACGGCAACCTGAAACAGAAGTTGATGTTGGATGCCAAGGGGGAAATTGAAACCCTGGCAGACACGATCAACGAGATGATCGACACGCTGGCAACCTTCGCCGACCAGGTGACAACCGTTGCACGGGAAGTAGGAATCGAAGGAAAACTGGGTGGTCAGGCGAAAGTGCCGGGGGCCTCAGGCACCTGGCGGGATCTGACCGACAACGTAAACGAGCTGGCGGCAAACTTGACGACCCAGGTACGAGCGATTGCCGAAGTGGCCACCGCCGTGACTAAGGGCGATTTGACGCGGGTGATCGCGGTTGAGGCCCAGGGCGAAGTTGCCATCTTGAAAGACAACGTCAACCAGATGATCGCCAACCTGCGCGAAACCACCCAGAAAAACATCGAGCAAGACTGGCTCAAAACCAACCTGGCAAAATTTACGCGGATGCTGCAGGGACAGCGCGATCTGGAAACGGTTTCCAAGCTGATCTTGTCCGAACTGGCTCCCCTGGTATCCGCCCAACACGGCGTCTTCTACCTGCTAGAAACCAGCGAGATCCATCCCCCGTTCCTGAAATTGCTCAGCACCTACGCCTATCGAGAGCGCAAGAGTCTAGCCAATCGCTTCTATCTCGGAGAAGGCTTGGTCGGACAATGTGCCCTAGAAAAAGAGCGCATTCTGGTCACTGAGGTGCCCTCAGACTACATCAGGATCAACTCTGGACTGGGTGAAGCTTCGCCGATGAATGTGGTCGTGTTGCCCGTTCTGTTTGAAGGACAGGTGACGGCCGTAGTCGAACTAGCTTCCTTCAACCACTTCAATGAAATTCACCTCACTTTCTTCGACCAATTGACCGAAAGTATCGCGATCGTCCTCAACACGATCGCCGCCAGCATGCGAACCGAGGAACTGCTGAAACAGTCCCAATCTCTGGCGGAAGAAATGCAAGGTCAGCAAACTGAGCTCACCGACACCAACCGGCGTTTGGAGCAACAGGCCCAATCCTTGAAAGCGTCAGAAGACTTACTCAAGAGTCAGCAAGAGCAGCTACAGCGGACCAACGAAGAACTGCAAGAGAAAGCCGAACTATTGGCGAAGCAGAACAGCGAAGTAGAGCGCAAAAACAGCGAAATCGAGCAGGCACGATTGTCTTTGGAAGAAAAAGCTGAACAGCTAGCGCTCACTTCTAAATACAAATCTGAGTTTCTGGCAAACATGTCCCACGAACTCAGAACTCCGCTGAACAGCTTGCTGATTTTGGCGCGGCTCCTATCTGACAACAGTGAGAGCAACTTGACCCACAAACAGGTGGAATATTCTCAGACTATTTACTCTGCCGGAAATGACTTGCTCGGGCTGATTAACGACATCCTCGATCTAGCGAAGATTGAATCCGGCACAATCTCAGTGAATGCCGAGCCTATCCTGTTTGCCGATCTGCAAGTGCATCTAGAGCGCACCTTCCGTCAGGTTGCCGTCGATCGCAAACTTGATTTTCACATGCACTTCAGCGAGCAACTGCCACGCACACTTTACACCGATGCCAAGCGGCTGCAACAGGTATTAAAAAACTTGCTGGCAAACGCCTTCAAGTTCACAGAGCGGGGACAGGTAGAGTTAGAAGTCAGCGTCGTCACCCAGGGTTGGAGCCTAGAGAAAGCCAGATTAAATCAGGCGGATCAGGTGATTGCCTTTGCGGTGACCGATACGGGCATCGGCATTGCTCCAGAGAAACAGCAGATTATTTTCGAAGCCTTCCAGCAAGAAGATGGGACAACGAGCCGCCGCTATGGAGGCACCGGCTTGGGCTTGTCGATTAGCCGAGAAATCGCCCAACTTTTGGGAGGTGAAATTCGCCTGACGAGTGAACTGGATCAGGGCAGCACGTTCACCCTATATTTGCCAGTGACCTATGTGGATCGCCATGAGAATGGGGAGACAGGCAGACGGGAAGGTCGGGAGCAAAGAACTATTTCGGTAGAAGCCCGCAGAGCGCCAACTCCAAATGGCTCTACGGCTTACTCGGCTAGCTCGGCGACTGCCCTGCGCCCCACAGAAGTCGCGTCACCCGCCCCGTCAGAGGGCATCCGAGCTGCTATTCCGGTCACCGCAACTCAAGTGGGTACCTTTTCAGTTGATCCAACCCTAGAGGACGATCGCGTTTCGATCGAACCCAATGATCGCTCTTTGCTGATCATCGAAGATGACGTTAACTTCGCCCGCATCTTGCTTGATCTGTCGCGGGAACACGGCTTCAAAGGCTTAGTGGCCACCCGGGGAGATGTGGGATTACAGATGGCGCGAGAATTTCAACCCTCTGCCATCATGCTTGACATCCGGTTACCCATTTTGGACGGCTGGACCGTGCTGAACTACCTCAAGCACGACCCTGATACCCGCCACATTCCAGTTCACATTATGACCGTGGAAGATGGGCAAGATCGCAGCCTGCGGCAGGGCGCGATCGCCTACCTCCAAAAACCCGTCAGCAGTGAATCTCTGCTCAATGCCCTGGCCAGCATGAAAGAGTTTGTAGAACGGTTAGTCAAGAGCTTGTTAGTAGTAGAAGACGACGACCAGCAACGCCAAAGCATCGTCGATTTGATTGGAAATAGCGATGTTAGCATCACAGCAGTTGCAACCGCTGCCGAAACCCTAGCCGCTATTCGCGACCAACAGTTTGATTGTGTAGTCCTCGATCTGCTGCTGCCCGATGCTAAGGATTTTGAGCTACTCGAACAAATCAAGCGCGAGCCGAACTTAGGTCGCCTGCCGATCATTGTCTACACGGGCAAAGATCTGACCGCTCAGGAAGAAACAGAATTGCATCGCCTGTCCGACACCTTGATCATCAAGGATGCGCGATCGCCCGAACGTCTGCTCGATGAAACCAGTTTGTTCCTCCATCGGATTCAGGCAAACTTACCTGAGCACCAACGGTTGATGCTAGAACAAGTACGGCGGAACGATCCGATTTTGGCAGACAAAAAAGTGCTGATTGTGGATGATGACGTTCGCAATATCTTCGCCCTTACCAGCCTGCTAGAGCGTCAGCAAATGCAGGTGCTCTACGCCGAAAGCGGCAGAGATGGCATCAATACTTTGCAGGCAAATCCTGATATTGATGTGGTGCTGATGGATATTATGATGCCTGGAATGGACGGTTACGAAACCATGGGGGCAATTCGCCAGATTGGCCAGTTTGCCGATCTACCGATGATTGCCCTCACGGCCAAAGCCATGAAAGGCGATCGCGAAAAATGTCTAGAAGCAGGTGCAAACGATTACATTACTAAACCAGTCGAAATGGAGCAACTGCTGTCTCTACTGCGAGTTTGGCTCTCCCGGTCTAGAGACTAGATGCTAGAGGGTGAGAACTGGGCTGCTCTCACCCTCAATTCAGACTTTGCTTGGCAGTTTATCCTCTCCATCCTCCAATTTTCCACACTATGCCCTTTGAACCCAAAGCCAACATTCTTCTAATTGACGATCGAATAGAAAATTTGATCGCCCTAGAAGAAATTTTGTGCAAATTGGGGCAGAACCTCGTGACCGCCCAGTCCGGAAAAGAAGCGCTGCGCTGCTTGCTGAATCAGGATTTTGCTGCAATTTTATTGGATGTGGAAATGCCAGGAATGGATGGGTTTGAAACCGCATCCATGATTCGGCAACGAGAGCGATCGCAGCATACACCAATCATCTTTGTCACCGCTTTTGGTACTGACGATCAGTTGCAGATGAGAGGTTATGCGTTGGGTGCAGTGGATTATTTACTTAAACCAATTAATCCCGAAATTCTCATTTCTAAAGTCTCTGTATTTGTTGAACTGTTCAAGAAGACCCAGGAGATCCAGCGGCAATCAGCGGAATTGGCCATGCAGAAGGTCGAGATTATCCAAGAACAGCTTGCTCGTCAACAAGCAGAAGCTGCCAACCGCATGAAAGATGAATTCATGGCGATCGTTTCCCATGAATTACGAACCCCGCTCAACGCGATCTTAGGCTGGTCAAAACTGTTGTTAGCAGGCAAACTTGACGAGAGCGCGACCAGCCGTGCGCTCGAAACGATTAATCGCAATGCCCTGTCTCAAGCGCAACTCATCGATGACATCTTGGATGTCGCCCGCCTAACCAGCGGCAGAGTGAAAATTCATCGACAGCCGGTCAACTTACTCAATTTGATTTCAGACGAACTGGAGTCTATTCGTCCTGCGGCCAACGAAAAAGGTATTCAACTGACGGGTGAGTTTACGTCCGATCACTGCATCGTCAGCGGTGACATCCAGCGCCTACAGCAAATTCTTCGCAACTTACTCTCAAACGCCATCAAATTCACGCCAGAAAGTGGGCAAGTTGAGGTGGGGTTAAAGCGAATCATAAGCAATGAGTCAGGGATAATTGGCAGAAACCAAGAGTCACAACAAGCGACCCAACGCCCTTTACCAGTCACTGCATTTGCCCAAATCACTGTAGCTGACACCGGCATCGGCATTGACCCGGATTTTATACCTCAAATTTTTGAGTACTTTCGCCAAGCAGATTCGTCTTCCACCCGCTCTCATGATGGGTTAGGGCTAGGATTGGCGATCGTCCGCCAACTCGTTGAGCTTCACGGCGGCAAAATTGACGCTGCCAGTGAGGGCAAGGACAAAGGCTCGACCTTCACCATCTTTCTGCCGTTGCACAATCCAACCCAACTTGACCCATCTGCCGAGATGCCAAACCCGGAGTCATTGCCTAGCGATTTAGCCCTAGAAAATATCTCTGTTTTAGTGGTAGATGACAATGTTGATAATCGAAACTATTTAATCACTGCGCTGGAGCTAGCGGGTGCTCAAGTCACAGCGGTGGCGAGTGGACAAGAGGTGATAGATTACCTACAACACTCGCATCCCGATGTGTTGTTAAGTGACATTGCCATGCCCGACGAAAATGGTTATGAACTACTGCAACGAGTTCGGATGGTTGAGCAAGAGCGGGGGAGGACAATCCCGGCGATCGCCCTAACGGCCTATGCCAAGCAAGAGGATCGACATCAAGCACTCTCAAGTGGCTTCCAACAATTCCTTGCCAAACCCATTGATCCAGTTCAGTTGATTGAAGTCGTAGCAAAGGCAGCTAGAGCGAAAGTCGGCAAGCTGACAGCCCTCTAAACATGCATTAGATCTCTTTGCTAGTCTTTGACAACTAATACTAAATCCTTTCGGCTAACCCCCGATTCAGAAGGGCGAATGCGATAGAGCCTCCTTGGCTACGCCTACGCCTCTACGGTTTAGCCTCTTGGAAATCGGGGTTATATGATTCGGATTTAGTATTAGGGATAAAAGGTAGTGGTCGGTAGACCAAGAGATTCTTCGAGGCCCATCATCAGGTTGAGGCATTGTACCGCTTGAGATGCCTGGCCTTTCATCAGGTTGTCGATCGCAGACATGACGATCACGCGGCCGGTGCGGGGGTCGGTTTCAAGGCCGATGTAGCAGCGGTTGGTGCCCCAGGCCCACTTGGTTTGAGGGTAGGTGCCGCTGGGCAGCACCGTCACCCAAGGAGAAGAGCGGTAGAAGGCACTGTAGATGGTGAGCAGATCGTCGCGCACCAGGCCGGGGTCTCGCAAGGTGGCGTAGATGGTGGCCAAAATGCCCCGCACCATCGGAATGAGGTGGGGTGTAAACTGCACCATCACTTCTTGACTGGCCAAGCCAGTACATATGGCTTCAATTTCGGGTGTATGACGGTGGCGGGCAACGCCGTAGGCCCCTAAAGAGTTGCTAGCCTCAGCCAACAACATGCCGGTTTTGGCCACTCGACCACCGCCAGAGGTGCCAGATTTGGCATCAATAATGAGAGTTTCGGGCTGGGCAAGCCCCTGCTTGAGCAGCGGAGCAATGCCGAGCAGGCTGGCGGTGGGGTAGCAGCCGGGGCAGCCCACCAGGCGGGCGTTACGAATGCGATCGCGAAATAGCTCAGGCAGCCCATACACGGCTTCTCCCGCAAGGCTCTGGTCGCTGCGATCGCCTCCGTACCACGACTGGTAGGTGTTCAAATTTTCAAAGCGGTAGTCGGCGGAGAGGTCAAGCACCCGACAGCCCCGCTCCAGCAGCGTTGGGGCCATGGTGTGAGCCAGCCCGTTGGGTAACGACAGAAACACAACCTGGCAACGCTGGGCAATTTCGCCCAAATCTACGGCTTCCACCGTCAAATTGACGGAACCTGCTAGATGAGGGTAGATATCGGTGTAGGGCTGTCCGGCGCTGCTGTCGCCCCCCAAGTAGACCAACTCTACCCCTGGATGCTGGGTAAGCAGCCGCACCAACTGCACCCCGCCGTAGCCCGACGCGCCCACAATGCCGACTTTGATTTTTCCGACGGGTGACTCGCTCATGGTTCTGGGGCTGGTTGGTTGAGGAATATATAGAGGGAGTAGGGCAGCTCTGGGGCGCGATCGCTAACCTGGTTAGCCCCTTCCCCTTAGATCAGCACTGTAATAGTAAACCAGTAATCTCCAATTCAACATGGTGGCTTCGGATGCTGTTACTGGTCTGTCAGCTAAGGTCGATGGTGCTAGATTTACCGCTGATCTTAGGGATGCGGCTATTCTCTCTATGAAGCGCAGGTCATAAAGCTAGAATTTTAGAAGCCAACGTTCTTTCTACAGGTTCGCCCCACCGTGCTCAACCCAGAATCGGAGATGCCGCCCGCCCTTCGTCAGTCCCCCTCCGACCTCGAACTGCCCTCCGATTTTCAGTTCGATTCCATTGAGTCGGCGCTCCACGACCTAGCGGCCGGCAAGTCGATTGTGGTAGTGGATGACGAAAACCGCGAGAACGAAGGGGACGTGATCTGCGCCGCCCAGTTTGCCACCCCCGACATCATTAACTTCATGGCAGTGGAAGCGCGGGGGCTAATCTGCCTGGCGATGACCGGCGAACGGCTCGACCAGCTGGATCTTCCTCTGATGGTCAGCCCCAGCGCCTTCGAAGACGAAAACGAGCAGACCGCCTTCACCGTCAGCATCGACGCTGCCCTAAGCTGGGGCGTCACCACGGGCATTTCTGCCGACGATCGCGCCCGCACCATTCAGGTCGCCATCAACCCCAATGCTCGCCCCCAAGACCTGCGCCGTCCAGGGCATATTTTCCCTTTGCGGGCTAAGGATGGCGGCGTGCTGAAGCGAGCCGGTCATACTGAAGCCGGGGTCGATCTGGCTCGGCTGGCGGGGCTCTATCCCGCCGGGGTGATCTGCGAAATTCAAAACCCTGACGGGTCGATGGCGCGATTGCCCGAGTTGGTCAACTATGCCAAAGCCTTTGGCCTCAAGCTGATCAGCATTGCTGATTTAATTCACTACCGCCTTCAGCACGAGCGCTTTGTGCAGCGCGAGGCGGTGGCCAGCATGCCCACCCAGTTTGGCGACTTTGCCATCTACGCCTACCGCAACCTGCTCGATGGCTCTGAGCATGTGGCCATGGTGAAGGGCGACCCGGCCACCTTTGCCGATCAGTCGGTCATGGTGCGCGTCCACTCTGAGTGCCTCACGGGGGACGCTTTTGGCTCTCTGCGCTGCGACTGCCGCATGCAGCTCCAGGCGGCGCTAAAAATGATCGATGCGGCCGGGCGTGGCGTAGTGGTCTACCTGCGCCAGGAGGGGCGCGGCATTGGCCTGGTCAACAAGCTCAAAGCTTACTCTCTGCAAGATATGGGCCTTGATACGGTTGAGGCCAACGAGAAGTTGGGCCTGCCCGTAGACCAGCGCAACTACGGCATTGGGGCACAAATTCTCAATGACATCGGCGTACAGAAATTTTGCCTGATTACCAACAACCCTCGCAAAATTGCGGGTATCAAGGGCTATGGCTTGGATATGGTGAGCCGGGTGCCGCTGATTATTGAGGCTACTGCCTATAATTCGGGCTACTTGGCTACCAAAGCCCAAAAGCTGGGACATCTACTGGTGCAGACATACCTGGCAACGGTGGCTATCCATTGGCGCAGCGGCGACTTGCCGGTGCAGGAGCGCTACCAAAAGTTAGAGCACCTGCGCGAACTAGCCCACAGTCAGGGGCTGTTGCTGCAAGAAGAAGCCCGACCGGTGGCGGCAGCGCTGTTTAGCCAGCCGGATCTGATTGTGAATCTAGGGCTAGATACCTTGCCTGTGGAGGGGTCTGAGGTGTGGTACCACGACTGTGAGCAGCCGCAGATGAATGCGATCGCCACCCTACTCGACAAACTCGCCGCTTGGCCCGAAATTGACCAGCTCGCGTTCTTAATCTCTGGCGGCAGCGACCCCTTCAGCGGCTTGCAGGTGGGTCTCGATCGCCAAGTCTTTCACCACGACGCGGTGCCAACTCCCGAAACCGTTAAACCTTCCGACCTCTGCGGTAGCTTGGAAAGCCAGCGCATCTACGTATTCTCCAGCCATATTCCAGCTGATTAGTTAGGCTAACCCTCATCCTAAATTTGTATAAATATTCTTGGATAATATTCCGGAGATGAGGAAAATGTTTGTGTAATTTCTCCTTGAAAGAAATCACACGAAAAGGGTCGGTGTAGTGAGTTATTAATTGACTCGGTGCAAGCAGCAGACTGTAGCTGCTTGATTGCAGAGTGGGTAATATAGTTTCAAGAATCTAAACTGAATATTACGTACAGATGGATAACAGTGAGCTACAGAAAAGGCACTTTGCTGCCCTTAAAGGGAAATATCAAGTGGGTCAGTACAAAAGTTCTGCGTCTGATGCTTTTCTGTATCTGATCTTAAGGAAAGCTGAACTGAACATTCAGATAACAAGTATTGAGTTTCAATGGTTAGTAGAGAATCGCCTCTTTAAAGCTATTGAAATTATTTCCTTGCAGCAATATCAGGCAGAGGATCTAAAAAGACTAGAAGTTGAATTTTTGTCTCTGCGTCCTAAATATTATGTTCCTGAGGAACTAGCTCTTTCAATTGACAGCCCAGTTTATTCAATAATTTGGAAATTGGATGCTGGCAGTATTCCTGTAAACTCAGAGCTTGAGCTGCTGTCCAGTTGTGGCCTTTCGGTAACAGTTGATTTAATTCAAGATATTATAAATTTCTCAAAATTTAAGGTTAGCTATAGGGCAAGCAAACATCCAGATCATTTTCCTGAAGAACCTCTTTACTCAATTTTGAAGAAACTTGACCTGAGAGAGCAACTATCTGACCTAGAGGCTGATTGGCTTTTAAAGCATGATTTTGACGAAACACTAGAAATCTATTGGCAGCAGGAAGATGAAAGAAAAGCTATAGCTGAGTTCTTAGACTTGAAAGCTAGATACCATATTGATTCTTTCCTAGACGTATCTATTTCTAGTCCGCTCTATTCTATTCTGAAAAAATTAAAGGAAAAACAAGAACTTCAGGATAGTGAATGTGAATGGCTGGAGCAGCAGGCGCTAACTCAGTTGGCCTCGGTTGATCGAAATCGTAAGGACACGAATTTATTCAAAGAACTTAAAGTTAAATATCAAGCAAATCAATACAAGGATTCCGATCCCTCTGGCAAATTATTCCCGCTTCTTAGAGATATAGAATCCAAAACAACTGAAGACGATATTCGATGGTTGCTATCCGAAGGACTTACTGAAACAGCAGAGATTGCTAAAGGGTTTCACTTTAAACTATTGAAAGCGAAGTATCAGATCTTAGGGCAATTAACGATTGATCCCTTTTATGAAATCATGCTTAAACTTGAGCGTCGGGAACGACTCGACCCCAAGCAGGTGATTCAGCTAATTGAAGAAGGTCGTCTTTCTCGACATGGGAAAATAGCAACTGCACACTACGAGCTAGAGGCAATTTTTTATGAAAAAGAATATCAAAGAACTAAAAATATGTGGAACTTGCCGAGTGCGAGTAGTAGTTGGCGTAAGGCAGATGAACCTCAAAATGCACTGAAAGTCACAGAAAAATTGGACTGGCACAAAGTCCAAGAATCTGATTTGAAATCAGCTCTATGGGTGACAAGAGGTGCGGCTTTTCGAGATCTTAGTCGTTTGGATGAGTCGGAACGGTGTGCATCGCAAGCAATGGAATGTCAACCTGACAGTCACCAGCCCTACACCCTGTTGGGTGCGATTTGCTACGACAGGAGTGAATACGAAAAGGGTGATCAGTGGTTTGAGATGGCAGCAGACCGTGGGGCCGACGATACTGACAATGAGATTGAAAGAATTGTCAGAATGACAAAAGACAGAAACAAGCGTCGAGAAATTGCAGAGTATCTTCTTGAAAAGAATCCAGGTCGTTATGGTTGGGCAAGTTCATATCTTAGGTAGGAGAAACTAGTGTTCTGCTACAAGTCTCGGAGCGTGCCTGCTACCTCCATCCTTCTATAAGAACACTTTCCAAACGCTACGTCAAAGTAGACACAATCTACCAATTTCTTCTCAAGGGTTCCTAAGCAGGTCGACCGGGATCGAGGTGATCTAGCGCTTTCAGCACTGCGCCCACATCCATTGACAAGTATTCGCCGAGGCAAAGGATGTCATTGACCTGAGCACGGCTGTCGGATCCGAGAGGTTTTCTCGACACCGCTGCCTGCTTGAGCAGGGCAAATACCTGGCGGTTGAGGTGCTGGTAATACAACTCTTGGGGGCGCTCTAACGAAAGGCCCAAGTTGAGCTGCTGGCCGAGGTTGACTAGGCGCCCTAGCCAGTCCACATCGGCGGCGAGGGATTCTGTCGGTGCCTGGTTGAGAATTTGCCAGACCGATCGCCCGATCAGCCGCTCCAGCATGGGCTTGGCCGCCGCTAGAGACAGGGAGGCATTGCAGGTGCTAGCTTCGGTGGCGATCGCCTCCAGCTCATTCAAATAGTCTTCTCCCTGGCGCAGGGGGCTGGCGGTGGGGTCGCTGGTCTCGCGTTCGAGCGACTGGAGTACTTCCATCGCCCGGTGGCTGAGGGCAATATCGGCGGCCACCTGCAGCTCGCGGGGCACGGGCAGGCCGTCGCGGTGGAAAGCCCGCAGCACGCCGTAGTTGTCGCGGTAGACCTGGGCGTAGAGCTGGTCGAGGCGCAGTAGGGTGTCTTGAGAGAGCAGGCCCATCATGCGGTGGCGCTCTTCGGCAAACAGGTCTTGCAGGCCGTAGGTATGGGGGCCAAAGGCGCTGTTGATGGCAAGAATCACCTGGGCGGCGCTGGCTTGGCTGAGGCTTTCAAACACGGCAGCTTTGGCCTGGGTGTAGTCGAGGCGCGATCGCATGCTTTTGATGCCGCAGTGGAAGTCCCAGCCGCCCAGATGCACAACGGCGAAGGCCAGGTTGAGGCTTTCGCGGGTAATGGTAGAGGTAATTTCGACCTGCCCCACCGCTAGGGAGATGGGCCCCATGCGCTGGCGGCGGTAGTCGTGCTGCTCGACGGTATAGCAGTAAACGGTCTGCTCGCGGTGGTAGTCGGTAAATAGCGACCCCATGGCGTAGTGGGCCACCACCTGCTCTAGCGTGATGCGGGAGGGTTTGACTAGGGCTTCGTAAACGCCGGAGCCGTGGATGAATTCGCTAATGTTGCTGGGGGCTTGACCAAGGCGCTTCACAAATTCGGCTTCTAGAGAGACCCCTGAGACTTCGCCGGCCAGCTCCATGGCGCGGGCGGCGTAGCGCAGAATTTGGGTGCCCTCGGGACGCGAGAGTTCTTCAAAGAACCAGCCGCAGCTGGTGTACATAAACAGGGCATGGCGCTGCATTTCGAGCAGTTGCAGGGCGGTGACCCGCTCGATGGCTGAGAGTTTGTGGGTTTGGTGGGTGGCAAAGAAGGCGTCGAGGGTGTCGGGGCTGCGATCGCCCATTACCGCCACGTAGGCATTGCGCGCCGCCCAGGGATCGCGCAGCAGCTCAGCACTATGCGATTCGTACACAGCCACTAGCTGGTCGCGCAGCCAGTCGAGGGTGTCGCGCAGGGGGCGTCGCCACTGCTGGTGCCATTCGCCGCCGCCGCCACAGCCGCAGTCATCCTGCCAGCGATCGACGCCGTGGGAGCAGCTCCAGGCGGTGACGGGCTTAAGCTCAGCTTCCCATGTGGGTGGGTGGGTGGTCAGGTAGTGGGCGTAGTTAGTCACCGTCCAGCCTTGGCGGGGAAACTCGTCGGTGAGGGCATAGGCGAGAGCTTTTTCGGCCCCGCCCCGGTGGTGGCCAAAGGTTTCGCCATCGGTAGCCACCGAGATCAGCTGAAAGGGCCGGTGATCCCCGTGGATAGCCTGGCCGATGCGCCCGACGAAATGCTGGGACGAACTCAGCACGTCGTTAAAGCCCATGTCGCGAGAGATGGGGCCGTCGTAGAAAAAGATATCGATGTAGCGGCTGGGGTCGGGGCTGCCGTCAGCATTTTTGAGAAAGCAGCGGTAGGGGCGGCTGGGATCAATCTGGCCACCGCCGACCTCTTGCCAGGTGTCGCGCTCGCCGTTGTAGCTGACCATGGGGCGACAGCGCTGCACCTGCGACGGCGCGAGAATTGTGAACTTGATCCCCTCGGCGTGGAGCACGTCCAACGTTGGGTAATCGATCGCAGTTTCGGCCAGCCAAATGCCCTCGGGGTTGCGGCCAAAGCGGCGGCGAAAATCCTCAATGCCCCAGTGCACCTGGGTGACTTTGTCGCGGGGGTTGGCTAGGGGCAAAATGATGTGGTTGTAGACCTGGGCGATCGCATTCCCATGCCCGCTCAGCCGGGCACAACTGTTGCGATCGGCGTCGATAATGCGCTGGTACGTCTCCAGGTCGTGGCGCTCCATCCAGCTCAGCAGGGTGGGGCCAATGTTAAAGCTGATGTACTCAAAGGTGTTGACGATGCGCACGACTTCGCCGCGATCGTTGAGAATGCGGGCGTAGGCGTTGGGCCGATAGCACTCGTGGTGAATGCGCTCATTCCAGTTGTGGAAGGGGGCGGCGCTGGGCTGCTTCTCGATCGCATCGAGGTAGGGATTCTCGCGGGGCGGCTGGTAAAAGTGGCCGTGCACGCAAACAAAAACCCCGGTGCTAACAGCGGGGATCAAGCCATCGTGGGGGCCATCATAGGCCGTAGGGACCGCAGAGCTAGCCTGCAATGCCGAATGCTGGAGTGAATCAGCCATAGGAAAAAAATGAGTGAGGAGTTGGACACAGTGGCCAGCCTAATCATGGGCTGTGCTACCACCGGGGAACGGATTCAAAAAAACTTGGGAAGCCGGGATCAAAGCCCAGAGGACGATGCGGCTGCGTGAGGAAAGGCTAAAAGGCTGCCAATGCCGTAGGGTCACCTGGGGATCAGCAGGAACCAAGCTGGGCATACCGGGGAACTGAGGGCGACAGACGCTGTGGACGTGTTTTCTAACCCAACATTTGCTGATTTTAACCCTCTTTATGAAAGTTAACCGCTCGCGCTTAACCTCCGTTGATGTTTGTCAACTGGGCAAACGAGCTAAACCCCACCGTATAAACTACGGCAATTGGACAGTTGACTCATCCCTCGCGGGAGAGAAGCAGGGCTGTAGAACTGGCTGAGTCTATCCGCCCACGCCTCCTTGGGGCAGCACGACGGTAACTGTAGTTCCCACTTGGGGCTGGCTGTCGAGGTGAATGTGGCCGCGGTGGGTGTCAACAATTACCTTGGCGATCGCCAGCCCCAGACCCGTTCCCTGCTCCCCACTGCGCAACCGCGACGGGTCGGCTCGGTAAAAGCGATCGAAGGCATGGGCGATCGCTTCGCTGTCCATGCCAATGCCCGTATCTTGCACAACTACCTGAACCCCTAGCTGTCCCTGGTGCTTGGTGGGCTTGACCTTGACCGTCACGGTGCCGCCACTGGGGGTGTACTGCACCGCATTGCTGATCAGGTTGGTAAACAGGCGGGTGAGCTGGCCGGGATCGCCCAAAATCGTGGAGCTAGCGGTGGGGGGAGCAGTCAGTAGCGCTGCGTTTTTAGACCGCTGTTTGCCAAAACTTTTACCAAAACCGTCTTCCGCGACTGCCACTTTTAGCGCGATCTGGCGTTCGGTAGCCATCACCTGCTGCTCCTCCAGCACATCCTCCAGCAGCCCCTCCAAACTGACAGAAGCGGGAGCGAAGGCAATCAGCCCACTCTCCTGACGGGCCAAAAACAGCAGGTCATCCACCAGCCGCCCTAGCCGCCGAGTGAGGCGCTCAATCACCTGAAACTGCTTTTGCTGAATATCTACGTCAGGGTTGGGGTCTGACAGCGCTACCTGGGCATTGGTCTGGATCACGGCGATCGGGTTGCGCAACTCGTGGGAGGCGTCGGCGGTGAACTGCTTGAGCTGCTGGTACGAGTCGCGCACAGGGGCGATCGCGATCCCCGACAGCAGCCAGCCGATCGCCGCCACCGCTGCCACCATCAAGCTAGTGCCCAGAGCTAAATCCACAATCAAGCGCCGACTGGGCTTGGTTACCTCAAACCAGGGGTGGCTGACCCGTAGATAACCCAGCACTTGGCCGTCGGCCTGCACTCGCTCAGTAATCTGCCGAAAGAAAGTCTCTTGCCCCACCCGCACCGTTTCGCCTGCTGGGTTGACGTGAAGGGGCACGGGCTGGAGGTCTGCAAAGGTAGACCACAGCAGTTGCCCACCGGGGCCAAACCACTCTAGGTCAATATGGTCGTCTTCGACGGCGCGGGCGTTGTCGCGAAAACTGGCTTCTACGTTGACCCGCAGCGGCGGACCATCGGTATCGATGGTGGCAAAGGTATGATCCCCGGCAGCGTCGGGTTCTATGACCAGCGATCGCTCCACAATCTCCACCACGTGGTTCAGCGTGTCATCCACCCGCTCGACCAGCGTGGTGCGCACGTAGAGATAAAAGCCGCTGGCAAACAGCAGCAGCAGCACCGCCGTCACCGCCGTATACCAAAGCGCAAGCCGCCGCCGAGTCGCCTGAAACATAGACATCTAGGACAATTTTTGAGTGACGAAGTTGAGCATTGATGCAGCTAACTCTATTAACCATAGAGAACTTTGCCCTGCCGAAGTGCTTGGCAGACTAGGGAAGTGACTACGTTCTTTTTGCGCTCGACCTCTTCACGAGTCATGACCAAAATATCTTTGCAGGCGTAGGAGCCAAACAAAATGACCTGCTCTGGTTGAAGGGAGCTACTAGGCGATGAACAATTTGATCGAGCAGATCGGTGGTGAGCGGTTGCACTGGCTACCTGGCCCGAGTGAGATGGGCGGCGATCGATTGCAATCGCTAACCTCATCCTAATCCAGCAGCCTACGACGGCAAATCTCCTGCTTTACCATGGTGAAGATATGTGGGGAAATTCCCTGAGAGGGGCCTGTCATTGAGTATTGAGGAGACGATTCGTGTCCAATTTTTTAGCTGCTGCAAAGCGTTCAAAACGGTGGAGCCTCAAGCGGTTGAGCCTGATGACTCTCGTCGCCACGGCTACTCTTGGCTTTTCTCTCTGGCTGGGTGGGCTGCATTTGCCATCCTCGACTGCCCTGGCCCAAGACGAACCCGCTGTCGAGCGGGCCAACCCCACCAACGCCACGACCTACCGTTTCACGGTGGGCGACTATAGCGCAACGGTCGTGAGCGACGGTACGCTGACGTTCCCGGTAGGATTCTTTGTGCCCAACGCTGATCCTGATGCGGCGGCGGCAGCCCTGACGGACAACTTTTTGCCGACCGACAGTGTCTTAGCCCATCTCAACGTGCTGTATCTAGAAACCGATGAGCATAAGGTGCTGATCGATACTGGGGCAGGCAACACCTTTGGCCCCACCGTGGGCTATTTGGCCAGCAACCTGGCAGCCGCAGGCATTGCCCCCGCCACCATTGACACCGTCATTTTGACCCACGCTCACCCCGACCACATCGGCGGCATTCTCGACGACAGCGGCAACCCGGTATTTGCCAACGCCAGCTACTACATCTCTGAGACCGAGTGGAATTTTTGGACGGCACCAACGGTGGAAATGCCCAACTCGCTGGTGGATGTGGATACCCAGGCAAATACGGTGGCAGTAGCGCAGGAGTGGCTAGGGGCGATCGCCGATCGCACCACCCGCTTTGCCTTAGGTGATGAGATTATTCCCGGCATTGTCTCAGTACCTTCGGTGGGCCACACCCCTGGCCAAGCCTCATACCTGATTACCTCCGGCGACGATAGCCTGCTGGCTACCGGCGATGTGTTCTTTAGCGACCCGCTGAACCTAGAGAACCCCGACTGGGAAGTGGCGTTTGACACCGACCCCACTCAGGGCGTAGCCACGCGGAAACAATTGTTGGAGACGGTTACGGGCGATCGCCGCAAATTACTGGTACCCCACATGCCCTTTCCCGGCCTCGGCCACGTGCGTGCCCAGGGCGATGCCTACGGTTGGGAGCCGATTGTGTGGGATTTTGGCTTTGAGTCGTAGGTTCTAAGTTTGGAACTCGTTCAGATATTTAGACCTCAAGAAAAGTAGTGAGCGGACCCAGATGAAGAATTTGGGTCCGCTTGTGGTTGTGGAATATGTAGCGATAGGACGAGCGCTGCTCAAAGTGTTGAGCTAGAGGCTACCCTGACGTTACAAGCCCCATGGGATCGTGCCGTGGTAGATACTCCCCAGCCCCAAGCAAAAGCACCTCGGCCCCGACGGCGAGGCAAAGGCAAAGAGGATACTGCAGATCAAGTGCCTCCCCTCAGCCGCAAAGAAGAGCGGGCGAAGAAGCGCCAGGCCCAAAAGGCGCGCAAAGAATTAATTCACTACCTGGCGGCGACGCTGTTTGTAGCGGGGCTGATTGGGGTGCTGCTGGCGCTGCTGGGTGAACCTAAGCTGGCGCTGGCGGCGGTTGTGGCGATCGCCTGTCTTGCCCTCTCCTTCAAATATCCTCGCCAGGCAATCTATGGGCTGATCATCTATGTGCCCTTTAGCGGCACCGTCACCTACGCGCTTGGGGGCAGCGGCATTTTGCAGTTGGCTAAAGATGCCATCTACATTCCGGCACTCCTGGGCGTAATTCAGTTTTGCCGCCGTACTCGGCAGCCGCTGATTATTCCACCGCTGATCAAAGTGCCGCTGCTGGTGCTGCTAGGGTTGTGCAGTTTGACTATGCTCGTGGTCAACGGCGGGCAGCAGCTTGATGCAGCTGGGGGCGAGGTGCCGATTTTGATTGGGGTGCTGGGCCTGAAGGTGCTAATCGGCTATGTGCTGATTATTCCGTGCATTTATTATTTGCTTCGCGATCGCGAAGACGTCTACTTCCTTTTGCGCCTGCAAGTGGTGCTGATTTTGGTCTGCTGCGGCCTCGGGTTCATTCAGTACATGATGCTGCGCTTGGGCATTTGCCAGGGCACCATCGGCGAGGGCGAAGACCTGTTCAAGGCATCGCTAGAGTCGCGCTGTTTCGTCGGTGGGTCGCTGTTGTACACCCCGGCGCAGGGGCAAATTCGGCTGCCCGGCACGTTTAACGCCCCCTGGCAGTGGGGCTGGTTTTTGATTTCGAGCGGCTTCTTTGCCTTTGGGACTGCTTTTAGCGATCGCAGTCCCCTATGGCGCATCGTAGGTCTGGGATCATTAGCAGCGGTGGGGGTGATGGCGGTGGTCTCTGGTCAACGCATCGCCCTAGCCCTGGTACCGGTAACCATCGTCGGCCTGCTGATTCTTACGGGTCAGGTGGCCAACCTGAAGCGCTTTCTCCCCATCGGCATCGGTCTGGCGCTGATCTTGAGTGTGTTTATGGCCCAAAACCCGGCGGTGGTTAATGAACGGTGGGCAAGTTTTCAAAGCCGCTGGAGCGCCTCGCCGCCCCATGAGTTTATTGTGCAGCAGTTTGAGTGGGCGCAGAAACAGCAGGAAGGTATCTTAGGCCGAGGGGTGGGTCGCGCCACCAACGCCGCCCGCATCTTTGGCAAAACCGAGCTGGTCGAAACCTACCACCCTAAACTGATGTACGAGATCGGCCCTCTGGGTCTGCTGGCTACCTTAGCGGTGTACCTCACTCTGACCGTCGCCACCTTTAAAGCCTATCGCTCCATCAAAGACCCCAACCTGCGGGGCTACGGCGCTTCCATGTGGGTATTTGTGCTGTTTATTAGCATCTTTCCCTACTACTACCCGCTGGATGTGGATCCGGTAAATGTGTATTACTGGCTGGCGGCGGGCATTGTGCTCAAACTGCCCGAAATCGACCAAAAAGAGCGGTTGCAGCAGCGTCTAGAAGAAGCCAGTCGCCGCCGCAAGCTCACCCCCCGCGAGAAAAAGCAGCTTCAAAAACAGGAAACGATCGTGTTTGAGTAGGTGTGCCTCAATGGGTAGGTTCTCCCCTCAGGGGCCGACGGTTCGCGCAACTTAACGCGCCTCACAGGAGTGAGCGTGGTAAAACTCAGGGAAAGCAGTGAATTAGTCTATAGTACGCTTGAACCAAGCTAGACTATACTCTCCCCATCCACGGTTTCTACGGAGACGGCTCAATGGCACAGGCAAAAGGTAACGGCGCGGTTGCAAAGGCAGACACCGCCACTCTAGATTTAGACACTGCGGCTCCAGCCGCTGACGACGGCAAAGACACCGTTGTTGAATCGGTTGATCATGACCAGATCGACGACCTGTTCAAAGACCTCAAGACCTTGCTGAGCACCGTCGAAAAGCTGCAAAAAGCCCGGCAAGACGTGGGTGATATCAAGCCTCTAATTGTGCGACTGCTCGACGGCGAACTAGTATCTGGAGACGATCTAGAAGAATTGCGCGGCGGCATTAGCGGCCTTTCTAAGCTGTTGAAGCTCTACAGCGATTACCAAGGAGCACTGGAGCGCGCCCAACCGGCCCGAGCGATTCTGGATCAGCTGCTCAAGTCGTAATTATTTGCAGGGTGTCCTTGGCCGGTCTGTAGTCAGGTGGCTAGCTATTCAAATGCTCCACCGTCATGCACCCGGGAACTGGCTATGCTGCCAAAAGATTTTGGGCGTTTAGCTAAAACACCAGACGTTGAAGTCTTCATCGACGACGTTCTCGTTCGACGGTTGCTGCACGACCAGCACCCCGATTTGGCGCGCCTAGACATTGTGCTAGTTGATTCAGGTTGGGATAATGCCATGTTTCGCTTGGGCGACTACCTCGCGGTCCGCCTCCCCCGCCGCCAGATCGCCGCTGCCCTAATCGAGCATGAGCAGACTTGGCTGCCGCGCCTTGCCGCTCAATTGTCGATCGCCGTTCCTGCCTCCTACCGCTTGGGCGTCCCGGCCTGCGGCTACCCCTGGCGGTGGAGTGTCTTGCCCTGGCTAAGCGGTCGCCCCGCCGATCTAGAACCGCCCCATCCCAGCCAGGCAAACTGCTTCGGGGAATTCCTTCGGGCCCTGCACACTCCCGTGCCAGCCGATGCGCCCAAAAATCCCTTTCGTGGCGTGCCGTTGAAGGACCGGGCGGCGGCAGTTGCAGAACGCCTGACCCGCCTAAAGACCAAAACCGATTTGATCACACCTGCCCTCAAAACCCTGTGGCAGTCAGCTTTGGATGCGCCGATCGCCACCCCGGCAACCTGGCTCCACGGCGATCTTCACCCCCGCAATATTCTGGTCGAAAACGGCCTGCTGACCGGCATCATCGACTGGGGCGACATCACCTCGGGCGATCGCGCTACCGACCTGGCGGCGGTGTGGATGCTGTTTGAGGATGGGATGGTTAGACGAAGGGCGATCGCCGCCTATGGCCCCATTTCTGAGGCCACCCTACAGCGAGCCCTGGGATGGGCGATTTTCTTTGGCGTGGTGCTGCTGGATACCGGGCTGGTCGATCACTCGGGATATGCTGCAATCGGTGAGAAAACGCTGCGACGAATTGCCGAAGCTGGAGACAGCGGCATCTAGCCGAGCTTTGGCAAAGGGAACATCGCTGCCCAGAGACATCACTACCGAGCGTTCCACGCTGCGGCTGCATCACTGACCGCCTGGTCTACTGGTTTTTGGCCCAGCATCGCCGCTTGCAGGTTGTCGTAGATGATTGCTTGCAGCTCTTTAACCCCATCCATAGCGGGAATTAGCACCTCGGCCTGGTTCATCTGCTCGGCGCTGACCGATCGCGCCTTCTCTACACCCTTGGTGCCCTCGGCAGCAAAGTAGCCATCCTCAAGCGCTCCAGTGGTGGAAGGCAGGACGTTGGCGGCTTTGGCAAAGCTGAGTTGGTTAGCGTCGTTGGTGACGTACAGCGCAAAATCCAGCGCTGCATCGGGCACGTCGGTACCCGCCGGAATCACCACATTCATCACCGCGACGTTGGTCTTGCCGGTGTCGCCGGTAATCTGGGGTCCGCTGCCGGTGACGGTGGCAATGTCGGGGGCGTTGGCCTCAATGGTGGGGAAAAACTCTGCCCCGGTAGACAGCAGCGCTACTTCCCCAGCCTGAAACAGTTCGATCGCCCGGCGATGGCCTTGGGTCAGTACCTCCTGGGGCAGCAGTTCTTGCTGGTAGAGGTCAGTCCAATACTGAAAGACGGCGCGGCCCGCGTCGGTGTCGAAGGCGGCCTGGCCCTGGTCATCCACCAGCTCGACCCCCATCTGCACAAAGGATTGCAGCACGTCGGCAGAATCTTCGGGCACAAAGGTGGTGAAGTAGGCGTACTTGCCAGTTTTTTCTTTCACCTGGCGAGCTACCTCGGCTAGCTCAGCGTAGGTGGTGGGCGGAGCCACCCCGGCCTCGTCCAAGAGGGCCTGGTTGTGCAGAGTGACGTTGGTAGTCAGATACCAGGGAATGCCAAAGCTCTGGCCGTTAAGCGTGTTGGCCTCCCAAATGTTGGGCAGGTAGACCTGCTTGGCCTCGGCGGGCACTTTGTCATCCAGCGGCATCCAGGCGTTGCGGCTAGCCAGCTGAGCGGCAAAGTCGGGGTTGAGGTTGACCACATCAGGGGCCGTGCCCGCGGTGACGGCGGTCAGAATTTTGCTTTGCATGTCAGCCCAGGGCACATCGACCCAGCGTACGGTGGTGTCGGGATTTTGCGCCTCGTAGTCGGCGATCAGCCCGTTGAAGTAGTCGGTAAAGTCGGGCTGGAGCTGCATCGTCCAAAACTCGACCTCTTGACTGCCGCCCTCAGCAGGGGCAGTAGCGTTGGGCTGCCCACCCCCGCACGCCACGAGCCAGCTCATCATTAGGCCCAGTAGGGCAAACAGACCAAAGCGGGCGTAGAGGCGAAGTCTCATGGCGAAAAAAGAAGGAAGAACGAAGGGGCAAACAGGGCGCACCCAGTTACGGTTGTTCATTTTCGCTTAATTTGTGCAGTTGTGGCGGGGGTTTATAGAATCACCTGGACGGCGCTGGCGCAGGCGATCGCCCGCTCTTTAGCCTCTTCCACCGTCTCGCCCAATGCCAGGGCCACCCCCATGCGGCGGTTGGGGTGAGCGGTGGGCTTGCCAAACAGCCGCACCTTGCTGGTGGGCACTTGTAAGGCTTTATCCAGGCCAGAATACTGAGGATTGTCGCTCTTCCCAGATGCCAAAATCACCGCCGAGGCCCCCGGCTGCATCAGGGTAATCTCGCCGATGGGCAGACCCATAATCGCCCGTACGTGCAGCTCAAACTCCGACTGGTGCTGGCTCACCATCGTCACCATGCCGGTGTCGTGGGGGCGGGGGCTGACCTCGCTAAAGTACACGGTTTGAGGTTGATCCGCTTCTCCAGCAATGAATAGCTCCACCCCAAACAGTCCCCAGCCGCCCAGGGCATCGGTGACCGCTTTCGCCATCTCCTGACAGGCTGCTAAGGTGTCGGGGTGCAGGGCGCAGGGCTGCCAAGACTCGCGGTAGTCGCCCGCCTCCTGGCGGTGGCCGATAGGAGGGCAAAAGTGGGTGCCGTCGATCGCCCGCACCGTCAGCAGCGTGATCTCCGTGTCGAAGGGCACAAAGCCCTCAACAATGACGCGATCGCTCTTGCCCCGACCCGCTTCTCCTGCATAGCTCCACGCCGCCAACACCTCAGATTCCTGACGTACCGTGCTCTGGCCCTTGCCCGACGAACTCATAATCGGCTTGACCACGCAGGGCAGACCGATGGCTTCTATAGCCTCTAAATACTCCGCCTCAGTGCCGGCAAAGCGAAAGGGCGAAGTCTTGAGGCCCAGTTCTTCTGCCGCCAGCCGCCGAATGCCCTCGCGGTTCATAGTCAGCTGGGTGGCGCGGGCGGTGGGGATGACTCGCCAGCCTTCGGCTTCTAGCGCTACTAAAGTATCGGTGGCGATCGCCTCCACCTCCGGCACGATCAGCCCTGGCTGCTCCTGCTCGATCACCTGCCGCAATGCCGCACTATCGAGCATGTCAATCACGTGGCGGCGGTGAGCTACTGTCATCGCTGGGGCTTGGTCGTAGCGATCGACGGCAATTACCTCCAGCCCTAAGCGCACCGCTTCAAGGGCCACCTCACGACCCAGCTCACCCGACCCCAGCAGCATCAACCGCTGGGCATCGTCGTTTAAGGGAGTGCCCAGGGGTGCTAGGGGCGATGGAGGAGTAGTCATAACAAGTTGCTCCAGGCGGATAAGAAAGACAGCGCGTAAAGAAATACAGCGACAGGGCCATAGTTTCTCAATATTAAGTGCTCACTTTTCAGAATTGTGTGTAACATCGCTGGTGATACCAAGCTTTAGTTGGGTGGTATTACCTCAGGAGCAACGGCGAGACCATTAGGTGTGCGGGCAGGAGATACATCATCGGCTATCTCTCAGCCCAGAAAAAGTGCTTAGAAAGAAAAGTGGAAAATCTGAATTAAATTGTGTACCATTCGTTAGCACTTTTCCCCTAGGGATAATTGCTGGGCCGCTGAATCTCTTCTTGAGTACCTGAAAAGGTCTTTTTGGGAAGGAAGAAACGGGCTCGTTTGGGTCTGCTTGGTTGTCACTTTGGCCGGGCAGGTTTTCTATATACCCACCTGTTTTTCGGATACTACCGTGGATAGTCTCAAAGCCATTTTTAGTCGCAAGCCTCGGGGAGTTGGCATTGAGCTAACCCCTGAAAGAGTTAATTTGGCCCGCCTAAAAAAGCAGGGAGCCTCGCTTAAATTAGAAGCCTTGGCCTCGGTAGAACTGGCCGAGGGCATTTACGAGGAAGGCCAAATCTTAGACACCGCCGCCATGGCCGACGCCATTCAAACGGTGCTCGCTGAAAGCAAGCTCAAGGTCAGGCAGGCCACCACTGCTATTCCAGGGCGGGCGATTACCCGCGTCATTCCTGTGCCCGCCGAGCTCGACGACGACGAGCTGCGCGAAATGGTGCTCAACCAAGAGGCCAGTCTCTATCTGCCCTTCCCCCGCGAGGAGGCCGATGTTGACTATCAAAAACTCGGCTATTTTGTCGACGAAGATGGCATTGAGAAGGTGCAGGTGCTGCTGGTAGCGGTGCGTAAAGACCTCACCGATCCATATATTGAAGTGTTTCAGCAGGCGGGGCTGGCGCTCAACGTGCTTGAGACCTCCAGCTTTGCCCTGATTCGCACGATTCGGGAGCAGCTGCGGCAGTTTACGCCCCAGGAGGCCGCCGCCGTAGTCGATATCGAGTTTGAAAACACCGAAATCTCCATTGTGGTTGACGGGGTGCCCCACTTCTCGCGCACCGTACCCATTGGCACTTTTCAAATTCAAAGCGCCCTCAGCCGCGCCATGAATTTACCTCCCTCCCGCAACACGGAGCTGCTCCAGGGCATGACGGTGCCTATTCAAACGATGGATACCGTGGGTGCGCCCCAGATGGGCAACACCAACCCTGGCACTACTGCCATGCTGCGGGTGCTAGGCGAGCTGTCTGACGAACTGCGCCGCTCCATCGACTTCTACCTCAACCAGGGCGAAGACATGGAGGTGGCGCAGCTGCTGCTGGCCGGACCGGGAGCTTCCATTGGTCAGCTCGACGAGTTTCTGGCCCAGCGGCTGAGTCTGCCTGCCAGCCAAATTGACCCGATCTCAGCGCTGTCGTTGGAAGTGGCTGAGGATATTCCCGAGAGTCAGCGGGCAGGGTTGGCAACGGTAATCGGTCTTGGCATGCGGGAGGTGTAGCTATGTACGGTCTCGATATTAATTTTCTCAAGGACCGCGAAGTTCGCGTCTTTGAGGCCAGACCCCGAGCTCGGGGTGGCGGCGGGGTAGCCCCGGGCGATCGCAGACCGCTAGTTTTGGGGTTGGCGGTGGCGCTGATACCCTTGGCGTTGGTGGGGGGCTACTGGGCGGTGACGAAAAGTCAGGTCAACCAGCTTCGGGCTCGTAGTGCCGAACTAGACGCCGAGACGGCTCAGCTACAGAGTCAGCTCCAGGAGATTAGCGGTATTCAGGGGCAGATCGACCTCATTCGATCTGAAATCAACGCTTTCGTGACGGTCTTCAACGATATTCTCCCTTGGTCGGCGCTGCTGCAAGATATTCGCACCCGCACTCCGGCCCGCGTTCAAATCGTTGGCCTCAGCCAGACCACGACCACCCCCGAAGCAACTGATCCCAACGTTGTGCCGGAGTCGTCTGAGGGAATTTCCATCAACGGTGTGGCCTGTTCCTACGACGAGATCAACGATTTTGCCCTGGTACTACAGCGATCGCCCCTGTTGCAGTCCGAGACTGTAGCGATTAGTCAGGCCCAGCAGCAACCCACTCTGCTCGACCCCCAAACCCAGGGCCGCTGCCCAGGCACTGCCGTGGGTGATCCTGACTTTTTGATCGACTACACCATCGGAGCCAACATTACTGATACCCCAGCCTCCCAGCTGGTGGATGAGCTAGAGCGCCAGGGTACTGTCGGTTTAGTAACCCGTATTCAGGCCCTGAGAGAAAAAGGAGTGATCGAATGACCGCATCGGGTGATTTCCTTCCCGCCGACGACCAGGCCTTAGACGTCGGCCCCACTTACCCTACAGCCTTTGGTATTGAGCTCACCCCCAAGGTGCAGGGAATTGGCATAGCAGTATTGGGGTTGATCGGCTCCTTTGTCCTCTATAACTTTGTGGTCAAGCCTGTAGTAGAGCAAAAAACTGCTCTGGAGGGTGAAGTTGCCCAAAAGCAGGCTCAGGTTGACCAGCAACGGGCCAGTCTTCAAGACCGCGCTGCGCTACAGGCTGAACTAAACTCGGCCCTGGAGCAGCGGGTGGGCGTTTACAGCCTGTTGGGTGGCGCTCAAACCCTCGACACTCTGCTGCTCGACATCAATCAGCAGATTCAGAACAGCAACGCTGCGATCGCCGATGTGCTGCGGGCCGACTCAGCTCGCCTCGACAACGCCCAGCTAGCTGCTCTGGGGCTCACCCGAGAACAAATTCAGCGGGTCAAGACCCAGTTTGCCGCTACTCCCCAGGTGCAAAAGCAACTCTTCTCTTCGGAGCTGCTGCGCTTTAATCCCAGCCCGGCGGAGCCGGTTACTGACCTTGGCCCAGAGCTCAACGGCAAGCTAGAGCGCGTCACCGTCGATGTATCGATGCAGGCGTTGTTTCCCCAGACGCTCAGCATCATGCGCAATATTGAGCGCTTAGAGCCGCTGATCATCATTAAAGATGTGCAGCAGAGTATTGCGCCGCCGCCGGCTGATACCACCGAAGAGGAGCTCCTAGGCATTAGCCGACTGCTGCTCACCGACTACACCCTCGAAGTGCTCGTGCCCGTCGGCGACCCGAGCGTACCGCCCGAGCCACCACCGCCGCCTGCCCCCGCCGAGGGTGCAGCCCCCGTCGAAGGTGCGCCTCCACCTGAAGGCGGCTAAACCCAACCTTTCCAGCCCCGTTGCTACTGCTACCCCAGTGGCCTAATCTACCCACCTAGCCCAGTCAAACCCCGCGCGGCCCAGCCGCATCTGTGATGGAGGAGTGAACCGTGAACCGTCTAATGAACCTGCAACCATTTTTGCTTGGCAGCACCCTCGTTGCCCTAGCTGCCCAGCCTGGCCTGGCCTCAGTAACCAGCATTACTAACGTCCGCCTAAACCCCACCGCCACGGGATTAGACCTGGTTTTTGAAACCCAGGGAGGCGATAACAGCAGCGTTTTTACAGTCAGTCAGGGCAATACCCTGCAGGCCGATATTACCCGTGCTCAGCTCAACCTGCCCGATGGAGGCAGCTTCAACCAGGCTAACCCTGCCCCCGGCATCAGTCAGGTATCCGTGGTTCCCCTCGATGCCAACAGCGTTCGCATCACCGTTAGTGGCACCAGCCAGCCCCCCACTGGGGCAGTAGAATCCAGCGATAATCAGGTAGTGCTATCGATCCGCAACGATGGCGAGACCGCCCAAGCCCCTACCCCAGTGCCTGCTGAGATCGAGACTGTGCCTGCTCCGGCTGCTCCCCCCGCTGTGGCCCAAGCCGCTCCAGAGCCATCTCCTGAAGCTGCCCCAGAGCCGGCTCCCGAAGCCGCCCCAGAGGTGCCGACCCCAGCCAGCCCCGATGTGCTGGTACCCAACCCTGAAGTCACCATCGACGGTGCCCCCGTGCCTCGTCCCCAGGTGCAGCAAACACCTCCCTTTTTGCCCCGTGCTGTAGCGCCGCCAATTGGCGACATTGCTGTAGCGGAGGGAGTGCCCTCCTTCAACAACATCAACTTAGGTAGCAACGAGCGGATTCCCAAGCTGCTGCTGCGGGATGCCCCAGCCCGCGAGGTTTTGTCGCTTCTGGCTCGGGCTGCAGGACTCAACCTAGTGTTTACTCCCGCCGGAGGAGGAGCTGAGGCTGGGGCAGAAGGGGCCAGCGCCGATGGTCCGCCCGTCAGTCTAGATATTGAAAATGAGTCTGTGCAGGATGTGTTTAACCACGTTCTGCGAGTCACTGGCTTGCAGGCTAACCGAGTAGGCCGCAGTGTCTATGTTGGCCCCACTCTGCCAGTTTCAGCTCAGAATGTCTCTGCTAGAACCCTACGGCTGAATCAAGTTGACGCCACTGTGGCCACCAACTTTCTGGTAGCCCTAGGTGCGGAGAGCGCCGTCAGCCGAGAGCGCCTAGTCACTAACGTCAATGCTGTGACCGTTGCAGAGGGAACCCCCCCAATTACGGAAACCCAGACTTCAACGGTTGATCAGATTGAGGTGAGCCGAGTTGACTATGAAGATAGCCAAGGAATTCTTCGCGGGTTGCAGGTAGTTGCTGACGAGCGCACTAACTCAGTGACGCTCGTTGGCCGGGCTGATCTGATCGCTATTGCCACCGAGCAGCTCACCCGCATTGACCTGCGTAGACGGCAGGTTGCGGTCAACGTCAGAGTCATTGATATCGATCTCAACTCCCTCGATGCCTTTGGCACCAGCTTCTCGTTCCAGAACGGGCTGTTTGGGGTACTCAGCTCTGGCGGTCTCGGTATTCTCAATATTGGCGATGGTGGTACTCCCAACCCTGCAAGCCAGGCAACCCCCACGGGCACACCTATCCTGCCACGTACGTTAGGTGGCCCCGGTACCAATGCCACCTCCGGCAACTTCTTGGCTCAGCTGCTGGGAACGGTGCAAAACGGCAACGGCAAGATTATTACTGACCCCACTTTGATTGTGCAAGAGGGCCAGACGGCTACGGTTCAGCTAACTCAGGATGTGGTAACTGAGCTGACGCAAACCATCGAGGTGACCGAGACGGGAACCCTGACCACCTTGGATATTGAAACTGAGCCGGCCGGCTTGATTCTGCAAATTGACGTCGATCGCATCGATGACAATGGCTTTGTGTCGCTCTCGGTAGCGCCTAGTATCTCGGCACCAACCGACAGCTTTACCAGTGACGCGGGTACGTTCTTCCTGCTATCAGAGCGCCAAATTAGCTCTGGTCAGGTGCGAATTCGCGATGGTCAAACCCTGCTGCTTTCCGGCATTATCCAAGAGTCGGAGCGCAATAGCGTCAACAAAATTCCCATTTTGGGCGATATTCCCATTTTGGGAGCGCTGTTCCGCAGCACGGTAACCGATAACCAGCGGCGAGAACTAATTGTGCTACTGACGCCGCAAATATTAGACGACTCGGATCAGTCGACCTTTGGGTATCAGTACACCCCCAGTGAGTCTGTGCAAGAGATTCTAGAAAATCGAGGTCGTCAGGAAGAATAAGCTGGTTTCTTCCCGAGGAATGACTATTTCGGTGGGTTAAGGTTCACGGTTCTTTTGTAAAGAAGACGGTTAATTAAAGGGGCAGAAGCACTTATTGTCGCTTTTGCCCCAATTTTTTCTCTGCTTCTATAGCGCTCGCCAAGTTAAGCCATCCTGCATCACCCTCGATCGTAATGGTCCATAGCCATCGCGCTGCCTCCGTTTTATCGGTGGTAATGGCTTATGTCCTCAGAGTCGTCGATTTGCAACAGGGCTGAGTGCCTACTCGGCAAAGTAGCCGCCGTACATAACGTATTCGTCGCTCTGAAGTTGGTCCGCGTTGGTGTAAAAGGCGACCTCAATGGAGTTGGCTGCGTTGGCGTCGGCCTTAGGAATGAGCTTGATGTAGCGGTTTTGGGTGTCGTAAAAGCTGGGGTTGGCCCCCAACTCCAGCAAGTAGCCGTCTTCGGTGCTGACTAAAGTGTAGGGGCTGGTTTGGCCGCTGCCCCACTGCACTTGGTCGGGGGTTAGAGTCATGGGGCCAAAGGCGAGCAGTACGTCGCTGAGGGGCTGCCACTCTTTGATGAGGGAGTTAGGCAGAGTGGCGGTAGGCGTAGTTGCCGGGGCGGCTGGAGTAGCTGTTGGCGGCTCGGTGGGCTGTGCGGCGGGCTCAGGGGCAGAGTCGGTAGGAGCTGCTGGAGCAGGGTTGATAGCTTCGTTCTGGGGTGAGGAGTTGGGCCGGCAGCCGACGATCGCAACCCCAGCGGCGATCGCCATGGCCCACCTTGCTAGGGTAGACCGACGGCGCTGAAGCGGCGAATGGTCAGGTTTCGCGGGCATAACTGTACTCCCGAGCACTATTTGGTGCCATGGTAACGTTTTGCTGACTTGTCGATGCCGTATTTTTGGCGGCTAAGACGCGGAATAATGGCTTTTTTGGGGCAGGATGCGTTGGCGATCGCCAAGGTGGGTAAAGTAGAGGCAGTGCTGCTCTGGCCTCGGTCTGAACTAGGGCGGTGGTTGTGATCGGAGCGATTTGTCTATACCAGGGGCGATCGCTACAGTTGGGGTGAACCCAGGAGACATGGCTATGGCTCAGACGGTGCGTTCTGCGGCGGTGACGGCGACACCAGCAACCCAGGCAGATGTTGAGTTGCGGCGGGTAGTTAAGGCCTTTGGAACAGAGGTAGCCGTGCGCGACCTCGACCTGACGGTGCACCAGGGCGAATTCTTTAGTATCTTGGGCCCTTCAGGCTGCGGCAAAACCACAACCCTGCGTCTAATCGCAGGTTTTGAAACTCCCACCGCTGGCGATGTCCTGATTCAGGGGGCCAATGTGAGCACGGTGCCCGCCCACCGTCGCCCTGTTAATACTGTCTTTCAAAGCTATGCTCTCTTTGACCATATGACGGTTAAAGACAACATTGCCTTTGGCCTCAAAATTCGTCGCATGGGGTCGCTCCAAGTGCGCGATCGCGTTGCCGAAGCCCTGCGCCTGGTGCGTATGGAATCTATGGCTGCCCGTTATCCCGCCCAGCTTTCTGGTGGGCAGCAGCAGCGGGTGGCCCTGGCCCGCGCCTTGGTTAACCATCCAGCGGTGATGCTGCTCGATGAGCCCCTCGGCGCTTTAGATCAAAAGCTGCGCAAGCAGATGCAGGTCGAGCTAGCCAACCTGCACCGTCAGCTGGGCATTTCCTTTATTATGGTCACCCATGACCAAGAGGAGGCCCTGTCGCTCTCTGACCGCATCGCCGTGATGAACAATGGCCAGATCGAGCAAATCGGCACCCCCAGCGATATCTATGATCGTCCTCGCACCGCCTTTGTTGCTGATTTTATTGGCGATACCAATCTGCTGTCCGGGCGCATCGATCAGACCTACCCCAGCCAGGTGCAGGTCACCACTGACAGTGGTTTGCGAGTGCTGGCCTGCTCGGCCGGCAGCAGCGATGCCCAGACCGTGGTTGTGAGCGTGCGACCCGAAAAAATCAACCTCAGTCTCAGCGCGCCGGCCACCGCCAACAACTGCTACCAGGGACACATCACCCATCTGATGTACCTCGGTACGCACCTGCACTGCGTGGTGCGATTGGGCTCAGGCGAGACCCTGATGGTGCGCCAGCCCAACCGGGCCGAATCGCTGGGCGTCGATGCTGCTGTGTATGTGCACTGGGCTGCCGACGATTGCCTAGTGCTCGACCCAGCCTGAGGACATGTTGATCTAGGCAGGCGATCGCAGCGCGCGCGTTACCCCGGGCTGATCGCCATATACTTAGAAGCTAAAGATAAGGTCGCTCCCTCTGAGTGCTAAAGTCGGCGTCGACCACTGCTATTCCTAGCCCCCTAGCCTCCCGGAGAATGCCTGTGCCTGGAACGCGACTACAAACTCCCTCCTTCTCGCGCCTTTCTGCCGTGAGCCGGCGGCGGTTTTTGCAGGGGTCAGCAGCGGTCATGGCAAGCCTAGCGGCGACCAACTGTCGCCAAAACCTGGCGGGGCCACCGGCGGGCGGGGGCGCAAACGACGGCACTCTGCACATTTACACCTGGGCCAACTACACCGATGATGGCCTGGCCCAAGCCTTTACCGAACGCACAGGCATTCCGGTGGTGGTCGATATTTACGATTCTAATGAGGTCATGCTCACCCGCCTGCAAGCGGGGGGCGGCGACGCCTACAGCATCATCTATCCCTCCGACTACATGGTGTCGGAAATGCTGGAGCTAGACCTGCTCACCGAACTCGATCAAAGTCGCCTCACCGGATTAGAAAACCTTAGAGCACAGTGGAGCAACCCCGCCTACGACCCCAACAACGCTCACAGTGTGCCTTTCTGCTGGGGCACCACAGGTCTGCTCTACAACCGTGAGGCCTCCCCCGGCGAACCCACCGACTGGGACTTTCTTTGGGATAACCAGGCCAAGCTCTCCCGCCGCATCACCATGTTGGACGATATGCGCGAAACCCTAGGAGCCACCCTCAAATCGCTGGGCTACTCCTACAACTCCAACAATCTAGCGGAGATTGAAGCGGCTTACAACCGTCTGCTAGAGCTGAGACCCCATATCGCTGCCTTTAAGACCACAGGCTTTGAGAATGAGTTGCTCAGTGGTGACCTGAGTGTGTCGATGGCCTACTCCAGCGATGCGATCGCCCTCACCCTCGAAGATGACCGTATGCAGTACATCATTCCCGCCAGCGGGGCGTCGCTGTGGACCGATACCCTGGCTATCCCCGCCACCGCTCCCAACGTTGATGCCGCCTACCAGTGGATTAACTTCCTGCTGGAGCCAGAGGTGGCCAGTGCCGCCGTGGAGCGCTTGTTCTTTGCCACCGCTAACCAGGCTGCCTTTGACCTGCTGCCTGCCGAAATTCAAAACAACGCTGACCTGTACCCCTCCGATGAGATTTTGGCTAAGAGCGAAGGCATTGTGGCTGTCAATACCGCCAGCACCGATCTCTTTGACCAATTTTGGACTGAAGTGACCAGCGCTTGAGGGGTAGATGGGTAGGTAAGTGGATGGGTAGATGGGTAGATGGGTGGATGGGTGGGTTAAATAAATGATGAACGAAGCAGTAGCAGTTCGAATGCCCTATCTCTACCCATTCATTCCCTGCCCATCCACTCCCTAACCCATCTATCCCCATTCCCCTATGACCCCTGCCCCTTCACCGACTCCCGCTGTAACCTGGGCCGATCGCTTCGCTCCTCGGCGCTGGCTGGGGCCGGTGGCACTGCTGGGGCCAGCGGGGGTGTGGTTACTGGTGCTGCTGGTGCTGCCCACCTTGCTAATTCTTGAGATCAGCCTAGTGCCGGGGCTGCGGTTGGGGCAGCCCAGCGGCGGTTATGGTCTAGGCAACTACCTGCAAATTTTGCAGCCGGTATATCTGCGAGTGATCGGGCGATCGGTGGCGTTTGCGGTGGGCTCCACGGCGCTGTGCCTACTGCTGGGGTTTCCGGTGGCCTACTGGCTGGCGCTGATGTCGCCCCAGCGCTGGCGCAACCTGCTGTTGGTAGCCTTTATTCTGCCCCTGTGGACCTCGTCGCTGCTGCGGGCCTACGCCTGGACGACCATTCTGCGCCCTAGCGGCGTGCTTAACGCGATGCTGACGGCGATCGGGCTACCCGCCCAAAATTGGCTAAACACGCCTACGGCGGTGTTTATTGGCCTGACCTACAGCTTTTTGCCCTATATGGTGCTGATTCTCTACGCATCACTTGAGAAGCTCGACACCCGCTTATTAGAGGCAGCCGCTGACCTGGGGGCCACCCCCCGCCAAAGCTTTTGGAAAATTACCGTACCCCAAACCCTACCCGGCATCGCCGCCGCCAGTCTGCTGGTGTTCATCAGCACCCTCAGCGATTTTGTGGTGCCTACACTGCTTGGGGGCGCCTCATCAATGAATATTTCGCGGCTCATCTACAACCAGTTTCTTGGTCCTACCCGCGCTTGGGGATTTGGCTCAGCCCTCAGCATGGTGCTGATCTTGGCGGTCAGTCTGGCGATCGCCCTCCTCATCCGCTACGGCGATCGCAACACCGTCGCTGAAACCTAAGCTCGCCCCCTACCCATCCACCCTCCTACCCTCCCACCCATCCCCCTCCCCATGCCCTCCCGCTCCGTCACCTGGCCCAGCCTCTTCACCGCGCTGATGTACGCCTTCATGTACTTCCCGATCATTGTGCTGGGGGCGTACAGCTTTAGCGACTCGCGCTACAGCGCCAGCTGGGGAGGCTTTAGCCTGCGGTGGTACCGAGCGCTGTTTAGCGATCGCCGCCTGCTGGCCGCCCTGCAAGATAGTCTGATCATCGCGATCGTAGCAGTGGCCATTTCGGCGGTGCTGGGCACGCTAATGGCGATTGGCCTAGCCCGCCACTGGTTCCCAGGCAAAGGGCTATATCGGGGCATGTCGTATCTGCCGCTGATTATTCCTGATATTGCGATCGCGGTGGCAACCCTAGTTTTTTTGGCATCGGTAGCGGTGCCCCTCAGCCTGGGCACCATCATCGCCGCGCATATGGTATTTTGCCTGGCCTACATTGCGGTGGTGGTGTCTAGCCGCATCCAGCGCCTCGACCCCAACCTCGAAGAAGCTGCCCTAGATCTGGGGGCAACCCATACCCAGGCGATGCTCAAAGTGCTGCTACCCCAGCTAGCACCCGGTATTTTGGCGGGCTGTCTATTGGCCTTTGTGCTCAGCATGGATGACCTGCTGATCTCTAGCTTTACCGCTGGGGGCGGTGCTAACCCTCTGCCCATTGAGATCTTTAGCCGGGTACGCACTGGCGTCAAGCCCGACATCAATGCCCTGAGCGTGATGCTAATTTTGGGCTCAGCTCTGCTGGCCGGAATAGCTGAATATGTGCGCTATTGGGGCGATCGCCAGCGCCAGAAAATCTAGGGCCACAATCGACCTGCCGGTCTGGGGAACCTGCTGGGAGGTTTGAGCTTCTATAGAGGAAATGCAATAGTCAGGCCGCTCACCTCATTGGGTTTGATTAATTTGTGTCGCTCAATTCAGCAGTGGCTCGCTTACTGCATAGAAGCTGTTTTGTGGTGATTTAAACCACAACCAGAGCTGCTTTCTATCACCGTTTGACCAGCTTAGGATCATGCTTGGCAAAAGGCTGTATCACTCTTTAATTGAGAGTTACAGGTGATATTGGGTATAGCCTCAATAGCTCGGGTCGTCACTATGCCTCAAACCACTAGCCAGTCGCTTAAAGCTCTCGTCGATCAAATCTTTGCCGAACGCCGCATAAGTCGCCAAGTGCAGCGAGAGTTGATGGAGATTCTGCTCAGCCAACCCACTCTGAGCAATCAAGACCATGCGACGGCCCAGCGGGTGTTTGATGCGATTCGTCAGGGACGACTACGGGTGGTTGATTAATATTGTCTAGCTGATGACTTGCCCTACCAAAGACAGGCCGCAACAAAAAAGTTAAAACAAACGCCGCCCAAGCTCGTAGCTCAGACGGCAGCGCGATCGCTAGAACGCCATCCCAAATGCCTCTAGCCTACGGTGAGGCCGAAGCTGTAGCGGTTTCGGATGGTCTACTCTTTGCCTTCCTCTGCATCAACAGTAGGAACGAAGTCAGGCTTCTCTTTGTTTTCCCAACCTGCGGGGCGCTTGGAGTTATACCAGGCGACGGAGCCAAGGGTAACTGCGGCGATAAAGCCCACTACATACACCAGCACAAGAGATGAACCTGCACCAGCCTCACCTGCGGTCGCTGCGGTCGCAAAATAGAGTGACATAGCTAACTAAACTCCAAAATCAGTTGTGTATCATCCTACGACGGCAGGTTACTACCAGGGATCACCCCCAGGTCTGACCCTTGGGAGGTCTGTAGGCTTGTGTTAAACCCTAACTCTCTACCCCAAGGCCTATTCCCCACCGGCTGGCGGCGGCGCTTCGAGGGGCGGCGGCGGTGCCACAAGTGGCGGTGGGGCCGGAGCGGGAGCTGGAGCCGGGGGAGCGGGAGCCGGCGGGGCCGGGGCCGGGGCTGGAGCTGGGGCCGGAGCCGGGGCCGGGGGATCTTCTGTCACAACAGGGGCTGCTGGTTCGGGTGCTGCTGGTGGGCTGCTGTTATAGCTTCTGTTAGAAGCGGGTGCCGGGGCCGCCGCTGGTTCACCGCCACCGCCAGAACTACTTTCTGACCGTCGCGATCGGCGGCTTTCCCCGCCACCGGAGCTAGAGGCCGCCTCTGACGATCGCGACGGGCCGTTTTCAGCTACCACCCGACCGGGCTTGACCGGGCTGAGGGTAATGCTGCCCTCACGCCCACCCAGCCGAGGTAGGCTGGGAAACTCCTCGACGGGAATATCGTCGGTGAGCTTAGCCATAAAATTGCGCCACACCCCAGCGGCCATACTACTAGCGCCGCTGGTGGGGGTATTGTCATCGTTGCCCATCCACACGCCAGCCACCAGCTGGGGAATATAACCGACGAACCACAAATCACGATACTCCTCGGAGGTGCCAGTCTTGCCCGCGACTGGCCGCCCTATATAGGCATTGCTGCCGGTGCCGCCCTCCACAACTCCGCGCAGCATCCAGGTCATAATGGCGGCGCTGTCGGCATCGATCGCCTGCTCCGACTCGTTAGGGCGCTCGTAGATCACCTCGCCGCTGCTGTTCAGCACTCGGCGAATGCCGTGGGCGGGGCGATGAATGCCTTTGTTAGCCAGAGTGCCATAGGCGCTGGTGAGCTCTAGCAGGTTGACCTCAGAGGTGCCCAGGGCGAGGGAATAGGCGGGCAGCAGCGGTGACTCAATACCCATGCGCTCTGCTAGCTTCACCACCGGGTCAAAGCCCACATCCACCAGTAGCTTCACCGCGACAATGTTGACCGAGTTGCGCAGGGCCTGGAGCAAATCCATGCTGCCGCTGTAGTTTTTGCCGTAGTTCTTCGGCTCGTAGCCGTCAACTACGTAGCGGGCATCCATGTAGCTTCTGTAGGGTGATATGCCCCCGGCGATCGCCGCTGCATACACAAACGTCTTAAATGTAGAGCCCGGCTGTCGCTGCGCCTGGGTCACCCGGTTGAACTGGTTTTCACTGGTGAAGTCGGTGCCCCCCACCATGGCTTTAATTTCGCCGTTGCGAGGATCCACCGCCACCAGCGATACCTGCCCCACATTCTGCCAACCGCTGTAGTTGGCGACGGCCTCCTCAACGGTTTCCTCAGCCCGGCGTTGCCAAACTACGTTGAGGGTGGTTTCTACCGTCAACCCGCCTGCTTCTAGCTGGTCGGGGGGCAGCAGCGCCTCTAGCTGTTTTTGGACGTAAATCGTGAAGTAGGGGAACTCGCTGTAGAGAAACTTAGGCTGGTTAGGGGCCACCTCCACCTCCGCCGTGATCGCTTCTTCGGCTTCGACGCCACTGATGGCTCCGGTCGCCAACATGCGGCGAATAACTCGGTTGCGCTGGCTGCTGGCAGCTTCAGCATTCACCGTTGGCGAATACAGGCTGGGGGCAGGGGCCATACCGGCAATCATGGCGGCCTCGGCCACAGTGAGCTGGTCAATGGTTTTGCCGAAGTACACCCAGGAGGCGTCGGCTACACCGTAGGCTCCAGAGCCCAAATAGACCAGGTTGAGATAGCGCTCAATAATCTGCTCTTTAGTCAAGCCCTCTTCAAGCTTGGAGGCCATCATGGCCTCTTTGATCTTGCGCTGAAAGCTTCGCTCTTGGTCGAGAAAGACGATGCGAGCCAGCTGCTGGGTAATGGTGCTAGCCCCTTCCACCAGATCGCGGTTTCGCACGTTGGCCCAGACGGCGCGGGCGATGCCCCGGTAGTCAACGCCGCTGTGCTCGTAGAATCGCTGGTCTTCCGAAGCAATGAACGCCTGCACCAGGTGCTTGGGCATGGCGTCGTAGGTGATGGTTTCACGGGAGGCGGGGCCCAGCTTTTGCAAAATCACCCCGTCCGCCGACGTCATGGTGATGGTGCCGTCGCGCTGGTAGGTGAGGGCTTGAGTAGGATCGGGTAGGTTGGCGTTAGTCGCCTCAATGACGCGGTAGGCGCGGGTGCCGCCTCCGGCTATGCTCGCCCCGGCCAGTAGCACTGCCCAGAACAGGGGGCGCAAAAACAGCGGCCGATAGCTACGCGGTGACTCTGGCTTTTCGCCCGATGGCCCAGGTTGAGACTCCACCCGCTGAGGAGAGACTCGCGAACCCTTGACCACACCGCTCCCAGATCTGCTGCGTCCTGAGGGCCGCGACGACTTCCTCGAAGGAAACGGCAGCCGGGTTAACCAAGATCGAGCCATAGCAGCGTTGCCTTTCACATCCTCTGTGAACTGTATGGGGTTTCGGTCATTTCTTCAAGGGTACAGCCGTGATTACGCGGATCCCTAAAGCGTCGTATGCCCCAAGGCCAGCCCTGTTACCAGCATACCTAACACCAAAAAAGGCTGGGCGCTGGCCTGATATTTGACGTCGTTGCCCAGAGGGTCGCGCAGAAAATACATATCTTGGAAGGTGATCTGGGGAATGATCAGCAGCACCAGCAGCACCGCGTAGAGGTTCTGGTGAATCGCCATCAGGTAGGCGGCGACGCCCCCCTGAAAAATGTCGATCGCCAGTACGCAAATCCAGGCGGCAGTGGTGATGCCAAACATCACCGGCAGCGACTTGAGGCCCATCTGGCGATCGCCCTCCACGCTCTTAAAGTCGTTAACCACCGCAATGCCCAAGCCCGCCAGACTGTAGAACAGAGTGAGCACCACAATCTTCCAGGTGAGGGTGCCAAACAGGGCGTGGCCCGCCCACCAGGGCAGCGCGATGTAGCTGGCCCCTAGGGCGTAGTTGCCCAACCAGCCGTTCTGCTTGAGTTTCAGCGGTGGGGCTGAGTAGATATACGATATGAACGAGCCACCAATAGCCAGGGCGGTAATGATTGGGAAGCTATGCCCAGCCCAGCGATCGAGGCTAAAGGCAATGGCGATGCCGGCCACCAGCAGCACCAGAATTTGGGTCACCACCTGGGGAATGGAAATTGCCCCCGAGGGGATGGGGCGGTAGGGCTCGTTGATAGCGTCGATGTCGCGATCGTAGAAATCGTTGAGGGTTTGGGTGTAGCCCGTCAGCAGCGGCCCCGCAAATAGCATGCAGGCGGCGGCGATCAGCACGTGCTCTAAACTCCAGCGGTAGTTGCCCGAGGAGGCCGCCCCGCACACCACGCCCCAAATCAGCGGAATCCAGGTGATCGGCTTCATCAGCTGAAGGCGAATCTTCCAGATCGAGGTTTCGCCCGACTTGGCACCCTTCATACCCAAGAGCTGGCGGGCGGCATTGCCCTGGGCTTCGGGTGCGATTTCAGCAGCAATCTCAGCAGCAGGGGTTTGGTCTGGAGCGTCGTTGACCGGAGTGGAGGACGGTGGTTCAGCCATGGTGATGGAATGCTACGGGTCGATACAACGTCGATCGGAACTTAGGTAAAACTAGGGCGATCGCGCAACCTCCCCATGAGGGGAACGCGATCACTACCCACGGTGCCACATTTTTCGGGTCAGAATCAAACCCTGATCAAGGGGAGGGGAGATTTTCCTCCGAACCTGTGACATTGAGCACTTAGCCGCGAGCGCCCTAGCTAAAGGAAATCACCAGGTGCTGGTCTTGAAACTTGGCTCCGGCCACCGCTTTGCCCTGGAGGGTAGGGGGCAGCAGCAGGTTGCGCCGCTGATCGCCCGCTTCGATGGTGACCTCGGGGCCATACTGGGTGAGCTTGACCTGGGTTTTGTCGAAGCTGGGTAGGAAGAGTCTCACGGTCTTGGCCGCCGCATCTACGCTGACCGGGCGTGGTGCCGATGTCGCCCACTGAGCCGGGTCGGGCAGGGCGGCGATCGCGCTTTCCCAGCCCTGATCGACTACCGAGGGCAGCGCCACCTGGGGCAGGGGGGCAAAGGCTGCGGCCTGCTCATCGCCCAGGTCGCCGCCATTCACCACCACGCCGCCTACGGTAAGGCCAATCTGCTGAGCGCTGCCCCACAGGTAGCGGGCCGTCGCCACCGACCCAGGGGTGGGCGTCGTGACTAAGAAAGCTGCCATGCGACTCGGATCGGTCACTGCTTGGCGACCTTCTTCAAGCTGCGATCGCACCTGTCCAGTGGGCTGATCGAGCACATCCCCTGACCAGTCAACAGCGAGCACCGCTGCGGCCATGGGCTGCAAAAAGGGCGACAGCACCCGCCCTACATCGGACTGCTGAAACACACCGCGAAACCGCCGCAGATACCAATCCAAAATTTCGGGCATGCCCAGCATGCGCAGGGTCGCCAGGGCGTCGCTGCCGTCGTAAATGATCACGTCGTAGCGATCGCTGGCATTGAGCTGCCGCAGGGTGTTTAGAGCCAGGGCACTATCCATGCCCGGCATCACTCCCAGCTCTTGACCATAGACCGCCTTGAGAAAGGGCGTGCGCAGATACTGAGATTCCAGGGCTTTAACCTCATCCCAGCTTTGCTCTAGCAGCGCTGCGCTTTGAAACTGCATGACCCACAGGTTGGACTTTAGCTCCTGGGGTTCCACGCTTAGAGCCTGTTCCAACAGCAGCGCCGGTGCTGGCGTCACATCTTGAATGGCCAGCAGCACCCGCTGTCCAGACCGCGCCCGCTGTTTTGCGGCGGCAATGGCTACAGTCGTACTGCCGCTGCCGCCCTTACCCAAGTAGGTGAGAATTAATGCCATAGAAAAACGGGGCCTTTGCGTTAGTCAGGTCGTCGCTGCTCCCCTGATTGCCAAGGATGCGTTGAAGCAAAACTGCTCTGCATCCAAGTCAAAACCAAGGGAATCAATACCGATCATCTCGGGGCCTGATAGCTGTGGAATCTCTCCAAAAGAGGAGATTGGCTTCAGATTTTCCCCTTTTCGCTTTCAGAACCCCACATTTAGAAGCCTAGCGCCTGCCCCCTTGAGCAAGGGGGCAAACGGTATTATTCAAGGAGCGTAGCAGCCGTAAAAGCCGCCTCAGCGCAGCTGCCCACTACTGAACTGCAGACAGCTCATCTTCAAAGAACCAGGTGGTGTAGCTATCCTCAAACTCGACCACGACGCCAACGTCGCTGCCGTCCACCATTTTGAATTGGCTCACGACGCCGCGCTTGCCGAGGTAAGCTGCCACATTCTTAGAAACCCGATCGCGAAGACGGGATACTTTCACCTTCTGGCCAATCTCTAAAGCCATGCTCAATAAGGGCTCCAACTGCGTTTCCAACGATAAACCAAGAGACAGTGTATCAGCGTCTTGACCCCTGATGATCGTCATAATCCTCTATTGTGGAACCGGGGAATGGGTTAATTTGCCATTAGGGCAAGGAGAACGCAATGCTGGCCAAACGGATTGTGCCCTGTCTCGATGTGAAAGCCGGCCGGGTGGTAAAAGGGGTCAACTTTGTCGACCTGCGCGATGCGGGCGATCCGGTGGAGCTAGCCCAGGCCTATAACCAAGCGGGAGCCGATGAACTGGTGTTTCTCGACATCACCGCCACCCACGAGGACCGCGACATCATCTATGACGTGGTTTACCGCACGGCGGAGCAGGTGTTCATTCCTCTCACGGTGGGTGGGGGCGTACAATCCTTAGAGACCATTAAAAAATTGTTACGGGCCGGAGCCGACAAAGTCAGCATTAACTCGGCGGCGGTGAAGCGGCCTGAGCTGATCAAAGAGGCCAGCGATCGCTTCGGCGCCCAGTGCATTGTGGTGGCGATCGACGCCCGCCGCCGCCTTGATTCCAGCAATCCCGGTTGGGATGTCTATGTGCGCGGCGGTCGCGAGAATACAGGGCTTGATGCCTTAGCTTGGGCTGAGGAAGTCGTCAGCCAAGGAGCAGGCGAATTGTTGGTTACTAGCATGGATGCCGATGGTACCCAGGCGGGTTACGACCTCGATCTCACTCGCGCTATTGCCGATCGCGTACCGGTGCCGGTAATTGCCTCGGGTGGGGCCGGTAACTGCGACCACATTCACCAGGCTCTTACCGAGGGGAAAGCCGAAGCGGCCCTGCTGGCCTCGCTGCTACACTACGGGCAGCTGACGGTGCAGCAGGTGAAGGAGCATTTGCGCGATCGCCAGGTACCCGTGCGTTTGACTTAGTCTTCTCCCTTTACCAGGCAAACCTAAAGACATTCTGTGGATGCTACGCCAGTTTTATGAATGCCTGTTACGATGTGTAACATATAGACTCAGTCATTAATCTGACTATTCATATCGTTACAACAGTTATTGTTCCATGCTGCTGCTCATCCTGACTATTGTTATTGCTTTGGTGGCTTGGGCGCTCCGCCTCATGGAGCAGGCCGTCAAAGGTCAGGAATTTTCCCTGATGTTGGCGGGCTTCTTAGTAGCATCTTCTGCTGCTGCCTTGATGGGGGTCTACTTCCTGATGGGTAACTACATGATCTATATGGATCATGCTGGCCAGCAGATGTCCACTATGGAAGCTCTAGATATTCCCTATTTCACCTACGCCAGCGCTACGCTGCCTGAGTCGGCCAATACTTTAAATGACTGGTTCGTTCAACCAGACTAATATTGCGCCTGCCAGCACTACGCTTAAGCCGCCGAGGAATTTACGTTTTCGGCGGCTTTTTAGTGGCCGTTTGCGGTAGACAACTATGCCTTAGATGCAGCCGTTTTAGCGCTGGCCCACCATGACCTGGTTAAGAATTAGGACCGCTGACCGTTACCCTGAGCCTGCTGTAGCAGGTTCAGGCTCGACTGTAACTCTACAGCACTATTTAATTGAGCGCTCGCCACGTGGCTGGGCCAACAATGCCGTCTACGGTTAGGTTATTGGCGGCCTGGGCAGCACGCACGGCAGCCTCGGTTTGGCTGCCGAACACCCCATCGACGGTACCGTTGTAAAATTTCTTGGTGCGCAGGCGCTGCTGGAGCTGCCGCACGGCGTCTCCTTCCATGCCAGGGCGCAGCACAGGGAGAGCGGCTGGGGTACCGCTGCTAGGGGTTGCGGGAGTGGTCGTGGCTGGGGGAGTAGTTGCCGGTGGGGTTGTACTGCCAGGAGCCGTAGCCGAGGGAGTGGTTGCTGGTGGGGTTGTACTGCTAGGGGCCGTGGCTGTTGGTGGGTTGGCCTCTCCTGGCGGGGTCGGGAATAGGCGACTCCAGGTGGCGGGACCAACAATGCCATCGGCGGTGACGCTCGCAGCGGTTTGAAACCGTCGGGCGGCGGCGGCGGTGTCTTCTTGGTAGACGCCAGTTACCGGGCCGGGGTAGTAGCCTAGCAGTATCAGCATGGACTGTAGTTCTCGTACCGACTCTCCCTGGCTGCCCAGCTGGAGGGTAGGCCGGACAATGCGACCGCCGCTCACCGTGGGTGTAGCGGGTTGGCTAGCCGGGGGCTTTTCCTCAGCTGGGGCTTGAGCCCAGGTGACGGAAGCGGTTAGGCTTACGCCGAGGGCAATGGCGCAGCCTCCCCAAAAGGGAATCGCAGCGACTGCTCCCCAGACGCGCTGGCTGGCCCCCCCTGGAGTCATCCGTTGTATAAAAGGGGAGACGCGGAACATAGACTTGGCTCCAGGCAGGGTAACAGAACGCAAGAGAACCCCAAGGGCTTGACAGCAAGCATTATAGGATTGCTGTCAGCAAATAGACTACTACACCCCTCAAAATTCAACAGGGTCTTCATGGGGATGATTCAAGCCGGTTCACAATACGATCGCCTGATGGCGGCCCTGGAAGCTGTAGTGATTAGCGATCGCAGCGCTCCTCGTCCCAGTGTCACCGAAGATTTGGGGTGGCAGGAGGGCCTGCTACAAGCGACCGCCGTCTGCGCTAGGGGAGAGCGGCTGCTGTCGCAGCGCTGGCAAACCCATTTTCAGTCGCTGACCAGCCCGGCGGTGGTGATTAACGCCCTACCCTATCTGTGGGTAATGGCCGATGTCCATGGCCACCACCGGGGCGCGGTACATCGTTGGGTAGAAGAGCTGGAGCTGTGCCCAACGGCGGCGGTGGCCTGCGAGCAGATGTTTGCCGTCCTGTGCCAACAGATGGGAGCCGCTCACAGCCTCAGTGCTCTAGCCCGCGTTCTGCCCGGTGCAACAAGCTCTTGGGATGACGCTGGCCTTGTAGCACAGGCCCTTAACCTAGTGGTCCAGAGCCAGGGGCAGTTTGCGATCGCCTTAGGACTGGCTCGTCATCGAGAATGGTCGGCGACGGCGATTGCCTTAGTGGGTCTGCTGACGGGGCTGGCTAGCGGTCGTGCTGGGCTAGGTGCTGCGCTGCGCCAGCGCTGGCTACTTGACTACCACCCTGCCCAGCCCGACCCCTGGCGGGAGGTAGATGCCGATGCCTTGGCGGTCCTGGCAACGACGCTGCATCGCCGTTGGGCGGGAATAGCGCCCCCCATCCTATCCTCCACTTTGCCCCTGGGATTGAGGGGCTGACTTGACGGGTGCAGGCGCTGACCACAGCCGCCGCCTATAATAGCTTCTGAGAGGTCCTGATTGAGTTCAAAGCCCTGACGGTTGCAGAGAAGCGGTGCTCTTATAGCTTTAGTCTGGGGTTCCCCCGGCCTCTGCCCGCCCCCTTTAAATGTCTCAATTTATGAAGGCAATTCAGGACATTGTGGCTGCGGTCGAGCGCTGGTGGGCCCTAGAGCAGCAGGCTATGAAGCGGACTACACCACGTTCTACGCTGTCGCCGCGATCGCTAGCCCTGAATGTGGAGGCGGTGGATACGGAGGCGATCGCTACCTCAGCCCAACGCCGTTTTGAGGGCTGGCCTCAGCCCTGTCGCCCCCTGCGTCGACGCAAAAATATCCGCCATCCCCAGTTTGCCTTTGCGATCGCTGCGCTAGGGCTGACGGCCATTCTGGGGCAGCGTTTCTACAATCAGCCAGGATTGCAGGTGGGCAGCATTGCCCCCAATACCGTGCTGGCCCCAAGCACGGTGCGAGTAGAAGACAAAGAAACCACCGAAGAGCGTCGTCGCGATGCCCGCAACGGTGCCCTTCAAGTGCTCCGGGTTGACCCCACCGTTGATGACTCGGTACTGCGATCGCTCAACGCTTTGATGGATCAGGTGGGCGATATTCGCCGCCAGGCTGGTGGGGTGCCCTTTGTGCCCACCAGCAAACTGTCGACTCAGGTGCAGGTTTATCTGCGCCGCTCCGACGATGCTACTTGGCTCAAGCTGCGCAGCCTTATCGACCCCCTGGCTGACGACAGCGCCAGGGGCGAGCAGGTGCCCTTAGCAATGCTGCTGCGCAACCAAACCATCACCCCCGATCAGCAGATAGCCCTGGGGGAACTGTGGGCCTACGGTCAGCGGTCTAGTAGTCAAGAGCTGGCAAAACTGCTGACGGCGGTGGAAAAGTCTCGCCAGAGCTATCAAGAGGCGATGGCCAATTTAACCCTGCTGGCGGCCCAGGCTGAAGGTGTTGCCGAGGCTCCTCCCCTGTTTGATCTGCCACTGCAAGACTGGGTCAACGCTCAAGTCGAGATTCGCAAAGCCGCAGAGCGCATGCTAGCCCAGGGCATTCATGCTGGACTGCCGCCCGAAATGCTCGACCGGGCGGCCTACCTTCAGCTCAAAGACACCTTGCCTCGCCCAATCGAGCCGCTGGCTCGCCAGCTCTTGCTCTCAACCCTAGAGCCAAACCTGGTCGAAGATAGCGATCGCACTCGGCAGCAGGCTGACATGGCCGCAGAGGCCGTGAAGCCGGTAATCATAGAGGTGCAGCAGGGCGAGCTAATTGTCTCGTCTGGAGAACCCATCAGCCAAGAACAGTTTGTGCTGCTCGACAGCTTTAACCTCAGCCAGCGCCGCTTTAACTACTGGGGACTGGCCATGTTTGGCGGGCTAGTGGCGGGTGGGGTGGGTCTGTTTTTGCTGGTTGAGCACTGGGTGCCCCAGCGGCTGCGTCAAAAAGACTATTTGCTGCTGTCGGCGATGGTGGTCAGCACTGGAGTGATGCAAATTTTTGGAGTGGCGGCCTATGGGCTACCGGCCATTGGTCTTTTGGCGGGCAGCTTCTACGGCCCGGTGCTGGGCGGCACGCTGGTGGTGCTGGTGGCAGTGCTGCTGCCGGTGGGGTCGGCAGTAAGCAGCATTTCGTTTATGGCGGGGGCGGCAGGGGCTCTGGTGTGCAGTCTGCTGGCGAGCCGCATGCGATCGCGCGAAGAGCTGGCCCTGCTGGGCGGTGGTGTCGGCCTCACTCAGGGCGTGGTTTACCTGCTGCTGACTCTGGTAGTGAGCCCAGTGTCTTTAATTTCTGCTGGGTCAGTTATGCTCACCGGGGCTGCTCTTCAGGGCATCTATGGCGTGATTTCTAGCATTGCCGCCCAAGGCCTGAGCCCCTACCTAGAGCACCTATTTGACCTAGTTACCCCAATTCGCCTAGCTGAGCTATCGAGCCCCAACCGCCCCATGCTGAAGCGGCTGGCCTCCGAAGCGCCGGGCACCTTTCAGCACACGGTGTTTGTGTCGAGCCTGGCCGAGGCCGCTGCCCGCGCCCTGGGCTGCAACGTCGAGCTGGTGCGGGCCGGTACGCTCTACCACGACATCGGCAAAATGCACGACCCTCAGGGCTTTATCGAAAACCAGATGGGCGGCCCCAACAAGCACGACGAACTCAACGACCCCTGGCTCAGCGCCACCATTATTAAAAAGCACGTTACCGAGGGCATTGTGATGGCCCGCAAATGCCGGCTGCCTAAGGCGGTGCGATCGTTCATCCCCGAGCACCAGGGCACGATGCTGATCAGCTACTTCTACCACCAAGCGCAAGAATTGGCCAAACATGAACCGGCCCTGACGGTGCAAGAATCTGACTTCCGCTACGATGGCCCCATTCCTCAATCGCCTGAGACCGGCATTGTCATGCTGGCTGACTCCTGCGAGGCAGCGCTGCGATCGCTTACCAACGCCACCCCCGACGAGGCTTTAGCCATGGTCAACCGTATTCTCCGCGCCCGCTGGAAAGATAACCAGCTGGTAGAATCGGGCCTCACCCGCGACCACATGACCCTAATCGCTGAGATTTTTGTGCAGGTGTGGCAGCAGTATAACCACAAGCGGATTGCCTACCCGAAGGCGGCACTGGCTCCGAGGGCGGGGTAGGGGAGTGGATGGGTGGGAGAGTGGGAGGGTGGATGAGTGGGTAAGTGAAGCGATGGAAAGGGGAAGAGGCTGGGCCGCGCAGCGATGAAAATACCGGGCCGTGCAGCGGTGAAGATACCACTAATTCCCTTTCCAATCCCCTATCCCTTTACCCATCCACCCTCCTACCCCCTACCCATCCACCCTCCTACCCATCTACCTGCCAATGCTTGGCTACCTACTCAAACGCCTGCTGATCGCTATTCCCACGCTGCTAGCGATTAGCGCGGTGATCTTCTTCATTCTGGCGCTGGCACCCAGCAATCCCCTGGGGGATTTGGCGACGAATCCGGCGATTACACCGGAGGTGCGGGAGAATATTATGCGATCGCTCGGTCTTGACCAGCCTATTCCCATTCGCTATCTGAAATGGACGGTGGCGTTGTTTAGCGGCAACCTGGGCTATTCGTTTACCAGTCGGCTGCCGGTGGCGGAGCTGATTGCCCAACGGTTGCCGGTGACGCTGTGGGTGATTGGGGTGGCCTATCTGTTAAGCGTGGCCCTGGCTCTGCCCCTGGGTATTGTGGCGGCGCTGCGGCACAATACCTGGGTTGACCGGGCGATTACGACGCTGGCGTTTATGGGGTTTTCGACGCCGCCGTTTTTTTCGGGGCTGGTGCTGATAATTGTGCTGAGCGTGCGGCTAGGGTGGTTGCCCTTTATCTACGACAACCAGCTGGTAGTGAGCGATGCCGCGACCTTGGGGCGGTGGCTGAAGCAGTCAATTATGCCGATCACAACCCTGGTGCTGTTTCAAACGGCGGTGCTGCTGCGCTTTGTGCGAGCTGCCATGCTTGAAGAAATTCCGCAGAACTATGTCAAAACGGCTCGGGCGAAGGGGCTGGGCCGCTGGCGTATCGTCACGTTGCACATGCTGCGCAACGCGCTGATTCCGGTGGTGACGCTGGTGGCGCTGGACATACCAACGATTTTTACGGGGGCGCTGGTGACAGAGCAAGTGTTTCGGGTGCCGGGGATTGGGGCGCTGCTGATCGAGTCGATCTACCGCAGCGATACGCCGGTGGTGATGGGAATTGCGTTTATCTACGCGGTGCTGGTGGTGGCGTTTAACTTGGTAGCCGACATTCTCTACGGCATCATTGACCCTCGGGTGCGCTATGGCCACTAATACCGACCTAGCGCCGGGAGCTGTGGCTCCTGTGGGAAGCAAAAACCGGGTATGGGAGCGGTTGTGGGGCGATCGCACGGCCCAACTTGCCCTGGTGGTGCTGGGGATTTTGATGCTGGCGATCGCCCTCGGCCCCATCCTCTACCCTGGCTCTCCCAGCACCATCGACTTTGGCCGCGCCTTTTTGCCGCCTGGTTCGGGTCAGCCCTTTGGCACCAACGACCTGGGCCAAGATCAACTGGCGCGGCTGCTGATCGGGGGCCGCATTTCGCTAGCGGTGGGGCTAGCGGCTACCCTGGTGGGCATTAGTTTAGGGGTGGCTATTGGTGCTCTAGCCGGATTCTGCGGCGGCTGGGTGGATGTTGTTTTGATGCGGGTCACCGACCTGTTTTTGGCACTGCCGCAGCTGCCGCTGGTGTTGCTGGTGGTCTATCTGCTGGGCGACCCGGTGCGCCGTGCCCTGGGGCCAGAGCGGGGCATTTTTTTGCTGATTGTGCTGCTGATTGGCGGCCTGAGCTGGATGTCGGTAGCTCGTCTGGTGCGGGCTGGGTTCTTGAGCCTGAGGCAGCGCACCTTTGTGCAGGCGGCCGTGGCATTGGGGGCGAGACCCTGGGGAATTGTTAAAACCCATCTGCTGCCCAACATCCTCGGGCCGGTGATTGTGGCGGCGACTATTGGTGTTGGCAACGCCCTCTTGGCCGAGTCGACCCTGAGTTTTTTAGGGGTTGGATTTCCCCCTGACGTGCCCACCTGGGGACGCATGCTCTACGATGCCCAAAACTATATTGAGAGCGCTCCCTACCTGGTGTTGGCCCCTGGCCTAGCAATTTTTCTCACAGTCCTTTGCATCAACACGCTGGGCGATCGCCTCCGCGATAGTCTAGATCCTACCAGCCGCTAATGCTATGGCTCCTCCCCACCATCAACTGCTGACCCAGGTCGCCCGGATGTTTCCGGATGCGCTGTTCTATGCGCCGACTAAAGCTCCCCTCGTGGCGCTGACCATTGACGATGTGCCGACACCGGGCGATCGCGACGATGCCTCTACCCGACTGATTCTCAACGCGTTGGATACCTACAACCGCACCGCCAAACAGCCGGTGCGCGCCACGTTCTTCGTCATTACCGACCACCTCAACCCTGGCAGCACCATTCTGCAAGACATTCTCGCTAGCGGCCACGAAATTGCTAACCACGGCACCACCGACACTACCCCAGCTATCTTGCAGCCGGCTCAGTTTGCTCGCCACTTTCAAGAGGCCCACGATCGCATCACCGACCTGATTCAGCAACCCCTGCGCTGGTATCGCCCTGGGCGGGGCCTCTACAACCGGGCCATGGTTGATCACATTCGGCTTGCTCCCGGTTACGAGTCGCTAGTGGCCTTAGCTTCAATGATTCCCTTCGACACTATGCGAAGCCTTAGCAAGCCCAACCTCAATACCTGGTACCTGGCGCAGTTTATTTTTCCGGGGGCAATTTTTGTCATGCACGGCGGCTCGATGGAGCGCTGCGTTCAAACCGCTTACGCCCTACCTACTCTGCTGGCGCTGATCGATCGCCAGGGCTACCGCGTTGGCACCCTCTCGGAACTGTATGACAGCCTGCCGGTCGACAGCCCGACCCAACCTACAGCAGAAACTCCCGCAGCGCCACCGCCACCCCATCCGCCTCAACCCCCGGTGCCACCCAGTCAGCCCCCTGCTTAACCGGCTCCGGGGCATCGCCCATGGCTACGCCAATGCCCGCGTAGCGTAGCATTTCGAGGTCGTTGTAGTTGTCGCCCACGGTCATCACCTGGTCGGGCTTGAGGCCCAGCAGGTCTTCGGCCAAAAACCGCACCGCCTCGCCCTTGTTGGCCTTGGGATGGGTGGCCTCGACAAAATACTCCACCGATCGCGTCAGATACAGGTCATCGAGAGGGTAGCGCTGCCCCAGATCGCTGAGAATATCGGTTAGTAAGTCCACGTTTTCGCTCAGGGTCAGCACCTTGGTAGTTTCAATGGCGACGTTGCCCGTCAGAAGCGCGGCCAGATCTCCTGCTGCGATCGGATTAACGCCCGATCGCACAGCGTAGGCCTTAGTGTCTTCAATAATCGCCCGCACGTGGAGCTGGTCGTCGATGTAGAGGTGAATCGACAGGTCGTTGTTGGCCTCCATCGGCGCCAGGTAGGCAAGAATTTCGAGGGCCAGCCGCCGGGGCAGCGGGGTGTGGCGGTGCAATTTCTGCGTGTTGGGGTCTTTAATGAACGCTCCCTGGTAGGCCATCAGCGGCAGGGTAGAGCCAACCACCTCGTAGAACCGCAGGGCCGATTGGTACATGCGGCCAGTGGCGATCGCCACCGCAATCCCCCGCTGCTGCACCTCTCGCACCGCCTCCAGCACCGGCTCGCTGATCTGGTTAGACACGCCAGCCAGGGTGCCATCGATGTCGAGCACGAGTAGACGAATATCGGCGGTCATGGGTCAACCAGTAGAGGGTTCCGCGTCTATTATCTCTGGCCGAGACAATTTCACCACTAGTGAACAGTGCAATAGCCACACTAAATGGCATCATCACAGTCCCAAAAGCAATTGGCGGAGGCACATTGATAGAGCGATCGGTAATGATTAGCTAAATGTAGTCAGGACTGTGCAAGAAATATGGATTCAGAAATTGAAACTCAAATTCGCGAGTGTGAGGCGCGACTTTACACCGCAATGTCAGCCTCCGACGTAGCTGAATTAGATCTGCTCATTGCCGACGATCTACTTTTCGCTGGGCCAACTGGTGAACTGGCAACCAAAGCGATGGATTTAGACTTGCATCGTACTGGTGGTACTCAGTTTCACGAGTTTGTGCCTAAGGGGTTAGAGATACGAATTTTGAGCGAACACTTTGCTCTTGCGTCGGCTCACATTTTCTTGAGCGGCACGTATTTAGGAAATGCCTTCGCGGGGGATTACCGCTACATGAGAGTTTGGCGTAGACACAAAAGCGGTTGGCAAATTGTTGGTGGCAGCGTTACCGCGATGGTTTGAATGTTTAAACTTTCTGAGATTTGCCCAGTGGTGAACGTTAGAGTTGTTGGAAGCTATTACCTGGACAGCGATCGCCTGCATACAAAACCTGGCAACTAGCAGAGACATTTGACCTGCTACCCTCTAGGCTATCAGCCGCTATCAATGCGCTAAAACCTTGTCCTACCTACGTTTATCTCTTGAGCCATCCTTAAGGATGTCATTCTTGTGGTTGTAAGCTGTCCATCTGCCAAGCGGCCTCAAAAAAGGCGAGTTCGCATTCCATTGCATAGCGGTAGGCCGTCTGGTTGCTGGCGTCATCTGCTGTTGAATCATCCATCAGCGTTTCGAGCTGCGCGGCCAAGGGTTCAAACTGGTCGCTGCTGTAGGTGTCAATCCAGGGGCTGTATCGGTGGGGCGGCGGGCTAAGCTTTGCCAGAGACTGACCCAAAAAAGCGTAAAGCCGCATGCAGGGAGCCATCGCCACCGCCGTTGCTCTAGGCGCTTGACCCCAGGCGGTGCTGAGCAAAAAATCGGTGTAGCGACGAGTGGCGGCACCAGGGGTAACGGTAGTTAGGTCTACTCCCCATTCCTGGGCGTAGCCGCCGTGCAGACTTAGCTCGGCCAGCACCCCGTCGGCCAGCTGATGAAATACCTGAAAGTCTTGCCAGGTTTCCGCTTTGGCGGCAGCGATGCTGTAGGCACGGGCAAAGGCTTCAAGAAAAAAGGCGTCTTGCCCCACGTAGTAGGCAAATTTTTCCACCGGCAGGGTGCCGTCGCCAATGCCCTGGACAAAAGGATGGTGCAGGCAAGCCTGGGCTAGGTCGTCGTTGGCTTGCCAGAGGGCTAGGAAGAGGGACATGGGAATGGATGGGTAGATGGGTGGATGGGTGAAGGGGTAGGGAGATGGCTGAGATACTTAAGGTAGGGGCGCATGGCGTGTCTATGAGGGAGGCTTGCCAAAAAACTTGGGTCTATGAAAGTCTTTACCCTTGGGCGGCTTGGGGCGACAACAGTGCCTGGGCCAGATCTAAAGAGAAATAGTAGGCGTTGTTGGCCTTGCCCCAAAGGACTTCAAAGGGGAGGCTGGGTTCGCCCAAATGACTGATGACGAGGCGAGCGCCGGGCAGAGCATAGTTGCGGGTGTAGTCGTTGACGGTAACCACGGTGGGGAGCCCGGCGGCAGTCGCGGCTTCTAGGCCCTGTGGGCTGTCTTCAATCACCAAACAGGTGGCGGGGTTGAGATTCATCGCGTCGATCACCAGATTGTAGATGTCGGGGGCAGGTTTTTTGGTGGGCACCATATCTCCGGCCGCGATCAGCTCAAACCAGGTGGGTGAGTCTGGCCCCAGCAGGTGCTCGAGCAGAGGGATGACGCTGTCTTTGGCGCTGGTGGTGGCGATCGCCAACCGCACCCCCTCTCTCTGGGCCGCTTCAATCAGCCGCCGCACCCCTGGCCGCAGCGGAATCACGTGGCTCTCGACCAGAGCTTGAAAGTGCTTGGCCTTGGCTTGGTGTAGGGCCACCACTAGTTCGTCGATATTCTCAGTTTCAAACTTGGGCTGGTAGCGCTGAACGTAGTGGCGAATCCGCTCTTTGCCCCCCGCGACCCGCAGTAGCTGCCCGTAGAGACCCACGGGCCAGTGCCAGCGCAGACCAAACTCTTGAAACGCTTGGTTAAAGGCAACGCGGTGGCCATCGCGCTCGGTTTCGGCCAGGGTGCCATCGACATCAAAAATTAGCGCCTCAAGGGTTTTCATCGTGGCACAAGGCAGGGGGCAAGGATAATAGCGTAAGCGATCGCAACAATAAACCAAATCTACGTCTAGAAGGGCCAAATCCAGAAGGGGAATTTTGCCGGTCAGAAAACTCTACCGATAAGCTGAACTTGTCAATAGAACCTCAGAAAACTGCCAATTCTAGCCGAGAAGCCAGCCGTTTCACCGTAGGATGAAGAGGTAACCTGCACTGAGGATATAGCCTTAGTCAGGCTCTAGGCTGGGCGATTGCTTGGCCCCGAACAGGCTGTTGTCAACGGTTACGAAAGGCATGGATATCAAACAAGGTTTTGTCGCCACAGTTGGCAACACTCCCCTCATTCGCCTCAACAGCGTGAGCGAGGCCACCGGCTGCGACATTCTGGGCAAAGCAGAGTTTCTCAACCCCGGCGGCTCGGTTAAAGATCGCGCTGCGCTCTACATTGTCGAAGACGCTGAAAGAAAGGGACTGCTCAAGCCCGGCGGCACCGTGGTGGAAGGCACCGCCGGCAACACCGGTATTGGCATGGCCCACATCTGCAATGCCAAGGGCTACCGCTGCCTCATCGTCATCCCCGACACCCAATCGCAAGAAAAAATCGATCTGCTGCGCACCCTCGGTGCTGAGGTCCGCACCGTACCCGCCGTGCCCTATCGCGACCCCAACAATTACGTGAGGCTCTCAGGTCGCTTAGCGGCGGAGTTCGACAACGCCGTTTGGGCCAACCAGTTCGACAATTTGGCCAACCGCTTGGCCCACTATGAAACTACCGGCCCCGAAATCTGGGCGCAGACCGGGGGCACCATTGACGGCTGGGTGGCGGCTACGGGTACCGGTGGCACCTACGCTGGCGTAGCCATGTTTCTGAAAGAGAAAAACCCCAGCATTCGTTGCGTAGTGGCTGACCCCATGGGCAGCGGCCTCTATAGCTACGTCAAAACCGGCGAAGTCCACATCGAGGGCAGCTCCATTACCGAGGGCATTGGCAACAGCCGCATCACCGCCAACATGGAGGGGGTGCCCATCGACGATGCTATTCAAATCGAAGACCCCGAAGCGCTGCGCACCATCTATCAGCTGCTCTATAACGACGGGCTGTTCATGGGTGGATCAGTAGGCATCAACGTAGCGGCGGCGGTAAAACTAGCCCAGCAGCTTGGCCCCGGCCACAAAATTGTTACCGTGCTGTGCGATGGCGGCTCCCGTTACCAGTCGCGCATCTACAGCCGTCCCTGGCTAGAAGAAAAGGGGCTGTGGTCTGAGGATTTGGCTCCCGCCACCACCTAAAAAAGCGCTTTGAGGAAGCTAAATCTGTTGTCTGTTACCTCTGTAACCAACCGTCCACCCGAGACAGATGGTTGCAAAGTAGATCGACTACACTAGGACAGGCCTAGCGGGTATGTCTGGGGCGGCTCTGCCCTGGGAGCTACTGGGGCTAATCTTTCTCTGTATCTTCGGGGACACACCTGTGACCGATCAGTCTGATAAATCTTCGCTGCCGCCCGAGTCATCCCCCAATGCAGGTCCGACTCAAAAGCAGCAGGCACCCCAACCAAATCCCTGGGTGGAAGGGCTGCAAACCATTGTGCTGAGTGTGTTCTTGGCTTTGGGTATCCGACATTTTGTGGCAGAGGCGCGCTACATTCCCTCGGGCTCAATGGAGCCCACGCTGCAAATTAACGATCGCCTAGTGATCGAAAAGATTAGCTATCACCTCAACCCCCCCGAACATGGGGATGTTGTAGTGTTTTGGCCGCCCGACAGCCTCACGCCCCCCGGAAAGCGCCGAGACGCGTTTATCAAGCGCATTATTGGTTTGCCGGGTGACGTGGTCGAGGTACGCAATGGTGAGGTGATTCGCAATGGTGAGGTGCTGACTGAGCCCTACATCAAAGCTGCGCCTGATTACCAGTGGGGGCCTGAAGAAGTGCCCGAAGCTTCGTATTTAGTGCTGGGCGACAACCGCAACAGCAGCTACGACAGCCACGCCTGGGGATTTGTGCCCCAGGAAAACATCATTGGTAAAGCAGTGGTACGGTTTTGGCCGCCCGATCGCCTGGGCCTGCTTGACGATTGATTGACAATTTTTAGGGCGGGGGTCAAGCCAGATGCTTAAAACTTCTGGGGCTTATTCAGGGAACCTTAACATAGCAGTCTAAGATTCTAGCTTGGGCTTTTGGGTTTGCAAGGGGCCTCGGTTTAGCTTTTTCCTGGCGCTGCTATCCTTAGTATTTGTCGGGTTTAGTCTACAGCCTTTTGTCTAGAGGCTAGCGCGCCGATCGTTGCTGTTATCTCTGGGCCCCTGAGTGGGCTGATGTTTCAGTTTTTGTATGACTTTTACCCCTGTCGACCAACCGCCCTTTGCTATTACTACGCCGCTGTATTACGTCAACGGCTTGCCCCATATCGGCAGCGCCTACACCACCATTGCCGCCGACGTAGTGGCTCGATTCTATCGGCTGATGGGGCATCCGGTGCTGATGATTACCGGCACCGATGAACACGGCCAAAAAATTCAGCGCACTGCCGAAGAGCGCGGTGTTTCACCCCAGGAACATTGCGACGAGTTTGTGGCTGGGTTTGAGCGTCTGTGGGAATTGCTGAACATCGACTGCGATCGCTTCATTCGCACCACTGTCCCCCGCCACAACACCATCGTCAACGAGTTTTTTCAGCGCCTGTGGGATCAGGGAGACATCTATAAGGGCCAGCAGCAGGGCTGGTACTGTGTTTCCTGCGAAGAGTTTAAAGAAGAGCGCGATCTGCTGCCCAACCAGCACTGCGCCATTCACACCAACAAGCCGGTGGAGTGGCGTGATGAGTCAAACTACTTTTTCAAGCTGTCGAAATATCAAGATCAGCTAGAGCAGCTCTACGCTAATCAGCCTGACTTTATTCAGCCTGAGGCCCGTCGCAACGAGGTGCTGGGCTTTGTGAAACAGGGATTGCAAGACTTCTCAATTTCGCGCATCAACCTCGATTGGGGTTTTCCGGTACCTACCGATCCTGAGCAAACCCTCTATGTCTGGTTTGACGCATTACTAGGTTACCTGACGGCTCTGCAAGACCCCAGCGAACCACCGAGCCTGGAGCAGGCAGTGGCCAAGTGGTGGCCTATTAATATTCACCTGACCGGAAAAGACATTCTGCGGTTTCACGCCATCTCCTGGCCAGCCATGCTGATGTCGGCGGGGCTGCCGCTGCCAGGGCGGGTATTTAGCCACGGCTTTTTGACTAAAGACGGCCAAAAAATGGGCAAGAGCCAGGGCAACACCCTGGACCCAGTGGCACTGGTGGAAACCTACGGCCCCGATGCGGTGCGCTACTACTTTCTGCGCGAAATCGAGTTTGGCAAGGATGGCGATTTTAACGAAACCCGCTTCATCAATGTGCTGAATGCTGACCTGGCCAACGATCTGGGCAATCTGCTCAACCGCACCTTGAAGATGGCTGGGCGCTATTGTGATGGCCATGTGCCTGACGTTGATCCGCAAAGCATTGCGGCTGACCATTCTCTGCGGGCGATCGGCACAGCGCTGCCTAAAACTGTCTTTGAGGCTTACACTCACCTGGCCTTTAGCCAAGCCTGTACCGCAATTTTGGCGCTAGTGCAGGCCAGCAACAAGTTCCTTGATGAGCAAGCTCCCTGGAGTCTCTATAAACAGGGCAAACAGGCCGAAACCGAAGCCGTTCTATACGCCGTGCTGGAGTCGGTGCGGCAGGCCGCCTACTTGCTGTCACCGATGATCCCTGGCATTAGCAACCAAATTTATGCTCAGCTCGGCTTTGCCATAGATTTTGACGACAAAGCCATCGGTCAGCAGATTAGCTATGCCGACCATGCTGCCTGGGGCTATTTGCCCCCTGCTCAGATTTTGGGAGAAGCCTCCCCCGTATTTCAGCGCCTGGAACTGCCCGAACCCGTGGGCAGCCCCTAGCCTAAAACCGCTCCATCTCGTTTCACGTTTGTTTTTAGCTCGCTTGTTTTCAAATCGATTTAACACCCTAATAAAAACCCATGTTAGATAGTCACAGCCACTCCTTAAACAACCACTCTTTACTTGGCGAAGACGCCATCTTCACCCCTGAGCAAGTGCTCGAAAATCGGGGTCGGGTAGCCATTTTTATTGATGGTTCGAACCTGTTCTACGCGGCTCTGCAATTGGGCATTGAGATTGACTACACCAAGCTGCTGTGCAAGCTCACGGCTGGCTCGCGGCTGTTCCGCTCGTTTTTCTACACTGGAGTAGACCGCACGAACGAAAAGCAGCAGGGCTTTTTGCTGTGGATGCGGCGCAACGGCTACCGGGTGATTGCCAAAGACCTGGTGCAGCTGCCCGACGGCTCGAAAAAAGCCAATCTCGATGTCGAAATAGCGGTAGATTTGGTGGCCTTGGTCGGCTACTACGACACCGCTGTGCTGGTCAGCGGTGATGGCGATCTGGCCTACGCTGCCGATGCCGCTAGCTACCGGGGGGCGCGGGTCGAGGTGGTGAGTCTGCGATCGATGACCAGCGATAGTTTGATCAATGTGGCCGATCGCTACATCGATCTCGAAGGGATCAAAGACGACATCAGAAAAATGCCCCGCAACTCTGCAGGTCACAGTTACACCTACCGCCCTCTGTCTAACCTAGCGGCTGCCGACGATGCGGTAGATGACGGCGTGACAATCAGCGAGTAGTGTTTACAGGCGCAGCACCATGGCACGATGGCGGCAGTTGATGATTAGTGGTGCTGCGATCGCAGCTCTGGCCGTGGGGTTGTATAGCCTGATCGGTCCTGGGTTTGGCCCAAAGCCGAACACTGAAGGCCCGGCTGCTGGAGACCCAGCACCGGGCCTGACCCTGCGGGATGTCACCCTAGAGCAGCCCGATGAGCAGGGGCAGCTGCTCTGGCGGGTTAAGGGTAAGGAGGTCACCTACAGCCCTGACCAGCAGGTAGCGTTTATTACGCGTCCCGATGGCGACCTGTTTCAGGACGGCGAAGTTATCTATCAAGTGGTGGCCGACACCGGCGAGGTGCGCGAAAACGGCAGCGTAATTTTGCTGCGCGGCAATATTGTGGCCACTGGTGTTAAGAATGGCTCTGTGCTGCGGGGCAACGAAATGGAGTGGCGGCCTCAGAACGATGTGCTGATCATGCGCGACCAAATTACCGGTACCCACCCGCAGCTGCGGGCTGTGGCCGACGAGGCGCGGGTGTTTAACCGCGAAAACCGCATGGAGCTAGCCGGTAACGTGGTAGCCAGTACGGTGGCCGATTCTAAAACCGAGCCCTGGCTGAAGCTGCAGGCCCAGGAACTCGCCTGGTTTTGGGAGGAAGAACGCATCGACAGTGCTCAACCTCTGCGGGTAGAGCAGTTTAAGCAAAACGCGATTACCGATGTGGTAGTTGGCCAGCGCGGCACGGTAAACCTAGCTACGCAGCTGGTAAACCTGCGCGGGCAGGTGGCCATGCAGATGCTGGATATTCCGCTCAATATGGCCAGCGAAGCTCTAGATTGGCAGGTGGCCGAAGAGCAGGTAACCGTCAACCAGCCCCTCACTCTGATCCATCCCGAAAATAAAATCAGGGTTACCGCCCGCCAGGGCCGCATGGATTTGGCGGCGCAGCAAATTTTTCTCTCCCAAGATGTAGTGGCTGTGGGCGAAGCTAACCAAGCCCGCATGACCAGCGATCGCCTCAACTGGAACGTAGACACCCAAACCTTAGTCGCTGAGGGTGGCGTTAACTATCGCCAGGTCAACCCCAACGTCAACCTCAACGGTGTGCGCGCTGTAGGCCGCATTGATGATCAGACCATAGTGGTTGACGGGGGCCGCGTTGTGACCGAGATCGTGCCGAATTAGGCGATGGGATGTGGGGTGTCAGGGGGCAGGTGTAGGGTGTAGGGTGTGCGGTACAAGGTGTCAGGCCAAGTTGAAACCCGAACCCTATACCTAATCCCCAATACCCCTCATCCCTAAGAAAATTTCCATGCCTCTGACCTGTCAATCTCTCCTGCAAGCCCACCCCACCGCCTGGCACAGCGCCACTACCCACTCGTTTCTAACCGGCTGTCAAAGCGGCACTCTGCATCCCGCTCAGTTCAACACCTGGCTGGTGCAGGATTTTTTGTTTGTCAAAGACTTTACCCGCATGGTGGGGCGGGTGCTGGGGGCAGCCCCCGATGACCACATTGATGGGCTGCTGGCAGGGCTGGGTGCTCTGAAAGACGAGCTGCTGTGGTTTGAGGCTAAGGCCGCCGAGCGATCGCTCGACCTGTCTACCTCACCCCAGCCCACCTGCCAGCGCTACTGTGAGTTTATGGCTGGCCTGGCCCAGCAGCCCTATGCGGTGCAGGCTACTGCTCTATGGGCCATTGAGTATGCCTACAATCAGGGCTGGCAGCTACCCGGCCCCATGCCCGAGCCCTACACCGAGTTCGCCGATCGCTGGGGCAATCCCGGCTTTACCGACTACGTGCACCTGCTGGCAACCCAGGCCGATGCCGCCCTGGCCACCGCTAGCCCAGAGGTTGAGGCCCAGACTGAAGCCGCCTTTTTGCAGGTGGCTGATCTCGAAGCCGACTTCTGGCAAATGGCCTTTACCGCTGCTGAGGCTGTTCAATAAAGCGTTTGGTCTCATGGCTCATAGCTCAGGGTGAGCGGTTTACCTGGCAATCGCGCTCCTGAAGGCGATCGCCGTAAACTGTGCCTAACTGAGGATGTTTTTAAGATAGATTGCGGTCAATCCTAGAGAGCGATACTACCCTAGGAAATGCTGTGACCTACGACTTTGATTTACTGGTAATTGGTGGGGGCTCTGGCGGTATAGCGGCGGCACGGCGGGCTGCCAGCCACGGTGCCCATGTGGGTCTAGTGGAGGCAAGGCAGCTGGGTGGCACCTGCGTCAATCGCGGTTGTTTGCCCAAAAAGCTGATGGTGTATGCGGCTCAGTTTGCAGAACAGGCTGAAGTGGCCACCAGCTACGGCTGGACTGTCGGCGAGCGACAGTTTGACTGGCCCACCCTAATCGCCGCCGTCGATCAGGAAGTGCAGCGCCTCAGGGGTGTCTATCAAGACCTGCTCGACAAATCAGGTGTAGAAATTTTTCGCCACCAGGCTCAGTTCGTCGATGAGCACACCCTAGCTATGGGTGAAACCACCGTCACCGCCGCCAGAATTTTGATTGCTGCCGGCGGTCAACCTACCCGGCCCGACAACATTTCTGGTATTGAGCACGCTATCACCTCCGACGATATCTTTCATCTGCCCCAGCAGCCAAAGCGCATGGTCATTATTGGCGGTGGATATATCGGCTGCGAATTTGCGAGCATTCTCACTGGGTTGGGCACCGAAGTTACCCAAATTATTCAAGGTGACAAAGTCCTGAGCGGTTTTGATGACGATCTACGCAACGAAATTCACGGGGCGATGCAGCGACAGGGCATCACGATGGTGACCCACAGCGAACAGATTGCGATCGCCCCCGGCGAGTCAGGCTTAACCCTGACCGTGACTACCGAGCAGGGGCAAAAGACCGTACTCAGCGATGCGGTGAGTTTGGCGGCCACCGGGCGCAACCCCAACGTGAAGGGCCTAGGGCTAGAGAATACCGGTGTCACCCTTAACCACGGGGCGATCGCCGTCGACGCCCACTACCGCACTACCGTCCCCCACATCTTTGCTATCGGCGATGTTATCGATCGCGTCAGCCTCACCCCCGTAGCGATCCGGGAGGGCCGCCTATTCGCTGACGCCGAATTTGGCCACCAAGCCGTCACCCTCGACTACGGCACCATTCCTACCGCTGTGTTCACCACACCTGAGATGGGCACCGTTGGCTTTACCGAAGCAGAAGCCGCCAAAAAGTTTGGCAAAGACGAAATTCAAACCTATTGCTCCCGCTTTCAGCCTCTGTACTACCGGCCCTCTGACCGAGAGCCCCAGGGCCTGATTAAGCTAGTGGTGCAAAAATCTACCGACCGAGTGCTAGGGGCGCATATGGTGTGCAACCACGCCGCAGAGCTCATGCAGGGGGTTGCGATCGCCGTGACCATGGGTGCCACCAAAGCCGATTTTGATACCACCCTGCCAATTCACCCCAGCACCGCCGAGGAGCTGATCGGCCTGGGATAGGACAGATGGGGAAGATGAGGGAATAGGGGGATGAGGCGATAGAAGAATGAAGCACAATCTTGATGCTGATCTCCTTACCCTTCCCTACTACCCTATCCGCATCCCTTCGCACCTAATCGCCCTCCACCTGCGCCCCAGCTCGATGCTGCACAACCGCCTGGCGAAACCCCAGCACCACAAGAATATTTGACAGCGTCAAAAACGCCTCTGCACTGCCGTGGAGCCAGTCCACGTTGGCCAGCTCCTGCCCGAGTCCCACCTTGGCATAAATGCCTGCTGGAATGGTTACTGCCACAAACACTAGCAGCGCGTAGAAGCCAGTCAGCGCCAACCGCGGTGTCTCCTGGGTACGGCTCATAAACCAGAGAAACCCTAGGTAGGGGAAGAGGGACATGGCGAAGAGAGTGTTTTTGTCGAGCATGAGGGGAGTGGGGAGTAGATAGGTAGGAGAGTTTAGGTAGACAATCTTTTATTCGAAATTCGTAATCCCAAAGTTCACTAGTAGTCTGCCAAGCCGATGGTGATGGGTTGGCGAGGGTCTAAGGTTCACAGCAGTCCTTGAACCGTATACCTTAAACCCTGAACCCTAGACCGCTGGAGCCTGCCACATTTAGCGTTCTCAAGTATTAATTTTGGGCTCACTTTGGGCTGGCGGCTGAAATGCTGCTCTGTCGCCAGATCCACCAGGCGGCGAGACATAGGGTGCAGTTGCCGATCACGGTCATCGCGGCCTGTAGGGTGACTAGCCAGGCTAGACCAGAGGCATTGTCGAATAGGTGCCAGGTGCAGGCGGCCATGGCGCTCACCAAAGCAGGAAACATGCCGATCGCCAGCCAGCGCCACACGGGCCGCTGGGTCACGGTGGCAAATTGCCAAATAAACCACATCGCCGCCATCCACTCCAGCACACTTGAAATATGAATCATCCAGGTGGGTAGCGAGAGCGCGTGCATGGAGTTCAGGGCGTAACAACAGCCTCTATTGTAGAGAGGTCAGTGTATGGCGTATAGCGTTTAACCCACGGGTTAACCAGGGGCAGGTGAGCATGCGAGCGGTTTTGTGTGGCTACTATGGTATGGGCAACGGCGGCGATGAAGCTCTACTCGCTACCCTGCTGCAAATGCTGCCTGCGGGGGTAACGCCCGTGGTGCTGTCGGGCAACCCCGTCGAAACCGCCCAGCGCTATGGTGTAGAAACTGTGCCCCGCAAGGCTCTGGGGCCAGTCATTCGCGCTCTGCGGGGGGCTGAGGTGCTGATTTGGGGCGGTGGCAGTCTGCTGCAAGATGCCACCAGTCTGCAAAACCCCATTTACTATGGCGGGCTGATGGTGCTAGCTCAGTGGTTAGGGCTCAAAACTATTGCCTGGGGGCAAGGTATTGGCCCTCTCAACCACCCTCTCAGTCAGGGGCTGGGTCGCTACGCCCTGGGGCATTGCAATGCCGTCAGCGTGAGAGACAACGGGTCGGCAGCGTGGCTGGCTCGCTGGCAGGTGCCGGGTATGCAGGCCCCAGACCCAGTGTGGGCTTTGGATGCCGCGCCAGTAAACGGACTATGGGATTTGCCTGCCCCTCGGGTGGCCGTTGCCCTGCGTCCCCACCCCTGGCTGACCGAAAGTCGCCTAGACCAGTTCACCCAAGCTCTAGCCTCGTTTCAGAAGGCGACCCAGACCTGCCTGCTGCTAGTGCCCTTTCAGCCGAGCAAAGACATGCCCATTGCCGAATACATTCAGCCGCGGCTACCTGGCCCTAGCCGCATCTATGCTTTAGATAACCCACACCAGCTCAAGGGGCTGTTTCGTGGCGTCGAGATGACGCTGGGCATGCGGCTGCACGCCCTGATTATGGCGGCGGCTGAGGGCTGTCGCTGCTTTGGGCTCAGCTACGACCCCAAGGTCAGCCACCTGATGACCGACCTCGATCTGCCGGGGTTTGACCTCAACCCTCAGGCAGTGAGCCACCGCTGGCCAGATACCCCTGAGCAAATGACCAAAGCTTGGCTAGAGGTATATGCCAACGGCGACCCGCTGTCGCCTGAACAAATCAGTTCGCGAGTGGATCGCGCCCTGATGCACCAAGACCTGCTGCGGGACGTGCTGTCGCCGTGATCTTTGCCTCAAGGAAGGTTTAGGCCGATCGCAAAGCCCTGACTTTGCTATTTGGGTTTACAGGTTGAACCGTTCAAACGGTCTAACCTGTAAACCGGCTCTAAGTTGCCTCGGGCCAGGAATGCTCCTTTGAACGCGATCGCACCTTAGCCTAAGGCCTGCTCGATCGCAGCTTTGAGTTCGGGGTCGTTGGGAGGGGTTTGAGGCTCAAAGCGCCCGATCACCTGGCCGTCGCGACCGACCAAAAACTTGCCAAAGTTCCAGCCGATGTCGGGGCCTTCGCCAACGAGAAACTGGTAGAGGGGGCTGCGATCGGGGCCGTTGACATCCTGCTTTTCGAGCAGGGTAAAGTCAACGTCGTATTTGGTTTTGGTGAAATCTTTGATTTCCTCAGGACTGCCGGGTTCTTGCTTGCCAAACTGGTTGCAGGGCACGCCTACGATCACAAGGCCGCGATCGCCGTAGGCCTTATCCAGTTCTACCAGGCCGCTGTACTGGGGCGTCAGGCCGCATTTGCTGGCCACATTTACAAAGAGAATTACCTTGTCAGCTAGCACCTCGGGAGCCAAAGGGGCACCGTCTAGGGTGGCGAGGTTAGAAGGAAGAGACATAGGGGGTAATGGTCTGCACAACGTTGTTATTATCGGTCATCCCTGCCGGTTGTTGGGCCAATTCCCTCCCAACCCTGGACAACGTTGCTCTGTCCCTACTGTTCTCTCAGAAACCTACACCAACGGCTTCGCAAGAACCATCCTTCACCCCCCCACTCCCTCACTCTCCCCACCATTCTCCGCCTGCCAAATTGCCTCCAGCGTAAAGGGTAGAGCCGCTGCTTCTACCGAAATGGAGTTAATTCCCCAGCCGACTAGGTCGGCGATCAGTTCGGGGTGGCGTACCGGAGCCTGGCCGCAGATCGAGCAGAGCAGGCCGTTGCGGCGGGCCTCCTGTACCAGGTGGGCCATGGCTAGGCGCACTACCGGGTGGCGCTCGTCGTAGGCGGAGGCTATGGTGGGCTGGTCGCGATCGATGGCTAGCAGTAGCTGGGTGAGGTCGTTGGAACCGATGGCAATGCCCTGGATACCCGCCTGAGCGTAGGCGGGCAGCAAAAACAGCACCGAGGGCACCTCGGCCATGATCCACAGCGCAAAGCCGGTGGTGTCGGTGAGGCCAGCGCGCTCGACTCGCTGGCGGCAAGCAATGGCTTCTTCAACGCTGCGAACAAAGGGCAAAATCAGCTGTAGGTTGCCATAGCCAGCCTGTTGCAGGGTGGCTAATGCCCTCAGCTCAACCTGAAATAGGCGATCGTCAATCTCGTAGCTCAGGGTGCCGCGTAACCCCAGCATCGGATTGGGTTCCACTGGAGGGCTGCCCCGCAGGGCCTGCCATTCGTGCGATCGCAGATCGAGGCTGCGGTAGCGTAAGGGTCTGGGGCCTAGGGTCTGCAAAATCGGCTCTAACTGCTGCACCAGTCGACTTTGCAGCTCTGCTTCCTGACCCTGGTTGACCCAGTCCCACGGGTGGCGCCCCTCCAGCACCTCCAGCAGTAGCCATTCCGATCGCAGTAGTCCAATACCCGCGACATGGTTGAGAGAAAGGTTGGCCAGGCCCTGGCGCTGGCTGAGGTTGACCATGACATGGGTGCGCAGTCGGTGGTAGCGACCCGGTTGATCGGTGGGTAGCGATTCAGGTGCCGGGGCCACCGGGGGACGAAATGACGCGGCAGCCTCGTCAGTGAGGCCATAGACCACACCGCGATCGCCGTCTAGCCATAGCACCATGCCGCTCTCTAGCAGCTGAGTGGCGTGGGGGGCACCCACCACCGCCGGAATGCCGACCTCTCTCGCCAAAATAGCCGCATGGCAGGTGGCGCCGCCGCGCTCGGTGACAATGCCCGCTACCGATGGCAGCTGAAAAAAGACATCGGGTTGCAGGTCAGGCAGCACCACAATGCAGCCCGCGGGGAGCGGTCTCGGCAAGTCTTGGGGCTGTTGGGCAACCACGGCGACCCCTTGAATGCATCCCGCTGCAGCCCCAATACCGCGTACGACTGTGCTAGCTGAGGGCAGTAGGGGGGGCTGAGCCCGCGCCGTGGCTGGAGGGGATCGCACTGGGTCCGCAGCCGTCACTGCAGGATGGGGCCAAGGGCCGGCTTCGGTAATGATCAGAGTTGGCTGGTCGGGGTTAGCGCTGGGATGCAGCAGCCATTCTAGGCGTACCCCTGCCTCACCCATGGCCGTATGGGCCCGTTCTGCAACCTGCACTAGCCGGGCGAGCTGCTCATGGCTGAGGGGGGCACTCAGCTTGGGGCGATCGCGCTCGATCACCTGAATGGGTTGGGCACTGGCCAAGGGGCGAGGGCGATACTTAGAGGCGGGCATGAGCTGGTAAACGCGCTCTTGAAACCCTGGTAGCCAGATGGCTTCAGCGATTTTGCTAGAGCTGACCCAGCAGGAGGCTGGAATAGCTTCTCCCTGGGTGAGAGCCATCCCTAGCCCCGCTACCGCAGTCACGGTAATTTGCTCTTGGCTCAGAATGAGCGTGCCGGACACCAGGGCTGGATACACCGGCATAACCAGTGTGGCCAGGCTCAGATCGCGCAGTCGCTGGCAGTGAAGATCCCAGACCGGTAGACAGCGAGCCGTTAGCGCCTGGCTCCAAAACTGTGGCAGCACCCCAACCAAATCTGCCTGGTCGGCTTCGATCTGGGCCGACAACAGGCCAGGGCTTAGCAATCTAGACGCTGCCTGCTCTAAGCCTAGACCATCTACCCAGAGCGATGCGCGCAGCATCCAAGCGGCGGGGATAAAGCCATCGGGCTCTGGACAAGCTAGCCCCTCGGCTGCGATCGCCGCGATTGTAGGAATGTCTCGCAGAGCTTTTTGCCATTGCTGGCTGCTCTGCTGTAGAGTCTTAAACCCGTTTTGGCACACTGGAGCCAGCCGATCGCCGTCGCCGTTGGGCCAGACCATCTGCTCCAAACCGTAGTGCCAGGCTGCTGCCGTCAGTACGCAACCCTGAGCCACGGGTAGCCCCTGCTGCTCGAGCAAGCCCAGGTAATAGGCTTTCTGCCCGACGTCCCGCAGATCAGCGATGTTCAGCGTATGCAGTTGTCGAAGCCACGTCATGCTGGGATACAGGGCTAGCCCTCAGCTGTTGTCTGAGGGAGGTGGCCAAGGTATTCGGTTTTATAACGCCAGAACCGTTGGCCCCTGCGGCTGCTTAGCCTGCCCCAACTCTAGATTGGCGGTACCGAGGAGCGATCGCAACGAAGCGCTTTATCTGAAGTCAATATCTTATATCTATGAGTTTACGCGATGGCCATCGTCTTCGCCCTCTACCTTGCTAGTGGGAATGATGCTTTCCCAACGGAGATCCCTATTTCTACCCTCGCCCCGGCCCGCTGTGGCTCCGACAATAGATCCAGCGCCATCTCGGCCATTTAGCTATTAGGGCAGATCGCATGCACAGCCGCTCCTCCGTTCAGACCTGGCTCAGCCAGGGCAAACGCCAGATGCTCAGCCTGTTTTTGGCCGAGCCCTGCCCTCTGTGTCAGCGAGCGACGCCCGCAGTGCTCTGCCCCAGCTGCTGTCGCCAGGTGCAGCAGTGCCAGGCGCCAACGCCCTGCGATCGCAGTATTCCAGATTTGGCGGTACTGAGCTGGGGACGTTACGAAGACAGCCTGCGCCAGGCCATCGGCAGCCTCAAATACAGTGGCCACACTGGCCTAGCTCAGTTTTTGGGCACCGAGCTGGGGCAAACCTGGCTTGATCACAACCCTGGCTCTAGGGCATCGTCTCGCCCGGTGGCGATCGTCCCCATTCCCCTCCACCCCACCCGATTGCAGCAGCGGGGCTTTAACCAAGCCGACCTGATCGGCCAGTGGTTTTGTCGGCTAACTGGGCTGCCGCTATACAGCCATGGCCTCTTGCGCGTGCAGTCCACGCAGGCTCAGCACAGCCTCAACCGCCTCAGCCGTCAGCAAAATCTAGCTCAGGCCTTTGCCGTCGCCCCAGCCCACATCAAGACTCTCCAACGATCTACGGTATGGCTGCTCGACGATATCTTTACCACTGGGGCTACTGCTCAGTCTGCGGCCCAGGTTCTGCGACGCAGCGGCATCGCTGTGGAAGGCATCTGCACCGTCGCCCGCCCAACGGTTTGGGCCACCCCCGTTGAGCCCAAAAGAACTTCGCCCCTTAGATAGATGCTGGCTATGGCACTCTTAGGAAATATTAATAATTTATTAGTCCTCTTGCGCCAGAAGGCTAGTGCACTAATATAAATCTAAAGAAATTATTAACAGCTGCTATGAACCCTCAGCTTCTGAGACACCTGTGGTCTTTGGTAGAACGGTCCCAGGGCAGTCATCTTCTCGCCCTAGATGACAACGGTTTAGTGTGCTGGCTGTTAGAGCAATTCACTGGGCAGCAGCCAATCAACCAGGCCGAAACCGATCAGCTGCATCACTACATTCGCAACAAAATTCCTCTGATTCGCGACCTGGCGCAGGAGCACTAAACCAATTTCACTAGGCGCGAGTGTTGAGGCTCTCCTAAACCGTCAAGTAGATGGATCCGGGAGGGTTTGGATTCCCCGCCAGTATATTGTTATCTTTGATGCAAAATGAAAACCCAAACCGTTGGAGTGTTAACCAAGTGCAACACTCCAACGGTTTGGGTATAAGTTTTGCAGTGTCTTTTGTGAGTGAGGATTGATTCATGCGCAAGTGGGGTTTTCTTGCAGCTGCCCTCGGGCTAACGCTGGCCGCCTGTGGTGGCGGAACCACTACCACCAACGCCGATGGGGAGGCCGCTCCTGCTGGTGGTGGCCGTCTTGACGTTGTTAAAGGGCGTGGACAGCTAATTTGTGGCGTGGATGGTGGTATTCCAGGCTTTAGCTTTGTGGATGAAAGCGGCACCTACACTGGTCTCGACGTCGACATTTGCAAGGCCGTAGCCGCCGCCGTTTTGGGCGATGCCGAAGCCGTAGAATATCGCCGTTTAGACTCGACTGAGCGCTTTACGGCTCTCTCGGGGGGTGAAGTTGATATGCTCTCGCGCAACACCACCTGGACCATCAGCCGTGACACCAGCGTGGGCCTTGAGTTTGCGCCCACTACCTTCTTCGATGGTCAGGGGATGTTGGTGCGTGCAGACAGCGGTATCGCTGGTTTGGAAGATTTCGCCGGTAAGGCCATCTGTGTGGAAACCGGTACCACCACTGAGCTCAACCTGACTGACCAAATGCGTCAGCTCGGGGTCGATTTTGAACCGGTGGTATTTCAAGATGCTGATGCCGCCTATGCTGCCTATGACGAAGGTCGCTGCGAGGGCATGACCTCTGACAAATCGCAGCTGGTGGCCCGCCGCAGCACCCTGCCCAACCCCGACGAGCATACCCTGCTCGAAGTCACCATGTCTAAAGAGCCTCTGGGCCCTGTGACCACCAACAACGACTCCAGCTGGTACGACGTCGTCAAATGGGTCACCTATGGGTTGATTCAGGCCGAAGAGTTTGGCATTACCTCTGAGAATATTGCCACCTTTGAAGCCACTGAAAACCCGGATATCGCTCGCTTCCTGGGTCAAGAGGGCACTCTGGGCACCGATATGGGGTTGCCCAACGACTTCATGGTGAAGGTGATTACCCAGGTGGGCAACTACGGCGAAGTCTACGATCGCAACGTAGGGGCTGACTCTGAGTTTGCCCTGGAGCGCGGCCAAAACGCCCTGTGGAGCGAGGGTGGCCTGATGTACTCTCCCCCCTTCCGCTAGGGAAGGCCGGCTGATTGGTAGGAGGCTCTAGCCCCCACCGCAGCTTTCTACTCCAAACTACCCGTTGAAAGGCGCAGCTAGACTGCGCCTTTTTCATAAATCCTTGTAACAAATTGAACTTTTCTTGACATCCCTCTTGGATTATTTTGCTTAAAGCTTTTGCACTGACTCAACGCAGGTGACGTAAATGGCCCACGATAGCGGTAGCAGATCCTTCGACTTGAAGGCGATGCTGCGGGATGAGCGCTTTTGGAAGATTGCCTTCCAGGTGATTACGCTGCTCGTTGTCCTGCTCTTGCTGAGCTTTTTCTTGGGCAATTTGAATCGCAACCTGATTCAGCAGGGGCGGGCCTTTGGGTTTAGCTTTTTGCGGAACCCGGCTGGCTTTAGCATTGGCGAAAGCTTGATTCAGTATCGCCCTAACGACCCCTACTGGCGGGCGCTGATGGTGGGTTTGGGCAATACTTTGACCCTGGTAGTAGGCGGTATTGTTTTGACCACTTTGCTAGGCGTAGTAGCTGGAGTGGCAAGCTTTTCTAAGAACTGGCTGTTGCAAAAGCTCAGCCGTGTCTATGTGGGGCTGGTGCAAAATATTCCGCTGTTGTTGCAGCTGTTCTTTTGGTATTTCGCTATCTTTGGTGCCCTGCCCAACCCGGCTAACCAGATTGGGATACTGGGGCTGGCTTTTCTCAACAACCGAGGGGTTTATATTCCTTGGGCCAGTAGTGCGCTGCTGGCAATATTGGGCATTGCGGCTACGGTTGGGGCGGCGATCGCCGCCCTTTTCCTCTGGCGCTGGCGCACCAAAATTCGCATTGAGACTGGGGTCGGCGGCCAGGCTCAGTCCATTGCTCTGGCGGTAGTGGCGTTAGCCTGGCTGGCCATTATCACCCTGGGTATGAACTGGACTGTACCGGAGGGCGTTGAGGGAGGTGGCGTTACCGGTGGCCTGCGTCTGTCGCGGGAGTATGTCGCCTCTCTGACGGCGCTGGTGTTCTATACCTCTGCGTTTGTGGCAGAGATTGTGCGGGCCGGTATTCAGTCGGTATCGAAGGGGCAGTGGGAAGCTGCCCGCACCCTGGGGCTAAATGCGGGCATGGTAATGCGGCTGGTGGTGTTTCCCCAGGCCCTGCGGGTGATCATTCCACCCATGAACAGTCAGTACATGAACCTGACTAAAAACTCCAGCCTGGCCTTTGCGATCGCCTTTCCTGAAATTTATTCGATCGCCACCACCACCTACAACCAAACTGGCCGACCGGTTGAAGTTTTTGTGGTCATGATGGCCACCTATTTAACCCTCTGTCTACTCATAACTGTAGTGATGAACCAATTCAACCGATCTGTGCAGTTTAAGGAGCGCTAAGCTATGACCTCCGTAACGCCTGACTCTCTCTCCTCTGCACCCCCTGAGATATTGGCTCTGGGACCGGTAGCTTGGGCCAAAAAAAATCTGTTTAGCGACTGGTTCAACAGCCTACTGACCGTCGTTATTGTCGGCATCCTCGGCTGGGGTATTTTTCGCCTTGCTTCTTGGGCTTTAACCGTCGCCCAATGGCAGGTCATACCCAATAACTTCGGCCTGTTTATGACCGGAACCTTTCCCTCAGGGCTATATGCCCGTATTTGGGCTCTGCTGGCTGTGGTTTGTGGTTTGGCAGGGCTGTCATGGGGAGTGCTGGGGCGCAATGTCTCTACTCTGTTTAGCCGCAGCGTGCTGATTGGCCTGGGGCTAGTATGTGCCTTTATTGTGCTGTTTCCGCCGACTCGACCCAGTTCCTTGAAGCTGCTGCCGATGGTGGCACTGGTGGCGATCGCCGCCGCCGCGGGCCGCCAGGTAGGGCGAAAATTCCCGGGCATTGGCAAATGGGTGTCCCTAGCCTGGTTTTTGTCGTACTTCGTAGCCCTGTGGCTGATTGGCGGTGGCCTTGGGCTCACCCCCGTGTCCACCAACGATTGGGGCGGGCTGGTGCTGACGCTGTTTACCGCCGTGAGCGGTATTGTGCTGTGCTTTCCGCTGGGGCTGCTGCTGGCCTTGGGGCGGCGCAGTGCGCTGCCGGTGGTGCGCTTGCTGTCTACCGTATACATTGAGCTGGTGCGGGGTGTGCCCCTGGTGGCCTTTCTATTCATGGGGCAGGTGATGATTCCGCTATTTTTGCCAATTGGGTCGCGACCCGATCGCATTTTACGGGCGGTCATTGCGCTGGCTCTGTTTAGCGCGGCCTACCTGGCCGAAAACGTGCGGGCGGGCTTGCAGGCGGTGCCTCGCGGTCAGCGCGAGGCTGCCATGTCTTTGGGGCTCAACACCCCCACCACCCTGGGCCTGATTATTCTGCCCCAGGCGCTCAAGATAGCAATTCCGGCGATCGTGGGGCAGTTTATTAGTCTGTTTCAAGACACGACGCTGCTATCGATTGTAGGTCTGGCAGAGCTGCTGGGTATTGGTAAATCAATCTTGGCCAACCCGGCTTATCTAGGACGCTACGCCGAGGTCTATCTGTTCCTAGCGGTGATCTACTGGTTCTTTTGCTACGCCATGTCCTTGGCCAGCCGCAAAATTGAGGAGAAGCTCAACACTGAACACTAGCTGCTTTGGCAAAATATCTCTCCGTGTAACAGTTGACAGTCTGAAATCTAGAAACCTTCTAGGGTTAAGGCAAAATAGCATTATCTTGCGCTAGCGCCCCGGCCTGTTGGGTTTAGCTAGGTTGAAAACGTTCATTTCGTGAGTTGTTAGCAGCCCCGAGGGCGCGATAAAGAGGAAACCTTTCATGACACAGTTTCAGACGGAGCAACCATCGGCCCACGCTACCAGCACCGAGCCAGTGATCGTCGCCCGCGACGTGGAAAAGTGGTATGACAACGGTTTCCACGTGCTCAAGGGCGTCAGCATGACGGTCTACAAGGGCGAAGTGCTGGTGGTGATGGGGCCGTCTGGGTCAGGTAAGTCGACGTTTATTCGCACCTTCAATGCCCTAGAGCCCTATCAGAAGGGCTCTATTGAGGTCGATGGCATCACGATTTCCCACGACCTGAAAAATATTGAGGCCATCCGCCGTGAGGTGGGCATGGTATTTCAACAGTTCAACCTGTTCCCTCACCTGACGGTGCTGCAAAACGTGACTTTAGCCCCCATCTGGGTGCGCCGCTGGCCCAAGGCCAAGGCCCAAGAAGTCGCCATGCAGCTGCTAGAGCGGGTGGGCATTTTAGAGCAGGCCCACAAGTTCCCCGGTCAGCTGTCGGGGGGGCAGCAGCAACGGGTGGCGATCGCCCGTTCCCTCGCCATGCAGCCCAAAGTCATGCTGTTCGACGAACCCACCTCTGCCCTCGACCCTGAGATGGTACGCGAGGTGCTCGATGTCATGCGAGGCCTAGCCAAGACTGGCATCACGATGGTGTGCGTCACCCACGAGGTGGGTTTTGCCCGTGAGGTGGCCGATCGCGTCGTGCTCATGGATGGCGGCTACCTCATCGAAGAAAACACCCCCCAAGAGTTTTTCAGCAACCCCCGCGAAGACCGCACCCAAAAGTTTCTTTCTCAGATTTTGTAGATATAGGACAAAACCTTGTCCTCTGCACAGTTGGTAATAGGACTTTGGTCTAGATGAGGCAAACTTAGGGTTAAGCTACGGCATTGCCCTGAGGGCTCAACCCCATGGATATTCTTGAACAGATTCGCATCGACTACGAACGGTTCCCCTGCGACCAGAGCTACCACCTCTACGCTGAGGATGTGTACTTTAAAGACCCGCTAAACAAGTTTCGCGGCGTCGATCGCTACCGGCTCATGATTGGCTTCATCAGCCACTGGTTTAAGGATGTCAATCTGCAACTGCACGGAATCGAGTACTCCAGCCCCAGCCAGATTGACACCCGCTGGACGCTGAGTTGGATAGCTCCGGTACCTTGGCAGCCGCGCATGAGCATCCCCGGTCGCAGTGAGCTTGGGCTAGGGGAAGATGGCAAGGTGATATCCCACATTGACTATTGGGATTGTTCTCGACTGTCGGTGCTCAAGCAGTTGTTTGCTTTGCGAGCCTAAGTTTTAAATTTCTTCAAGTTGTTGCACATCGAATTAAGCAACTTGAATGCGCCTCAACGGGTGGAAGGTCTGCGGGTAAGCTAGGGACATTGATGGGCAAAATTACTGCCACAATCGATGTGAGATCTGTAAAGGATAGCTATGAGGCTGCTACAAAAGGTGTTGGCTGGGGTTTGTCTATCTCTTGGGCTGTTCATTGTGCTTGCGTTAACAGCTGAGATCCTTAACCCTACCAATGACGCTGAGGATCGAGCGGACTCTGTCGCGGCGCTGCTGGTTGTTGGGCTGCCACCGACCGCTCTAGGTGCCTGGCTGATCTGGAACTTGCGCCAGCAACACGAGCGATCGCTGGAAACCCTCGCCGATCAGCAAGAGCAGCGGTTTCTCCAGCTCCTTCAAGACCACAAAGGCGACCTGACAGTGCTTCAGTTTGCCACCGCAACCCAACTGTCGCTCGAAGAGTCCAAAGTTTACCTCGACGAAAAAGCGCAGCAGCTAAATGCCTCGTTCGACGTTTTAGACAACGGAGCCGTAGTCTATCGCTTTCCCCTATAGGCGTCTATGAGCCGGATGGATAGGTCTGCCCGACTGAGTCTCTGGTGGGATGGTCATAGCTTGCCAAGGTAACTCAGTTGCTTCTTATTATGGAGAGGGTTGGACGTGGCTAATCTCTGTAGGCTAGATAGAGAAACAAGGGCTACGATAACCGTCAAAGTCGAGAGCGACCGGTAGAGGAGACGGCTATGCGGATGTTACAGAAGGCCTTAGCTGGAACTTGCCTGCTGTTTGGCCTATCAATTACCCTTCTAGCGACAACCCAACTAGTTAGCCCCGACGACGATTGGGAAGACAGGGCCGAGACTGGTTTAGCGTTGGTCATGTTTGGCGTCGCTCCCACGGCACTGGGCTCCTGGCTAGCGTGGAATCTGCGCCACAGCAATCAGCAAACATCCCAATCACTGTCACTACAGCAAGAGCAGATGTTTTTGCAGCTGCTTCAAAACCAAGAGGGAGACCTCACCATTATTCAGTTTGCTGCCGCCGCGCAGATGCCGGTTGAGCAGGCCAAAGCGTTCCTCGATCAAAAAGCTCAGGTGCTCAACGCGTCTTTTGATGTCAAAGATACTGGGGCGATCGTCTATCGCTTTCCTCTGTAGGCGTCTACAGATACTCGCGGTTGAGGTAGGGTTGCAGCACCTCAGGCACTCGCACCGAGCCGTTGGCCTCCTGGTAGTTTTCGAGAATGGCGGCCATGGTGCGGCCAATGGCTAGGCCAGATCCGTTGAGGGTGTGTACGTACTGAGTGCCTTTTTGCCCAGCTTCCTTGAAGCGCAGATTAGCGCGGCGGGCCTGAAAGTCTAGACAGTTCGAGCAGCTAGAAATCTCCCGATAGCTGTCGGAAGAGGGCATCCACACTTCGAGGTCGTAGGTTTTGCAGCTGGAGAAACCCAGATCGCCAGTGCAAAGCGCCAGCACTCGGTAAGGCAGCTTGAGCTGTTGCAGAATGTCTTCGGCATCGCCCACCAGCGCCTCTAGCTCGTCGAAGGAGGTGTCCGGGTGAACGAATTTGTACATCTCCACCTTATTGAACTGGTGAAGACGAATTAGCCCGCGCGTGTCTTTGCCGTAGCTGCCGGCCTCGCGACGAAAGCAGGGAGTATAGGCGCAATAGTGAATTGGCAGCTGATCAGAAGCAAGGATGTCGTCACGGTGCAGGTTGGTGAGGGGCACCTCGGCGGTGGGAGTAAGCCACAGGTCATCGTTGCGGCACTGAAAGCTTTCTTCAGCAAACTTGGGCAGCTGGCCTGAGGCGGTTAGCGCGGCAGAGTTTACTAGGTAAGGAGGAATGACTTCGTAGTAGCCTGCTTTGGTGTGGCGATCGAGCATGAACGAAATTAGCGCCCGTTCCAATGCCGCACCTGCGCCTTTTAAAACGACAAAGCGGCTCTGGGCAATCTTCTCAGCAGCGCGCTTAAAGTCAAGAATGCCAAGGGTTTCGCCAATTTCCCAATGGGGCTTGGCGGGCTGTTGGGGCAGATACTCGTCGCCCCAGCAGCGCACTTCGACATTTTCGGTTTCGTCTTTACCGACGGGGGTGGTGTCGCTAGGCAGGTTGGGCAAGCCCAGCAGAATGGCCTCGATCTGGGCCTTGATCTCGCGCTCCTGGGGTTCCAGGGTTTGCAGCTCAGTTTTGACCTGGTTGCCTTCGTCTTTAAGGGCGGTGACTTCTGGACCGTTGGGAGCGGCCCCGGCTTTGATAGTCTGACCGACCTGCTTGCCGATCTCGTTGCCGCGGGCCTGGAGCTGCGATCGCACCGTTTCGATCTGGCGTTGCTGCTGGTCTAGCTCTAGCAGCGGGGTCAAATCATACTTGCCCCGCTTACCCAGAGCAGACTGCACCCGCTCCGGGTTTTCTCGTATTTGCTTTAGATCTAGCACAGCAGCCCTCTACAATCTGAAATCTGATTTTTTGACAAAAAACTCCTTGCCAATAAATCAGAATATCAGCATTCCTAAAATACCTGCTCGATCTCAGCGATTTCAGGAATAAACTCGCGCAGGCGACGCTCAATGCCCATGCGCAGCGTCATGGCCGAGCTGGGGCAAGAGCCACAGGCGCCCTGCAGACGGAGTTTGACCACTGGGCCGTCGATTTCGACCAGCTCAACATTGCCGCCGTCGGCCAGTAGGTATGGGCGCAGTTCATCCAAAACCTGTTCCACGTTGGGAGGGGTAAGTGCAAGCGTTTCCATGGGCTATAGCTACCAAAAGTATTGAGAGGCCATCTCCATTCTAAGGATTTTGGCCCCAAACCAGAGCCTGATCTAATCCACAGATCTCCCCAGTGATAAAAGCTATCTCTTCCCTAGCGCAATCTCTATGGGAAACAACATGGGGTTTGATGCCAAGCAAATGGGCAGCTACACCCGCGTTTCTGAACCGGTTCCGCCGCCCCAGGATATGGCTAAGCGCAGCCAAGTCACCATTGAGGGGGTCACCAACCCTACCGTGCTGGCCTCCATGGACAACCTCAATGCCAACGACTTCAACGAGCTGATTGAACTTTTCACCCCTGACGGTGCGCTACAGCTTCCCTTTCAGCGCCTCATTACCGGCAAAGAAGGCATTCTTCGGTTCTTTCAGGAAGATTGCCAAAATCTCAAGCTGATTCCAGAGCGCGGAGTCACCGAGCAGGCGGAAGATGGCTTTACCCAAATCAAGGTGACCGGCAAGGTGCAGACGCCTTGGTTTGGCGCTGGCGTTGGCATGAATATTGCCTGGTGATTTTTGCTCAACCCCGAGGGCAAGATTTTCTTTGTCGCCATTGACCTGCTGGCCTCACCGAAGGAACTGCTTAACCTGGTTCGCTAGGACGATGGTTGTAGAGGGTGGGTTAGCCGGGCGATCGCCAGCCTGAGGGTCTAATTCAACCTAGGCTCACTTGAGGCTGGCTCATCGCTGGCTACCCGTGTATCCTTTCCTGGCTGTTGGGTCTCTCCCGAAACGGAAGACCCAGCAGCCAGCATTGTTTTGGGTCTGGCCAAGGTAGGTGTAGGGCGGTGGCTAAGGCTCGCTCAGCGTCCAATCAACATTGCAAAGTTTTGCAACATGTCTCTAATATAGAAAAACGTTAAACAAAATCATTGGCTGAGTAATGGCTTAGCCGATGGCGGTTATGGCATTTTTAACGATCTTTTCTCGAGATTCTTTTTTTAAAGTTGCAATGCATACCAGTGAACTCTAGTGGTATCTGAGGAAAATGACTTGCTAAGGCAGCGATCGCAACGGCCTATAGCCGCGAGATCAACGGATTAGTCCAGGTTGTGCGCGATCGCGCCAACAGCCTCAACAGCATGGATGACCTTTGGCAACTCCACGACTTTCTTAGCGCGCGCCGTCACGAACTCGACGGCAAATATGACGATCGCGAGTCGGCGCTGCTGTTTGTCTTTTCGAGTTTTGTGAAAGAAGGCTGGCTGAGCTTAGACGAGCTAGAGGGGCTAGACCCAGCCAAACTATCGCAGATTACTGCCCTCACCCGCATGTTCTAATCCGGTTCGCAGATTCAGAACGGGCTGCTTAATTTTGGCAAGTTTGGAATTACATAAATGAAGGGGAGGCGCTAAAACTAGCGCCTCCCCTTTCATCTGTTATTTAGTTTTTTAACCTATGGGGTTGTAGAAACTTTACATGAGGCCGATTTGGGACAGAATGCCTTGCCCGGTTAGAAACTCGGTAGCTACACCAATGACGAAGCCTAGCATGGCTAGACGGCCGTTCCAGGTTTCTGCAAAGTCTACAAAGCCGAACTTGGTTTGGTTGGTTTCCATGGTGGATATTTCCTAAGTGATAAGAGGGCCAAAAATCAATATCCTGTTACTTAACGTAACACAGGTGTTTTCGATTGTGGGTATGGAAACAATGACTTTTTGATTAGGGTAATTTAATCGCTAAGGCCGTTAGCGCTAGCCCAAACTCAGCAAAGGCCTTGGCTATAGATGAGTTAGTCAAGTAACAATGCCGTGGCCTGTGGCTGCTTCAAACAGCACCGCCGATGCAAAGCCCAGCATCGCTAGACGACCATTGAGCTTCTCAGGGTATTCGTTAAAGCCAAACTGCTGACTGTCATCGACGTAAACTTTTGGTTCAACGGCAAAGTTATTCAGACGACCGCCCTCTTCGGTGGTGTAACCGCTAGTGGTCATAGGTTGTTCTCCTTTGCTTTGTGGCTCGATTGTGACTCAATGTAAACAAATATTGCAATACTCTTTACATTTTTGATGAATTAAGCTGCGCTGTACATTGGCTATAGCTGCCCTGTCCCCGGTTGCGAAGAGCAGGGCAGCGGCAAAACTCTGGGCGCTGAACTACTAACGGCAAAGGTTATGACTTTGATTGATTTGCAGGGCAGCACGGTGTTGGTTACGGGAGCCTCGCGAGGAATTGGGTCTGCGATCGCTCGCACTCTACACGATGCTGGAGCGGCAGTTATTCTTCACTACAGTCAAGGTGAGGCCGAGGCTGAACAGCTCGCCACTGACCTAGGGCACGAGCGCACTCACTTGGTTCAGGCTGACTTGGCGGTGCCGGGGGCGGCCCTAGTGTTGTGGGAACAGTCCTTGGCCTGGCGAAGCAGCGTGGATGCTGTGATTAACAATGCCGCGACGATGCCCGCCGCCTCGATTACGGCTGAGTGGGAGCAGTGGGCAACGGCCTGGCAAGACACGCTTCAGGTCAACCTTGTGGCTATGGCCGATCTGTGTCGAGAGGCGATTCGCTACTTTCAGACTCAAGGGGGCGGCACGTTGGTTAATTTGGCTAGTCGGGCGGCGTTTCGGGGTGATGGGCCAGAGTTTATGGCCTATGCGGCGTCGAAGGGTGGGGTGATCGGGTTGACTCGTACGATCGCGAAGGGGTTTGCGGCGGATGGGGTGCGGGCCTATGCGATCGCGCCGGGTTTTGTGCGTACCGATCGCATTGAGCAGGTGATGGCGGAGCGGGGGGCGGAGTATGTGACGCGGGATATTCCGATGGGGGCACCGGCGGAGCCGCAGGATATTGCCAATTTGGTGGTGTTTTTGGTGGCGGGGTTAGCGCCCCATGCGACGGGGGCGACGTTTGATGTGAATGGGGCGTCTTATTTTCACTAGCTAGCGCATCAGGATAAAAGAATATACCCCAGAGAACGGCATAGCTCTATGCCCTTGAGAGGAAGCAAAATTCTCGGATATTTCGTAGCTAGAATTACACCAGGAGAGGCCTTTGCTCTAGAAAGGCTTCTGCCCTTGGTAATTGCCAGGAGGTGAATAGCGGCATACCAATACGTCCTGACCGTTGCCCGTGGCTAATCCACAACCGACCTCGGTGGTGTCTCTCCAGACAATCTGGGTGTAATGACCCACATCCGTCCAATTGCCGGTTGTTGAGAGATTCGGAAAGGCTGCATCTGGAATAAAGTACTCTTGCTCGTCTCCCCAAGACCTCACCATGTCAGCTAAAGAATAAGCACCTGCAGTACCCTGCCACAGATTCTCCCCATATCCATTGCCATCACTATGCGCAAAGGTATTTGTAGATGACAAGCGATCGGCCCAAGCTTGAGAAGAGTTGGCTAGGCTTTCTGACCACTCCAGAGGTGGCACTCCAACTTCAAAACGATAGAGATTATGAGCTTCCAGTAGGCTGTCTGACAGCGAGCTACTGGTAGGCTCTGAGACTGGGGTGATGGTTGAATCTGGTTTGGGTTCTGGGCTAGGACTAGAAGTTGGGGTTGTGCATCCTACAAGAGCAGTCAATCCAAGCATTGGCACTACGACCGCTAAGCCTTGCAATCTCATATACTTCAACCGTCAAGCGTCACCAGCATGATATAGCTCCGGCTATTATCCACGCTAAAAAAGTTAGATTCCGCAAAGGTCTATAGAAATACCGCAAACCTCCTGAGCACCGCTAGAAATATGGAGTGATCAGAGAGCGTTTCGAGGCTAGCTCCATAACTACGGCATCCAGAGCTACTTTATCCTCCTACGCATGCCACTTCACCTCTGCTGGCTTCGTCTGCACTAGCAGCTTGCCTTGGGCGAAAACATGAGTGGCGGTGGCGCGGCGGCAAATGGCGTCGTAGGGGCTGTCGGCATCGAGAACGATGAGGTTGGCGGGTTTGCCGACTTCGAGGCCGTAGGAGTTTTTTAGGGCGAGGGTTTTGGCGCCGTTGGTGGTGATCATGGCATAGCAGGCGGCGATTTCATCCTGGCCGGTCATTTGACAGACATGGACGGCCATGGAGGCGACATCGAGCATATTGCCGGTGCCTAGGTTGTACCAGGGGTCTTGCACGCAGTCGTGGCCGAGGCTGACGTTGATGCCCTGCTGCCAGAGTTCTTTGACGCGGGTGACGCCGCGCCGTTTGGGGTAGGTGTCGGTGCGGCCCTGGAGGGTGATGTTGATCAAGGGGTTGGCGATGAAATTGATCTGCGATCGCGCCAGCAGACCCATGAGCTTGAAGGCGTAGGCGTTGTTGTAGCTGGCAAAGGCGGTGGTGTGGCTGGCGGTGACTCGTGGCCCAAGGCCCGAGCGCACGGCGCAGGCGGCGACTACTTCTAAAAAGCGCGACTGGTCGTCGTCGATTTCGTCGCAGTGGATGTCGATCAGGCGATCGTAGCGCTGCGCCAGCTCAAAAATGCGGTGTACCGACTGCACGCCGTCTTCGCGGGTCATTTCGTAGTGGGGAATGCCACCGACGGCGTCGGCTCCTAGCTTAAGGGATTCTTCCATTAATTCAAGATTGCCGGGGCTGCCGTAGAGGCCGTCTTGGGGAAAGGCAACAACCTGCACGGTGATCCAATCTTTGACAGTGTCGCGGACTTCGAGCAGGGCTTTGAGGGCAGTGAGGCTGGTTTCGCTGATGTCGGCATGGGTGCGCACAAAGAGCACTCCCTGCTGGGCCTGGAGTTTGAGGGTGGCGATCGCCCGCGCTTTAACATCTTCTAGGGTGAGGGACTGTTTGCGATCGTGCCAGATCTCAATGCCCTCAAATAGGGTGCCACTTTGGTTCCAGCGGGGCTGTCCTGCTGTCAGTGCCGAGTCAAGGTGAATATGCGATTCTACGAAGGGTGGGCTTACCAGCCTGCCGCCCAGGGCAAATTCCTGGGCGGCTGAGATGGCCAAATTGGGTTCTATTGCCTGTATGCGGCCATCTTCAAGGCCGATATCAACTGACTCGCCGCTGGGCAACTTACCGTTTCGCAAAATCATGTCCATGGCTAGCCCCTTTGGCGCAGTTTGCCCTATCGCTATGGCCTCGACTATACCAACTTCGCCCCAGCCAGAGACATCCCCAGTGAGCGCCCCCTATTAAAAATCCCCGACGCTGCCGCTGAGGCAATGCCGGGGATAACAAATTTGAGATTACCTAGGGGGGAAGAACCCTAGGGGGTTGCCGGTCAATTGGTCGAGCCTAAGCTAGCAAGCTGAAGCGGCGAATATACCTGGTGCGTGGGCTTCAATCACATTGCCGGTGACGGCGCAGGTAATCATGAGGTAGTCACAAGCGGCGCACTGAGTTTGCACCTGCTGGTCGGGGTAAGTGTGATGCCTTTCGGCTAGGTGTCCACAGTTGGGGCAGTGTACTTGTTGAGAATGACCAATCATTTTGTAACTCCGGCAGCTTTTTGACAGAACAATTAAGGGATATTATTGGGGTTAGATCTTATTAAAAAGAACTCCCGCAATGGACAAAACATCACGGGAATTACCTGAGTGGCACTCAAAAAATACAGGCCAAAATCTCATCTTCCCTGATGTTTATTATCGCCTCGTTTATTAGAGGGGTAAGTTTATTTTATAAATCCTTAATCTTGGGATCAAGCTTGGGGCAATGATCCCCGCCTTTAGATAGAGCTAGCAAGCCAAGGATTGATACGGCTGTTTACAATTCTGAGTCGACGGATATCGATCGGTTATCGTGCTTACCCTTTAATCTCCGAGTTCGGATCCCGCCTTTTTGTTCTGATTTCGGGGATCGCTAGTTTTTTGTTGACTCTTGTAGTTAGGCTCAGAAGCAGAAAACAAGTTTGTCTAGCTTGGTGTGACGTTATTGCCTGTCTGTGCTCTGCTAGGTTTCTGCTCAATTCTTATTTGGCTATGCGCTATCAAATTCGCCACCTAACCCGCTACTGCTATCAGCAGCCCGTTACCTTGCGGCCCCACACCCTGCGCCTGCGACCCCGTAGTGACGGTGCTCAGCAGCTGCGGCATTTTACCCTTGAGGTTGTCCCAAAGCCAACTCAGCAGAGCGCGATCGCAGACACTGACGGCAACAGCACCGTGGGTTTGTGGTTTGCGCCCAACCCGGTAGAGCAGTTTGAGATTATCACTACTGCTGAGGTTGAGACCTACCGCACCAACCCCTTTGATTACCTGGCTGAGCCCTGGGCCACCACGTTGCTTATCGATTACCCCACCAGCCTGCGAACCACACTAGCGCCCTACTTGGCTTCAGTCAGCGTTCCCACCCTTGGGCCAGGAGTGATCGACCTGGCCCAGACGCTGGCTCACGAGGTAGAGGGCAACGTCGGCCTTTTTTTGACCGCTTTAGTGGGCCGCATTTACGAAACTTGTGAGTACACCAACCGACCGACGGGCGCTCCCTGGCCAGGGGGCATCACCTGGGGCAAAAAGCAGGGCAGCTGCCGCGACTTTGCCGTGCTGTTCATGGAAGCCTGCTGGGCGGTAGGAGTGGCGGCTCGCTTTGTCAGCGGTTATGAGGAGGGCGATCGCACAATGCTCGATCGCGACCTACATGCCTGGGCTGAGGCCTACGTACCGGGCGGAGGCTGGCGCGCTTTTGACCCCACCCAAGGCCTAGCGGTCAGCGATCGCCACATTGCCCTAGTGGCTAGCCCCTTTCCGGCGCAAACTCTGCCTGTCAGCGGCACGACTCAAGAGGGGAGCCGGGTGGGCTCTAGTCTAGAGACCGAGATTCGGGTAGAGGTACTGGGGGATTAGAAGGCGGGGAAGGTTAGGGAGATGAGGAGGGTGAGGAGGTGGAGAAGGTGAGAGTGCAGAACTTTCCATCAACCCATTACCCCATCACCCCGTCACCCTCATCTCCCCAAAGTTTGCCGCGCCCGCTTGCGCAACTCCTTAGCCGGACCGTAGTCGGGGTCAATCTGCAGGGCTTTCTCGAGGGCAATGATCGACTGATCGTAGCGTTGGAGGTCCCAGGTAGCCTCGCCGCGCACGGTCCAGGCCTCGACCGACTCGCGGTTGCGGGCGATCGCCTGGTCGATGGCAGCAATGGCCTCGGCGGAGCGACCTAGCTTTTGCAGCACGCGACCTCGGTCGAGCCAAGCCTCAAACATAGCTGGCATCTGGCGGTTAGTGCTCTCATACAGCTCTAGGGCGGCCAGCAGCTTGCCTTGCTGTTCTTCTGCATTGCCCTTGCTGCGGACAGCCTCAGGGTAGTAGGTGCTGTAGGCCAGAGCGTCGTCGCAGGCAACTATGGCCTCCAGAGGCCGTTTGAGGGCAATGAGGGCTCGGCAGCGCCCTAGGTAGGCTGGCGCATAGTCGGGCTGGCTCTCAACCGCTTGGTTGTAGGTGACGAGGGCATCGGGGTAGCGGCCCTGGTAGCGCAGGCGATCGCCCTGGCGGGTTAGGTAGACTGCTTTCTCTTCGGGGGGCAGCAGCAGACCAAAATCGGTGGTCAGGGTAGGAATTGCCGTTGCTTGAAACGGTACGGCAGCCCCTGGGGTCGGTTCAAAGGCAATGGTGAGGCCGCTGCGCCAGAGCACTAGCAGGCTAATCGCCCCGATTAAACTGCTGACCACCATCGATCGGTGGCGATGGGACTTCAACTCCTCTACTGCCAGATCTGAAGACACCAGCGGCACCGCTCCACTGGCACCGTAGGCTAAATCGACTGGAAACAGTGAAGTGGATTCTTGATCATCGGCAAAGGCCGTGGGCTCCGAGGTTTCGGTGGGGCCTACGGCGGTGTCGCTGTCGTCTCCCGGAAACGTTGGCCCTCGACCGTTGGCTCCCTTCATCCAAGTTTGGTAGATTTGGGTGCCCAGCAGGCCGTGCAGGGGGTTAGGCAGATTTTGTAGGGCTTCGAGGGCTTCTTGAGCAGTGGGGTAGCGATCGCGAAAGTCGTAGCGCACCATTTTGTCGAGCACTGCCGCCAGCGACGATGACACCGTCGGGGCATGGTGGCGCCAGGACAGCTCGCTGGTGATGGGGTCTTCTTCGATTTTTTGAGGATGGATGCCGGTCAAGGCCCGAATGCCGAGAATGCCCACGGCATACACGTCGCTGCTAAAACGAGGCTTGCCCGCATACTGCTCGTTGGGCATATAGCCGTGGGTACCAATAGCCACGGTGATGTTAGTGGCACCGGTCTCGGCGTCTAGCAGCGGCGATGAGGTGACCTGCTTGACCGCCCCAAAGTCGATCAGCACCAGCTTGCCGTCGCGGTGGCGGCGGATCAGGTTGGAGGGCTTAACGTCGCGGTGAATCACCTGCTGGCGGTGGACAAAGGAGAGAATTTCCAGAACCTCCTGGAGCAGCAGCACCACCCGCGTTTCTGACCAGGGTTTGCCCTCTTCGACCTGCCGATTGAGGCGGCTGCCCTCAATGTATTCCTGAGCCAGATAAAACTCTTGGCCCTCTTCAAAGTGGGCCATCAGCGCTGGAATTTGGGGATGGTTGCCCAACTGATAGAGCACCCGAGCTTCGGTGTCGAACAGCCGTCGGGCCATATCGAGCGTGCCGGTGTCTTTGTCCTGTACCTTGAGCTGCTTGATCACACACCGAGGATGGTTCGGCAGGTGTATATCGGTCACCAAAAAGGTGCGGCTGAACCCCCCTGACCCCAGCCGTCGGACAACTTGGTACCGTCCTCCCAGTAATGTTTGCTCCATGCTGCCCAGAATGTCTTTGTCAGCCTGGTCATTTAACTGCAGACCTAAAACTAAACCCATTGCCCAGCGGCAGGCCAGCTAGCTTGGTTGCCCATAGCTTCAGCAAAGCCTTCGGCAATACTAGCCAGCTTCAGGATTTCGCTTCGGCTCCGAGGTCAGTCTGTTGTGTAGAACTGTCGCGTCAAATCTCTCCACCGATGCACCAGCTTTAGTTTAGGGCTTGACTGGCTTCCTTGAGCTGACCCCAGGGGCAGCCCCTGGCGACCTTACACATCCTTTACAGCACTTTATCTTAATCTCAAGCCAAATCAGGGCTTTACGCTTAAGGGCGCGATCGCCCCAGGCGAGCCCCAGCTAGTATTTTGGGCAAGCTAAATCTACCAGGTGCGATCGCCCCCATCAGTAGCCTGACTCTGGATTTTCACTACCTCCCCTTCACTTCTGGCCCTATGTCACAGCCCTCTTGCCCCGATGCCGAGATGTACCTGGCCGTGCTGAGCGCCCTGCCCGATGCGGTCGTTGTGGTTGACCTAAATGGGGCGCTGCTATTTTGCAACGCGGCGGCCAAGGCACTGCTTCCCGGGGGAATTGCTGGGTTAGGGGGCAGCGGCAGCCAGCCAGGTTATCAGATGCTCGATCCGCAACAGCAGCCCCTAGCCGCGCCTGAGCTGCCCTTAAATCGAGTGCTCGCTGGTCAGAGCCTGCACAACGAAGAATTGCTCTTGGCCGCGGGGCAGCCTCCCCAGACCCACTGGGTGGCCTGTAGCGGTGGGCTATCTTCTGGTATGGCGCTGCTGACCCTGCGCGATGTTTCCGCCGCCAAACAGCAGGAAGCTAGTTTGGTGCAGCAGGCTTTCTATGACCCGCTCACAGGGCTACCTAACCGCCATTTGTTGATCGATCGTCTAGGCCAGGCCCTAGCCTGTGCCCAGGATGACCCTCACCGGGTGACGGCGCTGCTGGTTATCGGTTTAGAGCAGTTTAAGCTGATCAACGACAACCTAGGGCACCAGGTGGGCGACGAAATGCTAGTCGAACTAGGGACCCGCCTCCAGGCCCAGGTTGGTCCGGACAACACCGTTGCGCGGCTGGGGAGAGACGAGTTTGCTGTATTGCTAGATAATCTGACCAGCCAGGCTAGTGCGATCGCGCTAACTGAAACCATTCACGCGATAGTGCAGCAACCCTTTGGGCTGCAGCCACAGCAGGTTTATGTCAATGCCAGCATTGGTGTTGCCTTTGGCTCTGAGACCTATCAAAACCCATTCGACTGGCTGCGCGATGCCGATACGGCCATGGAGCAAATCAAAGAGCATCCTGACCTGGGCTGGCAGGTGTTTGACAGTTCTCTCAGGGTGCAACAAGATCTGCGCCTGCAAACCGAAGTTGACCTCCGCCAGGCCCTCGATCGCGGTGAGCTACGGCTGCACTATCAGCCCATCGTCATCATCAGCAACGAAGAAATTTGCGGCTTTGAGGCTCTGGTGCGGTGGCAGCATCCCACCCGAGGGCTGCTGATGCCGGGGGAGTTTATTCACATTGCCGAGACCAGCGGGCTGATTATTCCCCTGGGCTGGTGGGTGCTGACCGAAGCCTGTCGGCAGATGCAGGTGTGGACTGAGCAATACCCAGCTATGGCTGAGTTTACGGTGAGCGTCAATATGTCGAGTAAACAGTTTTCGCAGCAGAATATCGTTGAGAAAATTCAGAAAATTTTGGACGACACCGGCTTTGTGGCCCGTCGACTCAAAATTGAGCTGACTGAAGGGGTGCTGATCGACCACTCCGACGGCATTATTGCTACCCTCCAGCAGATCAGGGCCCTAGGCATTAAGCTGCTGGTGGATGACTTTGGCACGGGCTATTCTTCTCTGAGCTATTTGCATCGCTTCCCCTTTGACTGCCTCAAGATCGATCGCTCCTTCATTGAAAACGCCGACCAAGACTTTGAAAAGCTGGAGATTTTGCAGTCGGTGGTGCGCTTAGCCTGGAACCTGGGCCTCGATGTGGTTGCCGAAGGGGTAGAGACCCCGCGCCACCATGCCCAGCTCAAGGCGCTGCGGTGCGAGCTGGGTCAGGGTTATCTGTTTTCCCGTCCCCTAGCGCCCGCCGCCGTGGAGGTTATGATGGCGGAGAAAGCCGCCTCTTTGTCTAACCTTCCCACTGTCACCCGCCCCACCTAAGCTGGCGCGGCTGGCAGAAGGGTGCTCTAACTGCCGCTGCTATGCTGATTCGTAAACTGCTTGACTGCCCTGAATTTGTTGCCGGTGACGGTACCCAGCTGCGAGAGCTGTTGCACCCCGACAAGCAAGACCTTGCCCTACGCTACAGTTTGGCCCACGCAGTATTGCCCGTGGGGCAGGTGTCTACTCCTCACGCCCTCACCACTTCTGAGGTGTATTACATTCTGGCAGGGCAGGGGGAAATGTCTATTGACGGCGAAACTAGCTTGGTCGAGCCGGGGGACGCCGTGTACATTCCGCCCCATGCCCGCCAACATATTCGCAACACCGGAGATAGCCCACTGGTGTTCATTTGCCTAGTTGACCCTGCCTGGCGCCAAGAAGACGAGACGGTGTTTGAGGCTGGCTAGCGTGAGCGTAGTATGAGGGGCCTCCAGACAGCTTGGCGAAGCGCAGTTTGAAGTAGCTGCCAGTAGGCTTTGACCCGCTGCCCCAGGCTGCGGCGGGGTGGTTTGAGGCTACAGCGTCTGAGCTGCCCGAGCAGTTGGGCCAAGGCAGCGTCCCCCTCGGCTAGCTGGGCGGCTAAGCAGTGGGGTTTGTTTTGGCAAGAGGTGCATAACATGAGCACTTGAGTCTCGCTGGACTCGAATACAGAACTTGGCGGAATGGTGTCAGCGGTTGCTGGCCGTCTATACCCTGACTATTTATATTTTGCGCCGCCAAAAATAAAAGCTGTTCACGATGAGCTGAATACAGTCTGAAGGTTTGCGATCGCACCCAATCTCTCTCCCCAGCCAGTTCAACTTCTGGAAGGGGCAATGTTAAGGCCTACAAGCTTTAGGGCTAGCCTTGAGTCAGGCTGCGGTAGGATTACCGCAGGCTTTTTCTAAACTCTTGGTGGCCGCTATGCCCGTATCTACAACTGCATTGCAAGAGGTGCGACAGCGCGATCGCGCCTGCTTAGAAGCCCACAATCCTTACGAACGGCTCCAAGCCCTGCACGAAGTTTGGCCGATTGCGGCGGAGAAATACGGTGATACGGTGGCCCTCAACGACCCCCACTACAAGCCCGCCGCCACCCTCACCTACCGTCAACTGGCTGAGGCCATTCGCACCTTCGCCAGCGGCTTGCAGGCCCTGGGGGTCGAAAACCGTGCCCACGTGGCCCTGTTTGCCGACAACAGCCACCGCTGGTTCATTGCTGACCAGGGCATTATGACTGCCGGCGGCATGAACGCTGTGCGCAGCGCCACCGCCGAGAAAGAAGAGTTAGCCTACATTGCCGAGCACAGCGAGAGCACGGTGCTGGTGGTAGAAACCTTGGCGCTGCTGAAGCGACTGCGCGATCGCATCGACACCCTGCCCATTCCCCTGGTGATTCTGCTGTCGGACGAGGAACCGCCCGAGGGCGATCGCCTCAAGATTCTCAACTTTGGTCAGCTGATGGCCTTGGGGAGCAATCATCCTTACACCCCAGTGCCCATCAAGCCCGAAGATTTGGCCACGCTGATCTATACCTCCGGCACCACCGGCCAGCCGAAGGGGGTGATGCTCAGCCACCGCAACCTGCTGCACCAGATCAACACCCTGGAGGCGGTGGTGCAGCCCAAACCGGGCGATCGCGTGGTGGGCATTTTGCCCTCCTGGCACAGCTTTGAGCGCACCGCCGAATACTTTTTGCTGTCGCGGGGCTGCACCCAGACCTACAGCAGCATTCGCCACCTCAAGGCCGACCTCAAGGCGACCAAACCTCAGTACATGGTGGGGGTGCCCCGCCTGTGGGAGTCGATTTACGAAGGGGCGCAAAAGCAGTTTCGCGAACAAACCCCTGGCAAGCAAAAGCTGATCTTCACCTTTTTTGGCCTTAGCCAGCGCTACGTCGAAAACCTCTGGCGCTACCAGGATATGAAAATCGACGAGCCTGGCCTGCCATCCCTGAAGCGACTGGGTTCAGGAATAGCCGCCCTGGCCCTGTGGCCCCTGCATCAGCTGGGCAAAAAGCTGGTCTACGGCAAAGTGCGCGAGGCGACCGGCGGTCAGGTGAAGCAGCTGATCAGCGGCGGCGGCTCTCTGGCTCGGCACATCGACATTTTCTTTGAAATCATCGGCGTACCCCTGCTAGTGGGCTACGGCCTCACCGAAACGGCTCCGGTGCTCTCGGCCCGTCGCCCCTGGCGCAACCTGCGTGGGGCAGCAGGGCAACCCATCCCCTTCACCGAAATCAAGGTGGTGGATCCTGAAACTCGCCAAGATCTACCCCAGGGCGACCAGGGGCTAGTGCTGGCGCGGGGACCGCAGATTATGGAGGGCTACTACCGTAACCCTGAGGCCACCCAAAAGGCCATCAACCCCGAGGGCTGGTTTGACACGGGCGACCTGGGCTGGATCAGCCGCGATGGCAACGTGGTGCTCACCGGACGGGCCAAGGACACCATCGTGCTCACTAACGGCGAAAACATTGAGCCGCAGCCCATCGAAGACGCCTGCATTCGCAGCAAATACATCGACCAGATTATGCTGGTGGGTCAAGATCAGCGATCGCTCGGTGCTCTGATCGTGCCTAACATAGAGGCTTTGCAGGACTGGGCGGCCACTCACTCGCTGTTCGTGGCGGTGCCGGGCGATGACACCCCCGCCTCCGCCGACTGCACCGCCATTACCCTCGACGATGAACGGGTGCAGAAGCTGTTTCGCGATGAGCTGGGTCGCGAGGTTAAAGATCGCCCTGGCTATCGCCCCGACGATCGCGTCGGCCCCTTCCGCCTGGTTCTCGAACCCTTCTCCGTCGACAACGGCTTGCTCACCCAAACCCTAAAAGTCCGCCGTCCCGTGGTTACGGCCCGGTATCGCGATATGATTGACGCGATGTTTGTGTAGCTGTCGGTGGTGTAAAAACTTCACCAACCTGCGGTTGTGCCACGCAGAATAGTCCGGCCATGCCTGCTGGTGGTCGTAGTCCGTATTGGTAATTTCTTTATTGCGTCAAAGATTATGGATGAGAATCAAACGCTGCTGCTCAAGCGGGTGGTCAACATTAAAGCCATTGTGACTCCCCTGTGGAAAGAAGAAGCCCAAAAGCAGCTACAGACCCAAATTAACCAAGTTGACGGTCGTCTGCAGCAGCTCGAAATGCAAGGCCAGCGCATGGTAGCCGAGCTGCAAAAACAGGCCGAAGGGCAGCCCACCAGCGGCACCATTCAGCAGCAGATGGGCAATATTCAGAATCAGCTCAACCAAGACAAGAGCAAGCTGCTCCAGCAAAAGAACCAGAGCCTACAGCAGCTCCAGGAAGTGCAGACCATCGCGGTCGATGCCGAAGTGGAGCAGGGCAAGGTCGAGAGCTTTTTTAATGTCTCGGTGGGTGACAATCTGGTGCGCAAGCTCCAGGTCGAAATTTTGATCAAGGACGGCGTGATTCAAGAGATTCGCGGCGAACTCTAATCTAGGCGCGTTTCAGCTCGCCCCCGTTTGAACGCTTTAAAAGCTCGAACGGTTCAGCCTTGGGGATAGAATAAATCCTTGGCATCTCTGCTGCTCTGTCGTTTTAACTCTGTTTCGGAAGTCACCTCCATGATTCGCGAAGTCTTTATGCCTGCCCTCAGCTCAACTATGACCGAAGGCAAGATTGTGTCTTGGGTCAAAGCCCCCGGCGATAGGGTGGAAAAAGGCGAAACGGTGGTGATTGTCGAGTCCGACAAGGCCGATATGGATGTGGAGTCGTTCCACGAAGGGATTTTGGCCGCCATTGTGGTGGAGGCGGGCGGCACGGCTCCGGTGGGTGAGGCGATCGCTCTGTTGGCCGAAACCGAAGCCGAAGTTGAAACCGCCAAACAGCAGGCCGCTGCTAAATCCGGTACTGCCGGAGGTGACTCTGCCCCCAATCCTGAAGCTGCTGCCCCGGTCGCCGTGGTCGAAGCTCCAGCCCCTGCCGCCCAAAATGGGGCGTCCTCCGGCCGTAGCGATCGAGTGGTTATTTCTCCCCGCGCCCGCAAGCTGGCCAAAGACCTCAAGGTAGACCTCACTAGCCTGCAGGGCAGCGGCCCCCACGGTCGCATTGTGGCTCAAGATGTAGAGCTAGCAGCGGGTAAAAATCCTACTGTCACCGGGCCGGTGGCAACGCCCTTGGCAGCGGTAGTGCCGCCAGTGTCTGTGGCTCCCGCTGCCGCCCCTATGACTCCCGCCGCTGCTCCAGCTCCGGCCCCCAGTGCAGCACCTCTGGGCCAGGTCGTGCCCTTCAACACCCTGCAGCAGGCCGTCATTCGCAACATGGTGGCCAGTCTGGCGGTACCCACCTTCCACGTGGGCTACACCATCACCACCGACAGTTTGGATGCCCTCTACAAGCAAATCAAGTCTAAAGGGGTGACCATGACTGCGCTGCTGGCCAAGGCCGTAGCCGTCACTCTGCAAAAGCACCCCCTACTCAATGCCGGCTTCACCGACCAAGGCGTGCAGTACCACTCAGGCATCAATATTGCCGTGGCAGTAGCCATGGAAGGCGGCGGGCTGATTACCCCGGTGCTGAAGAATGCCGACCAGTACGACATCTACTCGCTGTCGCGCACCTGGGCCGATCTAGTGGCGCGATCGCGCTCCAAGCAGCTTCAGCCTGATGAGTACACCTCTGGCACCTTTACCCTGTCGAACCTGGGCATGTTCGGGGTCGATCGCTTTGACGCGATTTTGCCGCCGGGGCAGGGCTCAATTTTGGCGATCGGGGCCTCTCGCCCCACGGTGGCCGCCACCCCGGAGGGCTTGATGGGCGTCAAGCGCCAGATGCAGGTCAACATCACCTGCGATCACCGCGTCATCTACGGGGCCGATGCTGCCGCTTTCCTCAAGGATCTGGCCAACGTGATTGAAAACAATCCCCAGTCCTTAACCCTGTAGCTATGAAGTCAGTCGATCTTGCCTTCTTGCCCGCCCTCGAACAAGCTCGGCTGATTCGCAATAAAGACATTTCGCCCCTAGAGCTAGCGGAAATTTATCTGGAGCGCATCGAGCGGCTCAACCCGGCTCTGGGAGCCTACGTGACGGTGATGGCAGAACAGGCTCTGGCCGATGCTAGGGCTAAAACCGAGCATTTGGTGAGCAATCCTGAGGATTTGCCGCCGTTGTTTGGGGTAACGGTCTCGGTCAAAGATCTGAACCCAGTGGAGGGGGTGGCCTGCGCCTATGGACTCAGGGCCGCCTGTAATCTTATCGCCCCCGAAGACGACTACATCGTCGGCAAGCTGCGTCAGGCAGGGATGATTATTTTGGGCAAAACCGCCACTTCCCAGCTCGGTTCGCTGCCCTACACTGAGCCACCGGGCTTTCCGCCCGCCCGCAACCCGTGGAATTTGAACTACACGCCGGGGGGCTCCAGCGGCGGAGCGGCAGCGGCCTTGGCGGCGGGACTGTGCGCAATTTCCCAAGGCTCGGATGGCGGCGGTTCGCTGCGCGGCCCGGCCTTTTGCTGCGGCCTAGTGGGCATGAAGGCTTCTCGGGGACGGATCAGCTTTTCACCTATAGGAGAGCGGCTCAACGGGCTGGCGGTCAACGGCCCTCTGGGACGTACCGTGGCTGACACAGCTGCTCTGTTAGATGTGCTCAGCGGCTACGAAGTGGGCGACCCCTACTGGCTGCCCGATCCAGAGCCGTCGTTTTTGGCCGGGCTGGATACGCCGCCCAAACCGCTGCGAATTGGTTACGCTACCCGGCTTGACCCAATTGGCGAGGTTGACCCCGTCTGCCGCCAAGCCATCTACGAAACCGTCCAGCAGGTCGAAGATCTGGGCCACAGGGCTGAAGAGGTGATTTTTCCCAACCTGGCAGACTTGATCGAGCCCTTTGTGGTGGTGTGGCAATCGGTACTGACCGAGGTGGGCGTGCCCTGGGTAGTCATGGAAAAGATGAATCGCTGGCTCTACTGGCGGGCCTGGCGAATTAACAGCGGCGCCTATCTGCGATCGGTGGCCAAGCTCCAGCAAGTGGCTCGCCAGGTCGTGAGATTTTGTCAGCCCTACGATGTATTGATTTTGCCGGTGTTTATGCACCCCACGATCAAAGTTGGTGAGTGGAAGGGGCTGCGATCGCCCAAAGTGCTTGAAAATGTCATTAACTGGGTGGCCCCCTGTCCACCCTTTAACGCCAGCGGCCAGCCCGCCCTGGCGATTCCCCGAGGCTTTGCCCCCAACGGATTGCCCATCGGCGTGCAGCTGGTAGGTCGTCCTGCCGATGAAGCCACTTTGCTAGCCCTGGCCGCGCAGCTTGAGCAAGTTAGCCCTTGGAGCAACCAGCGGCCTGCATTTGCTACAGAAGTTGGCGGCCCCGAACCCAGAGATGCCGCCCCAATTGTATAGGGGCAAGGTTTTGCTGTCGCTGTTGTTTCGCATCGCTCCCTGGGGCTAACGCCAAGCCAGATTAATTCGCAGTGCTCTCACTGTTAAGATAAATGGAGTGAGAACCTGTTGCAATTCAAAATGAATTTTACGGCAATTGTCCTCGTCTGAGATGAGCGCTCGGCAATCCCCTTTGCAGTGGTCATCGGCTCAATTTGCCGATATGGCGGTTAGCCGTTTCAGCGATCGAGCGGGCACTATAGCTTCAATTTCCCCTGTTTGGGTAGTATCCCCGGTTGGCTTCTTATGGAATACGATCCCCTCCAGGACAGGCAGCGATACGATACATTTTTGGTTGAAAAAACGGTTCACAAGGACGTCCTTGTCGCTGCTCTGGTCATTGGATTAGTCGTCATTGCGGGGGGTGCCCTAAGCCTAGGACCAGTGACGCTGCCGGAGCAGCTCGCCTGGGAGGGCTGGTTATCGATTGGAGTGACACTGGGCGCTTTTGTGCTCAACACCCTCACCCCCCTACCAGCTGATGCCATTTTTTTGGCGGCTCTGGCCATTCTGTTGCTAACTGGGGTGCTCGACACGGCTACTGCCCTGGCCGGGTTTAGCAACCCCGGCATGATGACGGTGGGCGTGCTGTACATCGTTGTTGCTGGGCTTCAGCAAACCGGCGGGTTAGACATAATTTCTCGTGCGGTGTTGGGCCTACCCAAGGGGCAAACCACAGCGCTACTGCGGCTAATTCTGCCGGTGCTGGGCATGAGTGCCTTTCTCAACAACACGCCGGTTGTGGCGATGTTTATCCCAGTGGTCAGCGACTGGTGCCGCAAGCTGCGCATTAGTCCCTCTAAGCTGATGATTCCGCTTAGCTATGCGGCGATTATGGGGGGTATGTGCACGTTGATTGGCACCAGCACCAACCTGGTGGTCAACGGGCTGCTGGTGTCTGAAACTGACTACCCAGGGCTAAAGCTGTTTGATCTGGTGCCAGTAGGGGTGCCCTGTGCGATCGCCGGTACCCTCATGCTAGTTTTGGCCCAACGCTGGCTGTTGCCCCAGCGCAAGCCCGCCATTACCGACACTGATGACCCGCGAGAGTATACCGTCGAAATGGTAGTCGAAAACCACAGCCCCCTGGCGGGTAAAACCGTCGAACAGGCTGGGTTACGCCATCTGCCGGGGCTGTATCTGACCGAAATTCAGCGGGCAGGGCGGCTGTTAACCGCCATTGGCCCCCAGGAGATGCTACAAGAGCAAGACCAACTGGTGTTTGTGGGCATGGTTGACTCGATTGTTGACCTTAACCAAATTCGGGGATTGCAGCCTGCCACTGACCAGGTGTTTAAGCTCGATACCCCGCGCACCGAGCGTACCCTGGTGGAAGCGGTGGTGTCGAACACCTGTCCGCTGGTGGGCATCACCATTCGCCAGGGCAAGTTTCGCAGCCGCTACGGGGCGGTGGTGCTGGCAGTGGGCCGCAATGGTGAGCGCTTGTCGGGCAAAATCGGCGATATTCGGCTTCAGACGGGCGATACCCTGCTGTTAGAAGCCAATCCCTCGTTTTTAGAGGAGCGTCGGGCTTCCCGTGATTTCTACCTGGTTAGTGAGGTGCCCAACTCCGACCCGCTACGCCACGATCGCGCCCCTGTGGCTCTAGTCATCTTAGTGCTCATGGTAGCCTTAGCCACCTTTGGCTGGATGGAGATGCTCAATGCTGCCACCTTAGCCGCCCTATTGATTATCATCACCGGCTGCTGCTCATTTCAGCAGGGCTTGCGCGCCATTGACTGGTCGGTGCTGCTGGTGGTGGCCGCCGCCCTGGGGCTGGGCAAGGCCTTGGAGGTCACAGGAGCCGCCGACGTGCTGGCGAGCGGGGTGCTGGGCCTGGCTGGCGATAACCCCTGGGTGGCCCTGGCGATTGTCTACGGCGTAACCACCGTCCTCACTGAGGTGATTACTAACAACGCGGCGGCGGCGGTGGTGTTTCCCATTGCGCTGTCGCTGTCCCAGAGTTTGGGGGTGAGCTTCATTCCCTTTGTGGTGGCGCTGATGATTGCTGCTTCTGCCAGTTTTAGCACCCCGATTGGCTATCAGACCAACCTCATGGTCTATGGCCCCGGTGGCTATAAATTTACCGATTTTCTGCGGGTGGGCATTCCCTTTAACCTGGCCTTTTGGGTGCTAACGGTGCTCATTGCTCCGCGGGTGTATCCGTTCTAGCTTTAAAAATAAACTAGGGCCGCGATCGCGCCAAGCTGGCTAGATCTGGCCCTGGTAAAAAAACTGGAGAGTAAGCTGGGGCCACTGCCCTAAAAGACTTGCTAAGCCTTGGGTGCTGGCTCAAACTTATGGGCATGGTCTTGCAGCAGCGAGCTGACTTGGCTGAGCACGTTGTCGCCAGTTTTCTTCTGGATGATTTGGCGCTCGGGGTAAAAGTCGGGCTTGTCGAGGTTGCGGGAGATGGCTTGCTGCACCTGGTCGGCAATTAGGGCAGACAGCTCACCTCGGGCATTTTCGCGCTGAAAGTTAGCGCCTTCTTCAGTAGTCGCGTAGAGGGGCGGTAGCCGGTTGAGGGCGTAGGCCGCGATGTCGCCCAAATCGAGGGTTTTGTCGGAGGTAGACTCGATCTCGGCTACCCGCGAAATCGCCTCGGTCAGCACCAGTTCTTCCATCACGTTGATGAACTGCTTGCGGGGCACAGCCACCACTTCGCCGGTGAGCAGGGCCCCCATTAGGCGATCGAGCGCCATATATTCTTCAATCGAAAGCTCAGCAGCGGTGTCGCAAATGCGACCTACTTCGGCCTCCATAGCGGGGGTAAGGTAGCCGTCTTGTAGGGCTTGTTCAACAATTTTTTCGATAGTCATTTGGCCAAAAGCTCCATGAAACTGGCGGATTAACGGCTTTTACTGGAAATCAGGGGACCGGAACATTAACAGGGGTTAGGCATCCACCTGGGGTTAGTTTTCCCCAATCAATTCGGCAGACCACAGAAACATGTGAAGACTGCTTGGGGGCACAGCGACGAATTAAGAATATTTTAGGAAGCCAATAGCCTGCTTCCAAATTTGGTGCTTGCTCTGGTCTTCGGTTTGTATGCAGATGCACTGGGGGTCTTGCCATACGACCCGACCAGTAATAACGTCGCCGGTGATGAGCTTGACCTCAATCGGGGCGTTATCGCGAATTAGATTTTGAACCTGTCGCACGCTCGGCAACCCGGTGGCAAATTCTTGAGACATGGTACTAGGCCACTGAACTTATGCTGGTCTTACGGTACCCCGTTTAGCAGGGCTAGGTTACAAGGCGAGGGAATTTATTAAGGAAGGTGGGGGAGATGAGGAGGTGGGGAAGGTGAGGGGAATGGGGAAGATTGATGCTGTCTCAATCTCAATCCAGGTCGTTGCGAATCCAATTTTTTCTATCTCCCTTATCTCCCCTACCTCCTCCATCTCCTAAATTTGGCCGATAATTAAGTCTCACTCATTCAGCGGCGGCGCGTTATGGAATTTAGCAAGTACCACGGCTTGGGAAACGACTTTATTTTGGTGGATAACCGTCACCAAGTGGAGCCAGTCATCAGTTCTGAGACGGCGGTGCAGTGGTGCGATCGCCATTTTGGCATTGGTGCTGACGGGGTAATTTTTGCGCTGCCGGGGCAGGGGGGCACTGATTACACCATGCGCATTTATAACTCCGACGGCTCGGAGCCGGAGATGTGCGGTAACGGCATTCGCTGTATGGCCAAGTTCCTAGAAACCTTAGAAACCGCCGATGGCACGGCCCCCCAGGCACCCCACACCTACCGGATTCATACCCTGGCGGGGCTGATTTCGCCCACCCTGCAACCCGATGGCCAGGTGACGGTCGATATGGGGCCGCCCTACCTGCTAGCGCAGGAGATTCCGACTACCCTGGCGGCGGCTGATCAGAAGGTGGTTGCTGTACCGCTGACGGTAGCCGAGCAAACTTGGGAGGTGACCTGCGTCAGTATGGGCAACCCCCACTGCATTACGTTTGTGGAGGATGTGGAGGCGATCGCGCTAGAAAATCTTGGCCCTCAGTTCGAGCACCACAGTGTGTTTCCCCAGCGGATCAATACCGAGTTTATTCAAGTCGTGCGGCCCGACTATCTCAAAATGCGCGTGTGGGAGCGGGGGGCAGGCATTACCCTGGCCTGTGGCACTGGGGCCTGCGCCTCGCTGGTGGCGGGGGTGCTGAATGGGGTGTGCGATCGCGCCGCCACGGTTGAACTCCCTGGTGGCCCCCTCTACATTGAGTGGTCAGCCACCGACAATCGCGTTTACATGACTGGCCCTGCGGAGTTGGCCTTTAAGGGCACCAGAGTTTAGGGCGCTAGTAGCTGAGTCGTGCGGGTGGGTCAGTGACGCAAAGAGTCTACCCTACTCAAGGCTGTCCACTCACTGGTCGTTTGACTAGGATGCCGTGAAGTCCAGCGGCTTTGGCCCCTTCAAAATCGTCAGTTTTGCTGTCGCCGATGTGCCAGGCTTGGCTGGCGTCGCAGCGGTGCTTTTGCAGTGCGGTAGCAAAAATTAGTGGGTCGGGCTTGGCTGCCCCAGCCTCAGACGATAGCGTAACTGAGCTGAAATAGGTGGCTAGATTGAGTTCTTCGAGCACTTGATACAGCCGGGTGTCGAAGTTTGAGATCACCCCCAGGGTGATGCCGCGCCGCCGCCAGCGATCGAGGGCCGGGGGCACGTCGGGGTAGAGTTCCCAGGGGGCGGCGGTGGCAAAATAGGCGTAGAGGTCGGCAAAGAAGCTGTCAAAGTCTACGAAGCGATCGAGCACCCCAGCACTGCTAAAGGTCTGCTGGGCAATTACCCGCCACCAGCGATACTCTTGTTCGGGTACCGCAGCGGGGTCACTGCCGGGGAAAGCCATTTCTGGGGCCGCTCTAAAAGCCCTGAAAAACGCTTGATTTAAGGTCGCAGGGTCAGCCTCAATGCCTTGGTGCTGGGCAAGGTCGGCGTAGACAGCGCCAACGCTACCCGCTACCCCAAACAGCGTGCCAACCGCATCTAAAAAAATCACTCGAGGTTGCGGAGAATTAGCCATTACGGTGAACGTCTAGCAACTTAACAGCTTCAGCTTAAGGGCAAAGCCCCAGCTTGCAGCGATTTTGAGGAATTTCGGAGCGAGAAAACCTCTCAGGCTTCGCTGTAGGTATCCATGCCGGCACAGGAGCAAATCAGGTTGCGATCGCCGTAGGCCTGATCAATGCGGTTCACCGCTGGCCAAAACTTGGCGCTGCGGGTGAACGGTGTCGGAAACACCGCCTGCTCTCGGCTGTAGGGGCGGTCCCAGTCAGACACCAGATCGACTGCTGTGTGAGGGGCATTTTTTAGCAGGTTGTTGTCGCGATCGCTCTCCCCGGTCTCAATCGCGCGAATTTCCTCGCGAATGGCAATCATTGCATCGCAGAAGCGATCTAGCTCTGCCTTTGCTTCACTTTCGGTGGGTTCTACCATCAGCGTTCCCGCCACCGGCCACGACATAGTTGGTGGGTGAAAACCGTAGTCGATCAGCCGTTTGGCCACATCTTCGACCCCAACATCCGCCGACTTTTTGAAGGGGCGTACGTCGAGAATGCACTCGTGGGCTACCCGTCCGTTCTGCCCGGTGTAGAGAATGTCGTAGTGCCCCGCTAATCTCTGGGCAATGTAGTTGGCGTTGAGAATGGCAATTTCTGTGGCCCACGTTAGCCCCGCGCCGCCCATCATGGCAATATACATCCACGAAATCGGTAGAATGCTGGCGCTGCCCCAGGGAGCCGACGTTACCGCGCCGATGCCCTGCTTGCCGCTGACGCCGCTCGTTAGACTGTGCCCCGGCAGGTAGGGCACTAGGTGAGCTTTCACCCCGATTGGGCCAACTCCCGGTCCGCCGCCACCGTGGGGAATGCAGAAGGTTTTGTGCAGGTTGAGGTGGCAGACATCGGCCCCAAAGTCGGCGGGGCGGCAGAGACCCACCTGGGCATTCATGTTGGCTCCATCCATATAGACCTGGCCGCCGTGGGTGTGGATGATCGCACAGATTTCGGCAATGCCCGCCTCAAATACCCCGTGGGTGGAGGGGTAGGTAACCATCAGCGCTGACAAATTCTCACTGTGCTTTTCGGCCTTGGCCTGTAGGTCGGTCACATCGATGTTGCCGTCTTCGTCGCAGGCAACGGGGACGACCTTCATACCGGCCATGACTGCGCTGGCGGGGTTGGTGCCGTGGGCCGACTGGGGAATTAGGCAGACGTTGCGGTGGTAGTCACCCCGCTGCTGGTGATATTCGCGGATCACTAGCAGGCCCGCGTATTCACCCTGGGCTCCGGCGTTGGGTTGGAGCGAAACGCCGTCAAACCCGGTGATTTCGGCTAGCCAAGTTTCTAAATCGGCGAACAGCTGCCGATAGCCAGGGGTTTGCTCGCTGGGCGCAAAGGGGTGAATCTGGCCAAACTCCGGCCAGGTGATGGGCACCATCTCAGCGGTGGCGTTGAGCTTCATGGTGCATGACCCCAGCGGAATCATCGCCGTCGCTAGGGAAAGATCTTTGTTTTGCAGGCGATAGAGGTACCGCAGCATCTCTGTTTCGGAGTGGTAGCGGTTGAATGTGGGGTGGGTGAGGTAGGGGGTGGTACGGGTGAGGGCGTGGGGGAGTGAGGGGGTGAGGGAGTGAGTGAATTTTGAATTCTGAATTTTGAATTCTGAATTTGGATCGCCGGTGAAGACGGTGATTAGGTCTTGAAGATCTGCTTCGGTGACGGTCTCGTCGAGGGCAACGATCAGGGTTTCAGCGTCGAGTATGCGCAGGTTGATGCGGTGCTCGGCGGCGCGAGCGAGGATGGCGGCTTGGCGATCGCCCACCGTAACTCGCAACGTATCAAATACTGGCTCTTTGCCCAGCTCAAAGCCAGCCTCGGTGAGGGCGGCAGCGAGGGTTTGGGTCTGGTAATGGATGCGGGAGGCGATCGCTCTTAACCCCTCTGGCCCGTGATACACCGCATACATGCTGGCCATAATCGCCAGCAGTACCTGAGCGGTGCAAATATTGCTGGTGGCGGCGTCGCGGCGAATGTGCTGTTCGCGGGTTTGCAGAGTGAGGCGCAGGGCCGGGTTGCCGTAGGTGTCTTTAGAGACGCCCACCAAGCGGCCGGGCAGTTTGCGAGCAAAGCTGTTGCGAGTGGCAAAGAAGGCGGCGTGGGGGCCGCCAAAGCCCAGGGGCACCCCAAAGCGCTGGGTGTTGCCAACCACAATGTCAGCGCCAAATTCACCGGGGGGGCGCAGCAGGGTCAGGCTGAGCAGATCGGCGGCGACGGTGACCAGAGCATGGTTGGCGTGAGCCTGGCTGACAAAGTCTTCATAGTTGTAAATGGCCCCATCGGTGGCGGGGTATTGCAGCAGCACCCCAAACACTGGAGTGTCGAAGCTAAAGATTTGGTGGTCGCCCACAACGACCTCAATGCCTAGGGGGAGGGCACGGGTTTTGACCACATCAATAGTTTGCAGATGGCAGGCGGCGGAGACCCAGAAGGTTTTGGCATCTTTTTGCTTGCGGGCGTTGAAGGCCAAGGTCATGGCCTCGGCGGCGGCAGTGCCCTCGTCGAGCAGGGAGGCGTTGGCAATTTCCATGCCGGTCAGGTCGGTGACCAAGGTTTGGAAGTTGAGCAGGGCTTCGAGGCGACCCTGGGAAATTTCGGGCTGGTAGGGAGTGTATTGGGTGTACCAGCCGGGATTTTCAAGCACGTTGCGCTGAACCACTGCCGGTGTGAAAGTGTTGGCATAGCCCAGGCCGAGGTATGACCGCCACACTTGATTTTGATTGGCGAGGGTTTTGAGCTGGGCTAGAGCTGTGGCTTCGTCCGCTCCCTCGGGCAGCTTGAGGGCATGGGGTAGCCGAATTGCCGCAGGCACAGTGGCGTCAATCAGCTCATTCAAGGTGGCATAGCCCAGGGCCGCGAGCATAGCCTCTGTATCGTTAGTGGTTGGCCCCAAATGGCGTGCTGCAAAGGGGCTGAGGGGGGCAGCAGGCGCGGTGCCGTTCGTCTTTAAAGTGGCGGTATCAACGGTGCTGGTCTGGGGAAAAAGTTGCGTCATACACGTTTGCGGATGGCTCCAAATGGTTGGGGTTGCCTCGATCGCGCCCAGGATCTAAGCGCCTCTTCATTCATATCTTGAAACATTGGCGATAAATTTGCTGCCCGTTGGCACCCTCAAGGGACAAGTTTCGGACTATTAGGTCAGGATGTGGGGACGAGTTGGGCGACAAAGGGGGCGATCGCCGCCGCCGTCTCTTGAGGTTTTTCCAGGTGGGGCACATGGCCACAGTTGGGAATCCAAACCAGCTTGCAGCCGGCGATCGCCCGCTCAAACCGCCGCGCGTCTTTTATGCCCAAAATTTTGTCCTGCTCGCCCCAGATCACCAGGGTAGGGCAGGCGATTGCGGGAATTTTGGTGGTCAAAAAGTTGTAGCCGCCGCTCTTAGTGAAGGCAATCAGGGCCTCCTGCCAGCCAGGGCACTGGAGGTGCAGGGCGGCGCACAGTTCTGCATCGGCGGTGACGAAGGTTTTGTCGAAGTAGGCCTGACGGCTAATGCTACGCCGCACCCTAGGACTGCGCAAAAAGGCCGTGGCCCAGCTATCCAGTGGCGGCACCATTAGGTTGCCCATGGCAGGGCCAGCGGCAAAGCCAGCGGCATCAATCAGCACTAGGCCAGCTACGGCCTCGGGGTAGGTCAGGGCAAAGTCGATGGCGGCGGCCCCGCCCATTGAGGCCCCTACTAACACCACCGGACGGTTGATCTGCTGTTGCCAAAAGCTGTACAGGTGCAGCTTGATGGCCCCAGGCGAGAGATTAGGGATGAGAGTGCGATCGCTAAACCCAAACCCCAGCAAATCGACGGCCCAGGCTTGGGAGCCCAGCAGCGGCAGCAGCCGGCGAAACTCAAGCAGCGAGCTGTCAAATCCAGGGATCAGCAGCAGAGGCGGTGTGTTGCCGCCATCCGTTCCTGCCACGTAGGCTGTGGGAATAGCGACGTCAGCGAGCAGTGTGTTGATTGCCGCCACCTGTACTTGGGCTGCCATTGCGATCGAGGTGGGTTCACTTAGCCCCGCAGCGGCGGGCAATACAGAGACAGCCATAGGTGAAGATAGTGCGAAACCTGCTGCCTATTCTCACGCATTCTTAGTCTCTGAGCCAGGCTACCCCAGAGATTTGTTCTCACTGGTGCAGGTTGATCTGGTGAGACCCAATAGCGATGCCATATTCACCGTAGACGTCCTGCCCTAGCAGGCCGTAGCTGCCGCCGATAGCGACTATCACCTGTTCGCGACGGAGGCCACCCAATTCCACGGCATCCACATAGCCAACAGGCAGGCTCACCACGCTGCCGTCAGCGATTCTGGCCTGGATTGCGCCCACAATGGTGACCCCCACCGCCTGGGCCATCTCGGCGGTAATTAAGGTGCCGGTGGCCCCGGTGTCAAACAGCATGGGGAAGGTCTGAGCACCGCTGCTGCCCTTTAGGGTAACGGCCACAATCGGTGTGCCTCCCTGCCGCCCCTGAATCGGGATTTGGGCCGCCAACCCAGCCGGTAAAACTGCCTTGGGGGCAGGGGCAAGGGCCGCCGCTGGCACGATAGAACCCGTGGCCCGCCTCTGAGCCGCCGTCAGGTGTTGTTTATACTCCTGGGCCTTGGTTTGGGCCTGAGCGTGGTTGGGGCTGTTGCTAGGCACCTGCTCCATCAAGCCGATCGCCTGCTGCCAGCGACTGGCGGCCAGCTGCCAATCAGCCTTAGACTGGGCCGACTGACCAATGGCGACAGCGCTAGTAGCCCGATTCACCGCCTCTCGAAAGGAATCTGGGGTCGGGGCGGGTGGCACCGGAGCCGACTCGGCGGCGATGGGTAAAACGAGCGGTTCAGGGGCGGTAGCCGCCTCAGAGGCCTCGGTAGACACCTCGGCGGGACCAACCGGCAGCAATGTATTTAATGTATTGACAGACAGGCCGCAGCCTACCAAACCGAAGGCCACAGTGGACAGCATGAACCTACTTGCGATCGCCCTGGCACTTCCCATAGCTGTTGCTCCACTGTTCCAATTGCTCACGTAAACACCAGGATTCCCCATCCTCTCGCTATCGGTGACATGTCCCGCGCAGGAGAAGGTCAAGACCACGTTGAGCTAGCTACTAATTTGGGGAGAATTACCTCTCAATGAAATAGCGATCAAATGGCTGAAAGCCGTCCTTTAGCCTTAGGATAATAGCGATTCTTAGCGCTGAACAAATCGCCATGGTTTTTCCTGATGCCCCTCCCGCAGTGCTTGTATTGGCCGACGGCTCGGTGTTTCGGGGCTGGTCGTTTGGGGCACCGGGCACCGTTATGGGTGAGGTCGTCTTCAACACCGGCATGACAGGATATCAAGAAGTCATGACCGACCCCAGCTACTGTGGCCAGATTGTTACCTTCACCTACCCCGAGCTGGGCAACACCGGCGTTAACCCCGACGACGAAGAGTCGAGTCGGCCCCATATTAAGGGTGCGATCGCCCGCAACATCTGCGAAATCCCCAGCAACTGGCGCTCCACTCAGTCGTTGCCCAACTACCTTAAGACCCACAAAATTCCCGGCATTTTTGGCATCGACACCCGCGCCCTCACCCGCAAGCTACGCACGGCAGGGGCGATGAATGGAGCCATTTCTACCACCGTGCTCGACCCCCAAGAGCTGCTACGCCAGCTCCAGGATGCACCCTCAATGGCTGGTCTCAACCTGGTCGATCAGGTCACCACCGAGCAAACCTATGAGTGGACTGAGGTTACCGACGATGCCTGGGCCTTTGGTCCCACCGTTCCAGCCCCAGGCGAAGGTGCTCCACTAACCGTAGTTGCCGTTGACTTTGGGGTGAAGCGCAACATTCTGCGCCGCCTGGCTAGCTATGGCTGTCGGGTGGTTGTAGTGCCCGCCAGCGCTACTGCTGAGCAAATTATGAGCTATCAGCCCGACGGTATTTTCCTGTCAAATGGCCCTGGTGACCCGGCGGCGGTGACTAAGGCCCCAGAGCTAGTGCAGGCGCTTTTAGACTACTCGCTCCCCACCTTCGGCATTTGCATGGGCCATCAGATCCTGGGGCTCTCACTGGGGGCATCTACGTTTAAGCTACGGTTTGGCCATCGGGGGCTAAACCAACCTTGCGGTTTAGAACGCCAGGTGGAGATTACCAGTCAAAATCACGGCTTTGCCCTCGACGCGGCCTCAATTCCTGAAGACACGGTGACGGTGACCCATCTCAACCTCAACGATCAGACCGTAGCAGGGCTAGCCCACAAGACTCTGCCCCTGTTCTCAGTGCAATATCACCCTGAGGCCAGCCCTGGTCCCCACGATGCCGACTACCTTTTCGCCAAGTTCGTTGACTCCATGCGCACCCATCGCCAGCAACAGTTGCCTGTTTAATGGTGACTATTGCCACGCCAGTTGAGAGGGTTCTTAATCAGGTTGGCAAAATTTAGCCAAACCGCTATATGCTATCTGTCTACAGTAGGGCAGCAACCCTGATTCAAATCTGACTCAGGCTACAAGCTTTGCGGTCAATCGGTTGGGGTACGGTTTCACCCCTTGCGGTCAGCAGTATCCTGACCTATATTTAACGTCGAATTGGAGCACGAGGAGGTTTCCCATCGCTGAATCTCTAACCCTGACCGTAAGCTTACGAGGCACCCGCGATGTCAGGGGAACCTATCAACTTTTTCGCCTCACGGGCTTGTTAGACGCTTTCTCAGAACCTGCTTTTCGCAAGGTAATGACCAAGTACGTCGAAGCGGGACCGAACAATATCATTTTAGATTTGGCAACTATCGACTTTGTCGATAGCTCTGGTCTTGGTGCCCTGGTGCAGCTCGTCAAAAAAGCGACCACCGAAGGTGGCACCGTGCAGGTGGTGACAAACCCCCGCGTTACCCAAACTGTGAAGCTGGTGCGGCTAGAGAAGTTTCTGTCGCTACAGCCCTCGGTTGAAGATGCGATCGCCCACCTCGAAAATCCGCCCAGTGAATAACCCTAGGTCTTTATTGGCCTAGCCAGAGGTAGCTGTGGCTGACCTAACCCCCGAGCCTTCGGCCAGCCTGCTGCGGCTGCTACAGTTTGGTGCCCATAGTCCTGCTGGATCTCTGACCCTAGAGCAGGTCAACGCCCTATCTCCCGTGGCCCTTGCCTATATTGGTGATGCGGTCTATGAACTGTTTGTGCGGGGGAGTTTTTTGCTGCCTCCCAAGCGTATTCAGGCCTTTCATCAGCAGGTCGTCAATCAGGTTCGAGCTGAGCAGCAGGCCCGTCAAGTTCAGCAGCTCTTGCCGCTGCTCACTGCTGCTGAACAAGACCTATTGCGCCGGGGACGCAATGCCTCGTCTCGTGGTCCCCGCCGGGTTGACAGCCAAATTTATCAGCAGTCCACTGCGTTTGAGGCTTTAATCGGTTATCTCTACCTAACCGATCAAAACCGTCTCGCAGAGCTGCTTAACACCATAGAGCTGTCAGTTACACCTTCTAACTCCCAGGCTTCCTCAGAAAACCCGCCCGGTTGAAAGTGGTTTGTTCATGGCTGTTGTTCCATCTGCCAAGCGGCGCGTACCAGGCGAATGTCTTCGTAGCTAAAGGTGGAACCGAGGCAATCGCGCATTTCTGTCAGCGACCCCTGCTCCATTTCTGTCAGCACATCAATAATGGCCCGCTGGCGATCGGCGCTGACCAACTGATCGATATCCACCGTTTCACCCTGGCGAATTAGCTGTTCTAAATGACTGGCGACGGTGGTGACTTTAAGCCCGCGCTGGGCGGCAACCTCTTGGATAGATAGCCCCTGGCGGTGAAGCTCTAACGTTTGGCGGTGGGTGTCGCCAACGCCCTGACGGCGTTCTCGGGCTGGGCGAGACCTGCCTTTGGCGGCTCCAAGGTCAGACTCTAGTCCGTAGTCGGCGCAGAACTGACGGATGGCATCGGTAAACACCTCGCCATACTGAACCAATTTGCGGCTGCCCACCCCCGAAACCTGACCAAAAGCCTCCATGGTCTGGGGCCGAGTCTGAGCCATTTGCCGCAGGGCTGACTCCGGAAACACGACGTAGGGAGGCACACTCTGCTGATCCGCCAGTTTTTTGCGCAGGGCTTTAAGCACAGTTAAGAGCTGGGCCACCTCAGGAGTGTCCTCAAGCGTGGACACTTCGGCGGGGCCAGGGGTAAAATCCTTCGGTACGGCTACCTCTACGGAAATTTGCTTGCGCAGGACCTGCCAACTGGCAGCATTGAGTTTGAGCACCGGGTAGCCATCGGTGGTTTCATCGACCAGGCGCTGGTGAAGGAGCGATCGCCCCAGCAACCGCCACTCGTCTACCGATCGATCCTTGCCAATGCCGTGGGTTGAGAGCTGATCGTGGCGCAGATCCACAATCTTCTGCTTTTGTGAACCGCGCAGCACATCGATGATGTGGGCCATGCCAAACCGCTCCTGACAGCGGGCCACGCAGGAGAGAAACTTCTGCGCCTCAACAGTCCAGTCCTCCACTGGCGGCGGGTTGGTGCAGTTATCGCACTGGTGACACGGTCCCTCTAGGTGTTCGCCTAAGGTTTCGCCAAAATAGCTCAGTTGTACCCGGCGGCGGCACACCGTGGTTTCAGCGTAGTCCACCATCTGTCTAAGCTGCTGGCGGGCAATGCGCTGCTCGGCTTCATCGGGCTTTTGGCTGATCAAATAGTCCGCCGTGGTCACATCGCCGTAAGCCAGGTACAGCGTGCAATGAGCCGGTTCACCGTCGCGTCCGGCCCGCCCGCTCTCCTGGTAATAGCCCTCAATGTTGCGAGGAATGTCGTAGTGGATGACAAACCGCACGTCGGGTTTGTTGATGCCCATGCCGAAAGCCACCGTAGCTACCATCAGCCGCACATCATCGCGAATAAACCGAGTTTGGTTTTCCCGCCGCACATCATCCGCTAAGCCAGCATGGTAGGGCAGCACTGACTCCCCATCCTCCCTTAGTCGCTGGGCTAGCTCATCGACTCGCTTGCGGCTGAGGCAGTAGATGATTCCAGACCCTTGGTGCTGTTTGACCTGCTGCCTCAGCTCCTGATAGCCGTCGCGGCTTTTGGGGCGCACCTCGTAAAATAGGTTGGGCCGGTTGAAACTTGACACCTGCACTAGCGGGTCGCGCAGCCGCAACTGCTGGGCAATATCGACCCGCACCCGCTCGGTGGCAGTGGCCGTTAGCCCCATCACTCCAATTTGGGGAAACTTCTCCCGCAGCACCGACATCTGCCGGTATTCGGGGCGAAAGTCATGCCCCCACTCCGACACGCAGTGGGCTTCATCAATGGCAAAGCCGCTCACACCTACGGTTTGGATCAGCTGCCCCAGCAGCCCAAAAAAGCCCGGACTCATCAATCGCTCGGGTGACACGTACAGCAGCTTAATTTTGCCTGCCAGTAGGTCGGCTTCTCGCTGACGAATGGTGGCGAAGTCAAGGGAACTGTTCAGGCAGGTGGCAGCCACGCCGTTATCGGTCAGGCTGTCGACCTGGTCCTGCATCAGGGCAATCAGCGGCGAGATTACCACCATCACCCCTAGCTTGAGCAGGGCGGGCAGCTGGTAGCACAGCGACTTGCCGCCCCCAGTGGGCATGATTACCAGAGCATCTTGATTCTTCAGCACCGCCTCGATCACCGATCGCTGCCCTGGGCGAAACTCGTCGTAGCCAAAATGATGTTTTAGAGCCGTCTCCAACGAGGGAAACGCCGCTGTGGGTGATGCGACCCCAACCATAACCAACGCTCAGAGAATGATCTTCGTGCGTTCAAGTGTACTCTTTTAAGGAAGGAGACACCCTAGTGAAGCTTGAATTAATCAGGATTGGTTAACCTGGGCGTAGCTGGTGTAAGCCTCTTTGTACTGGCCCAGCCGGTGTAGGGCCACACCTCGGTAGAGCCACCCCTGGGGATGATCGGGGGCGATCGCCAAAATTCGATCAGCTACTCCCAGAGCTTGCTGAGGCTGCCCCAAATGAATCAAACACACCGCTTGATAAACCAGAGCTGTCACCTGGTCAGGAGCAAGAATGGCGGCCTCTTCAAAGCACCGCAGGGCGCGATCGTAGTCCCCAGCATCAGCCAGCTTTTCTCCCTCCCCATACCACTGCTGAAAGACGCCATCCTGAGGTGAAGATGGCGTGGCTACTTGGGAGCTTAGGGTAGCGGGCATACCCTGGGCGGCAGTAGGTTTCATAGCTAGTGGAGACATAGGTACAGAACAACCACAGCATTCCCTACCATCGACGGCAGAGCCCAACTGTAGGGATTGAACTTGAGCCATGGCCATAGCAACGACGGCGGGAACTTTTACCCTACAAACCGCTTCGCTCTGGTCACTCTAACGAGCATATCGGCCTGCTCCAAGGAAATTCTCTGGCTGTCGTATAAGTTTACGTCCCTGCTCAAAGGGCGATTTTCTCGCTAGGGTAACTGTAACTGCCTTGGCTAAACCCTATCTCTACCTAGGTTTAGAAGCACGGGCATGCTTAGTTGGTTAGGCAATGGAGGTTAAGGAATATGGTTGTATGTAAAGCAATGTTACAAGAATGACGTCATGACAGTATGCTGGCTTGACAGCCTGGAGCAGGCCGCTTAAGGTGACTACATACCCGGGTCACACCTATTTAGAAAAGCGCTATGGAAGAGCAGAAAGCTACTAAGGTCACGCTGTATTTACCCCCCGACCTGCACCGTCAGTTAAAGATTCGCTCTGCTGTCGAGGGCGAGGCCATGTCTTCCATTGCTAAGCGCGCCATTGATTTTTACCTGGCCCACGGTGACGTAGTTGCTGAGAGCCTAGAGTCTTCCTTTGGTCAGACCCATCGTATTCATAGCTGTCCGAGCTGTGCATCCCCTGTGGTGCTGCGTGAGGGTGAGCTGGTTGAGATTGCTAGCATTGGTGCGGCTCAGGGTAGTCCAATAGGTGATGCCATTGTGCCTGAGGTTGCTGCCAATCCCGGTTCCCGAGAGGAAGGAGAGCTGGTTGTTTGCTAGGTACAGATTTGGCTGCTCTGGTTGTAGTTAGCTAGACAGCAGTTTCACTGCCCCACACGCCTGAGAAGGGATATGGTCATGCGAGAGGATTTGAACGTACTGGTACAAGCCCAATATCCTCTGATCTATTTGGTCACCTTCGAGGAAGAACGGGCTGAGCAAACCATCGCCGCTGTGGCTCGTCATCTTGCCAGGGACCCTGAAATTAAGGCTCCCATGCGGGTCTTTACCTGGACAATGACCCGAGGCATGGTTGAGGTTGGCTCCCCAGGAACTGGTACCCAAAACAACAACACGGTTTCTCCCGAGGCGGCGGTGGAGTGGGTTATACGACAGCGAGAACCTGGCATTTTTATCTTCAAAGACCTGCACCCCTTTAAAGATTCTCCAGCGGTAACTCGTTGCCTGCGTGACTCTATCGTGGCGCTCAAGGGTACCCGCAAAACCATCGTATTGATGTCGCCGGTTCAGGAAATCCCCATCGAGCTTGAGAAAGAGGTTGTCCTGCTTGACTTCCCGCTGCCCGATATGGCAGAACTCGACGAAGTGCTCTCCACAGAGATGAACCGTGCCCGCGGCAACAGCATCTCTACTGAGGAGCGTGAGAAGCTGCTGAAGGCCGCCTTAGGCCTTACCCGCGACGAGGCTGAGAAAGTCTACCGCAAGGCGCGGGTGATGGCTAAGCGTCTTACCGCCGAAGAAGTTGATATTGTTCTCTCTGAGAAGAAGCAGCTGATTCGCCGCAACGGCATTCTTGAGTTTATGGATGTGGATGAGACCCTAGATTCCGTAGGTGGTCTCGAAGAACTCAAGCACTGGCTTCAGCAGCGATCTGATGCCTTTACCGAGCGGGCGCGGGAGTACGGCCTGCCCCAGCCCAAAGGCATGCTGATTTTGGGGGTGCCGGGTTGTGGTAAGTCGCTAATTGCTAAGACTACCTCTCGGCTCTGGGGCCTGCCTCTGCTGCGCCTCGACTTGGGTCGAGTGTACGACGGCTCTACGGTAGGCCGCTCTGAGGCTAACCTGCGCAACGCTCTACGCACCGCCGAATCAATTTCTCCTGCCATTTTATTTATCGACGAAATCGATAAAGCCTTTGGTGGAGCCGGTGGCTCATCCGACTCTGACGGGGGAACCTCAAGCCGAATCTTTGGCACCTTCCTCACCTGGATGCAGGAGAAAACCTCGCCGGTGTTTGTAATGGCCACGGCTAACCGGGTCGAAAAGCTGCCCGGTGAGTTTCTACGCAAGGGCCGGTTCGACGAGATCTTCTTTGTCGACCTGCCCAACGCCGAAGAGCGCAAAGATATTTTTCAAATCCATTTGCAAAAGCGCCGTCGCGACATTGAGCGCTTTGACCTCGACCAGTTGACCAAGGTCTGCGATGGATTTTCCGGAGCTGAAATTGAGCAGGGGCTGATTTCGGCCATGTATGAAGCGTTTGCCCAAGGACGTGAATTCACTCAACTCGACATTATTGCGGCCATTCGCGCCACGATGCCGCTGTCGAAGACTATGAGTGAGCAGGTCACCGCCTTGCGGGACTGGGCCCGCCAGCGGGCCCGTCCGGCGGCAGCCTCCGTCGCTGAGTATCAGCGAATGGAGTTTTAAAGGCTTTCCTCCCGGCGGTATCCGGGGGAAGGGCTAGCATTTGCTAGCAGTTAGTATCCAGATAGCCCGTGGCTAACTGGTTTTGTCTCTCTCAAACCTCGTTGTCTCTCTCAATTTCCCTACAGGAGGAAACACCATGTCTCACTTCAGCACCCTTCGCACCAAAGTGACCGATGCTGAGATTCTCAAGCAGTCGCTGTCTGACTTGGGTATTGCCACTAAGACCGAAGCTGATGTTCGCGGTTACAACGGCCAGCGTGTGCGCGCCGACCTTGTCGCCGTTCTGGATGGTGAGTACGATCTGGGTTGGTCTCGTAATGCCGATGGCTCCTTTGATCTGATCGCTGACCTCTGGGGTGTTGCCAAAAAGCACAACCAGACTGAGTTGATCAACTCCATCAACCAAAAGTACGCAGTCAACAAGACCCTGGCTGAGGTTAAGCGTCCTGGTTTGCAGAACGCCAACGTCAAGCTGGTGCTTCAGTAAGTCTGCATCGCGTTCCTGAAGTGGGCTGGTTAGCTTGTGCTGACCAGCCCATTTTTTGTATCTATGGTCGGTAGTGTTCTGCTACCGGGCCAGATTACACTAACGGAGTGATCAGATCTTCCGACTGGGCGATCGCCCCTGATCTATCTCTACCTCCCCAGCATCGGGGTTCTGTGGTCTAGCCTGGTATGCCGCCCATCCGCCCCGCCGATCTGTCGGCTCTGCATCAGCTATTGATTGCCTGTGGTGACTATGCCAGCCAGCAGCCCAAACATTCGTTTCAGGTGTTTGAAAAAGGCGTGGACGACTATGTGACTACGGTCGATCAGCTGCTAGATCAAAAGCTGCTGGCGGGTATGCAGGCGATCTTTCCAGAAGACGGCATTATTACTGAAGAAAACCGAGCCACGGTGCAGCAGTTTCGGCAGGGCGAGGGGCAGGGGCTGTCTTCTACCGGCGATCGCTCCCTGTGGTTCGTGGACCCTATCGACGGCACTGACGATTTTATTCAAGGCGGAGACCATTACGCGGTGATGGTAGGGCAAGTCGTGGCTGGCATTCCTCAAGCAGGCTGGATTTATGCGCCAGTCACGCGGCATCTGGTATGGGGTGGTCCAGGCTGGGGTCTGTTTGAGCAGACGGGCGGTGGTGTACCTCAGCCCCTAATGCCCCGAGAGCCTGTTTTTGACCCAACCAAAGCTTGGTCTATGGTGATTGGCGATAAGGATGAGCGCCGGTTTGGCGCTGCGATCGCCCGTCGTTTTCCTAACGTTCAGTTTCTCTCCTTGGGCAGCTTTGGACTGAAGGTGTTGGCAGTGATTACTGGCCGGGCGGGCTTATACGTCTACCTCAACGGTCGGGTCAAGCTGTGGGACACTACTGGCCCCCTGGCTTTAGCCGAGGCGGCGGGGCTAATCTGCTGCGACCTGGCTGGGCAGCCGATTCGCTTCACGGAGCCCGATATAGCTCCCCAGACCCTAGCTCACCATCAGCCCATTGTGGTGGGCTGGCCTAGCTATGTAGAGGCGCTGCGATCGCCCCTGAGTGACGTTGTCAGTGCGATCGGGCTGCCTAGGTAGTGTCGCTATTTTGGTCAATTTAAGATTCTGGGTACCATGGACGGTATAGGCCGATCGTGGTCTTGTCTAGCTAGTCCTGAGCCGTCACCCTTTAACCATGCCTTTTATGCAAGCCGATACGCTGAGCGAACAATACCCTCTGTTGCAAGGGGCGAGCCCCGAAACCGTAGAGTGGCTGCTGTCTGTAGCCACTCGCCATGACTACCCAGCCAACCGAGCTGTAGTTATGGAAGATGCTTGGGGTAATGCCGTTTACTTTATAGAATCCGGCTGGGTTAAAGTTCGCCGCCATGCTGAAGATAGTTCCATTACCCTGGCGGTGCTAGGCAGAGGCGACTTCTTTGGTGAAATGGCCATTCTAGACGAGTCACCCCGCTCCACCGATGTCGTCGCTATGACCGCTGTCAAGCTGATGAGCATTTCAGCACAGCGATTTCTTCAAACCCTGTCTAAGGACTCCCAGTTACACCATCGGCTGCTGCAAATTATGGTGCAGCGGCTGCGTCAGACCAACTTGCGCTTCCAGCTACGTCATCAGCCCCCTGCGGTTAAACTGGCTGCCACCATCACGGCGATCCAGGAGGCCTACGGTGAGCCAGTAGATGACGGTGTCGACCTGTTCAACATTCCCCGCAAAGACCTAGCCGACTTGGCCGACATCACCCCCGAAGAAGCCAACAAAATTATGGCCAAGCTAGTCGAAAAAGGCTGGATTGTTGAAGACAATGCCCGCTCAGTGCTGCACCTCAAAAATACGCGTCAGCTAGCCCATTTAGCCGGGCGACTATAGCAAGTCGCCCCTCATCTACCTGAATTTGTAGAGATTGCTAAAGTTAGCTAGCCTCTCTAAATCTCCATGGTAGGTTGTCATCATCAGCTGCCCGACGTAGTTCACTACCCCGGAGATTGCTATGCCTATTCAACCTCCCCTGCCTCCGTCCATCACCCCCAGCCAGATGACTCTGCTGCGCATTGCATCAACCATGGCTTGGAGCGACGGCCACCTGGCCGACGAAGAAGTGGGTGTCATGCTCGATCAGTTCAGCCGTCTGTTTGCCAGCGATGCTGGTCAGCAGGCTGCGCTGCGGGATGAGTTGCGCGACTACTTAATGCAAAACCTGCCCCTAGAAGAACTAGTGCCCAAGCTTACCCGCCCTGCCGAGCGAGAGCTGGTGCTTAAACTGGGCCGCCAGGTGATTAGTGCTAGTGCCCGTACTCCCGGCGAAGAGCTGATCAATCAACAGGAAGCAGATGCCTACAACCGTTTAGTGTCGCTGCTTGATTTGCCCGATGAGGTTGTACAGCGCATCGAGCAAGACACCAGTTCCTTGGATACAGACCATGACAGCCTAATTGATCAGCTGGCGGCCGAGTTGAAGAGCTTTGTTCAGGGATCCTAGGGCTAGCTGAATTAAGGCGCACTGAGGTCTAGCATCCGTTGGATAGGCTTCAGTGCTTGGCGCTGTAGCTCTGGGTCTAAAACAATCTCGGGCTGGCGATACTTCATTGCGAGGTAAAGCTTTTCTAAGGTGTTGAGGCGCATATGGGGGCATTCATTGCAGGCGCAGGATGCTGTGGGCGGTGCTGGAATGAAGACCTTGCCTGGGGCTTGTTTCTCCATCTGGTGAATAATGCCTGGTTCTGTCACCACTATGAACTCAGACTTGGGGCTTTGTTGGGCGTACTTGAGCAAGGCTGTTGTTGACCCGACAAAATGGGCATGGCGCAGCACCGCCGCTTCGCACTCGGGGTGGGCAATCACCTCAGCTTCGGGGTGATTCATCTGAAGTTGTACCAGCTTCTTTTCTGAAAACGTTTCGTGTACCATGCAGCTGCCCTGCCACAGCACCATGTCTCGGCCGGTCTGCTGCATCACGTAGCGGCCCAAATTTTGGTCGGGGGCAAAAATAATCTTTTGCTCAGGTGGCAGCTGCTGCACAATGCTGACCGCATTGGAGCTGGTGCAAATAATGTCACTCATGGCCTTGATGACGGCCGTACAGTTGATGTATGAGATCACTAGGTGATCGGGGTGCGCGGCTTTAAACGCCGCAAAGGCATCAGGAGGGCAGCTGTCAGCCAAAGAGCAGCCTGCGTTGAGGTCGGGCAGCAGGACTTGCTTATCGGGATTGAGAATCTTGGCAGTCTCAGCCATGAAGTGCACCCCTGCAAACACGATTACATCAGCACTGGTATCGGCTGCCTGGCGAGATAACCCCAAAGAATCGCCAATGTAGTCAGCTACATCTTGAATATCAGACTCTTGGTAATAGTGCGCTAAAACAACAGCATTCAGCTCTTGCTTAAGAGCGTTGATGACGTCAACCAAATCGTGGGTTGGGGATGCGGCAATGGGCGAAAGAGTTGTAAACACAGGGTTGGCACGGCAGCATGAAAGGATTTCTGAATTATAGTTCAATTCACCAAAACTCGCCACAGCTGACTTTGGGGCCTATTTCTTTAGGCCGCCTGGGTACTCAACCAACCAGTCGCTCTAAGTAAATATCAATCGCGATGTAATGGGGATTTAACCATAGTTTTATGGTTCTTGAGGCGTTGCTTTGGCTCTGCTAGCTAATTCAAGCCGCTATAAACTGTCTTAACTCAAATAGGAAGAGGCTAGGGAGGCGCCAACCCGAGGGCTATGGCCGTTAGACTCGGCGGAAACGCGCTCAACATTGAAGCGATAGCCCACGTTGCGCACTGTTTGAATGATATTAGGCTGCCTCGGGTCAACCTCAATCTTTTTGCGTAGGGAGAGAATGTGGGTGTCGACGGTTCTAGGATTGTCGATCGCATCAGGCCAAGCGCGCCGCAGTAAATCGGTACGGCTCAGGGGAGAGCCGGCCGCTTGAGTCAGCACGTATAGCAGGCTAAATTCCTGGGGGGTCAAATCGATGTAGTCGCCGCGAAAGTTGACGCGCCGCTGCACTAGGTCAATGTTCAAGTCGCCATAAGTGAGAGATGCTGGCGCACTCATCAGCCGTACGCGCCGGGTTAGCGCCTCGACTCGGGCCAAAAATTCCTGCATGCCGAAGGGCTTGGTCATGTAGTCGTCGGCTCCGGCTCTTAGTCCGGTCACGATATCGGTTTCTGTATTGCAGGCCGAGAGAATCATAATCAGGGGTTGCCCCTGGCTGTGCAACCACTTACACAGCTCAACACCGTCCCCGTCGGGAAGTTGCGAGTCTAAAATGACTAAGTCTGGCTGTCGGCTCTGAAAAAGGTCACGAGTGCGGACAACATCTGCCGACTGAAAAACCCTGTAGCCAGCTTGCTGAAGATGCCAGCCCAGGAGCGATCGCAAATGGGGGTTGCCCTCAATAATCTGTACCGATACAGCGCCCACTGGGTTTCGTTATAAACGGCAAATTTTACTTGCTAAACATAGCAAAGGCCCCTAGGGGTTTTTGTAGCTAGGGTTACCCAACCATGACCTAGGGTGTGTGGCGAAATCGAGGGCTAATCGTACAGAACGTTATTAATAGCTGAATGGCCGGTAATTTTTGGCTCAATAATTTGCATAACTTAATTATAGTTTTGCTTTTGCAATGTGAGGGCTTTGGCATGCCTTTAGACAGACTAAAAAAAACGGAAGATTGAAATAAGTCTAAGTTTCTAAAATGGCGTGAAAACCCTAGTCTATAGTTCAAAAAAAGCGGTCTTATGTTGATAAACGCTGTTTTTGGACTAGCTAAGATGGAAGTCAATTGCGTCGTTTGCAGCCATGACCTTAACTCGTGACTATATCCTTGTGCTCGACCCAGAGTGTGATCACCGTGACGACGCTCATTCTTTAGAGACTGACCTGCAGTACCCCGTGTTTGTGGCTAGTTCTGCCGAGCAAGCGGTTACCCGCGTCAACCAGGGAGCACCCTGTCTCGTTATTTTGGTCGGCAATAATTTTCAAGATTGGTCACCACCGTTAGTGAATCACCTGCGACAGCATGGGCAGGCTCCTGATATGACGATCGTGGCTTTAACAGACTCGACCAGCCCGCAATGGAACTACAGCGAAGATACTCCAGGGCTAGATGGATTGCTGGTGCAGCCGCTCAGTATGGACATTTTGCGATCGCTAGTCGAATCTGCCTTTGCCCGCACTATTTGTCAATAAAGCAAGTTGCCATACTCCAAGCCACACCCTTACATCTGCCTAGTTTCAGTATTCCCTAGACCAACTGGGTATGCTGAAACTAGGTCAAGAGAGAGCTTCAATGCTGCCAAAGGTTTTGCCCGAAAATCGAGTTCAGGTATTTAAGTTTTGGTTTAACGGTGCCCTGCAGGATGGCACCCATCACTACAATGAACTGTACTATCGGGCCTTAACTGTCGAAGCCGACAAACGTACAAGGCTATATCACCTAGCCTGTAAATTTTCAGAGCAGCGAGCTGGGGCGTTGGTGTCTGTTGCCGAGGACCAGTGCAGCCTGTGGATTAGCTTGCGCAGCCAGAAAATGGCCGCTCAATTGCTTCAGCAGCGAGTGGCAGGCCTACCTCGTCCTCACATCTAAGGGTTCTGACTGTTTTTCCAGGTCTGTTGTAGACCAAGCCAGTACGCCTTGATCAATTACCCCTTTTACGGTGAACGTGTCAGCGTCAAATAGGGTTATGTTGGCCTGGTAGCCCGGAGACAATAGCCCAAGACTGTGGTCAACTCCGATGGCTCGGGCTGGGTATAGAGTCGCCATCCGCAGGGATTCTGCCAGGGGAATGCCCACTCGACGCACGCAGTTCTCTATGGCGTCTATCAGTGTCAGCGCTGCTCCCCCAAGGGTGCCATCGGCAGAGACGCACTTGCCGTCTCGATAAAACACTTCCTGCCCGCCGATGACGAAGGATTCTAGAGTGGTGCCTACGGGGGGTGTGGCGTCGGTAACGAGCACCAGATGGTCTTGTTTGATCCGATGCGCTAGGTCGATAGAACTATAGTGAACATGGTGTCCATCCACAATGACGCCGGCATAGACATCGGCCTGGCTCAACACCGCCCCAACCAGACCAGGACTACGCCCTTGCCATCCAGACATGGCATTAAACAAGTGCGTGACCATACCAACTCCAGCCTCAAAGCCGACCAATGCCTCCTCAAAGCTAGCCTCAGAGTGCCCGGCAGATACCAAAATGCCTGCTTCAGCCAGCTGCCGAATGTATTCTGGGGAGACAACTTCGGGGGCTAACGTGACCAGCTTGACCACCTCTGGCCCAGCCTGGGCTATGCGATCGATCATGGCCCTATCGGCAGAGCGAATATGGGCTTGACTGTGAATTCCTCCTCGCTTGGAGTTGAGATAGGGGCCTTCTAAATGGAGCCCCAAGACTTGATATGGCTGCTGCTGACGGTACTGAGCTACTAGGGCCATAGCGTCGTCCATCGCCTGGTCAGTAGTTGTGATTAATGTGGGCAAAAAACTCGTAGTGCCGCTCTGCAGGTTGGTGCGGTGCATGGTTTCAAGGGTGTCGGCGGTGATGGCGTCATTGAACATCACGCCGCCGCAGCCATTGAGCTGTAGATCAATAAGGCCGGGGGCCACTGCCCAGCCCTGACCGTCGAGATAAGGTAAGTCTGACGGCAGTTGGGCCTCAGGTACAAGGTCTAAAATACGGCTACCCTCTATCACCAACGCGTAGTTTTGCAGCACCCTCCGGCCGGTGTAGAGAGTACAGTGGTTAAGGGCATAGCGAGGGTAGATGGCTCCTGTAGCGGGCTTAGAACTATTGACGCTAGGCTCAGTCGTAAACCTAGAGGACATGGCAATGCTTCGCCCCTTTCATGTGGCGTTTCCAGTGTACGACCTGAACAGCACACGTCACTTCTATGAAACCGTGCTGGGCTGCTCGGTAGGGCGCACGTCATCGACCTGGATTGACTTTAATCTGTTTGGCCACCAGATCACGGCTCATCAAGCTGAGCCTCAATCCGTCGTGCCTACTAATGCGGTGGATGGTCACAACGTACCGGTTAGCCACTGGGGCGTTATTCTCACCCCGGCTGAATGGCACGCCTTGGCCGACCGCCTGCGCCAAGCCCAGGTAGAGTTTTTAATCGAGCCCTATCAACGGTTTGTGGGCGAGGTCGGAGAGCAGTTTACGCTATTTATCACTGACCCCAGCGGTAACGCCTTAGAATTTAAGGCTTTTGCCCAAGACGAAAGCATTTTTGCCCCAGCGGGGGTGTCGTAAAGCGGAGACTATTACAGCTGATGGATGCTAGGCCTAGCGCTTCCAAGGTCGCCCTCGATAGATGCCCTCGATTTTCTCGTCGGGCAGCGGTGGCGGATTCTCGGGCTGACTGGCACTATATCGAATGCCTCGATAAATAAGCTCCTTGCTCTCAGATGCTAAGGCTGAGGAACTGTCTGTGATGCTTACTTCTGCCTGCTTTGGCTGGGGCGAAGTCGCAGTTTTCTGGGCACTCACATTGGTAGGCACTACGGCACTGCCCACCTCGGTAACTGACTCAATGGCCAAAATTTGCCGCTGCAATCCATAGAGGGCGGCTAAGAGACCAAACAGCAGCAGCTGCCAAGGAGCCTCCACTAATCCCACGACGATTAGCGCGATCGCCGAGACAATGCCGACAGCGGTTGCTAGTAGCGTAATGAAGGTCATAGATTCCCCTCTGCAAAAGGTTGAACCCGTTGGGTGATCCTTACAGTACTGGAAGTGACAGAGCTTGTCACCTGACCTAGAGTCAGGTCTATACCGTAAAAAACAAAACCTTGCAGTAAAAACTGCAAGGCTCTAGCGCTATTAAAGCTATACCCCCAGGGGAATTCGAATCCCCGTCGCCTCCGTGAAAGGGAGGTGTCCTAGGCCTCTAGACGATGGGGGCCTATTTTTCAACACTCCCCAGTATAGATAACAGGTGTACCCTTGTCAAACTGGTTTGTGTTGTTGTGGCCAACGGTGGTGACCAGCTGAATATTACTATAACTGCCTGTGACCACTTTTAATCACGTAGTTAACGGTTTTTTTGTTGGCTAGCAGGCTTGCGGCTGTACATGGCGCGATCGGCATTGGCCCAAGCCCATCGCAGCCCTTGGCTAGGGTGGCGGCCCGCAATTCCCACCGTGGCATGAAGCTGGCTTTCTCCTAGGGCTTTCTCGAGTTGGTGCCTAATCAGTTCTCCCTCAACTAAAGGACACTCCACACAGAGCATGGCAAATTCATCGCCACCAGTGCGGGCGACGGTATCCTGTTTGCGGGTTACTTGCTTAAGCAGCTCCCCAGTGCGCTGTAAAATCTGGTCTCCAGCGGCGTGGCCTTGGCTGTCGTTGATTGCTTGGAGGCCGTTGATGTCAACGACGATGATGCTGGCGGGGTAACCATAGATGGCGCAGCGTTCTTCTTCGCTGTCTAAAAGCTGGTCCCAACCGCGACGGTTGTAGAGCCCAGTGAGCCCATCGGTCAAGGCTTCTGTTTGCAAATGCTCGGCTAGTCGTGCCTGCTCTGCGGATTTTATATCGGCGTGAAGAATGCGGCTGAGCAGCTGGGCCAAAAGCTCGATTAAGGGCAGCTCCTGCTGAATGACTTGGGGCTGAGGCAGCGGGTCGATGGCGCAAAGGGTGCCAAATAAGGTGCCATCCTCCTTTAACAGTGGTACACCCACGTAGGCTCCAATTTTGACTTGTTGTCCAATGGGGGCTTCGGCGTAGGCCACTACCGCCTCAGAAGAAGGGGCAATGCGAGGGCCTTCTCCTTTGATCATGCGAGAGCAAAAGGAGTCAGACCAGCGAAAAACGTCTCCGGCTTTGACGCCGTAGCCTGTGTCGTCGGCTTGTAAGACAATCCAGTCTTCACCCTCAGTGCGCGTTACCATCCACAGGTCAAATCCAAGCCGATCGTGAAGATGGTTTAAAACGGCTAGGGCTGCGGTATTAAAGTCGAGCAGTTGACTAGCATCAATACTAGGTATAAATGTCATCAATGGCGCTTTTAAAGTGGATTCTCAAAGCTCTATTCTCTATCAAAATATTGCCCATTGTTCAGGTAAGTTATCAAGAACAGAATCTTTTGGGCGAGCTTGCCTAAGCGTTGAAATAATTAGTAGTTGAAGCTACAGCTTTGAGTGGTTTTTGGCTTGAAATGCCTACTCAAGAGGAACCGTGGCTATCTGCCAGCGCTAATTTAGGTTTGGGAAAAGTGTAAAAGCGGTTGCCAAACATGGGGCGATCGCCAGCATAGTTTGCTGCTTAGCGGTAAAGCTAATGACTTGAGTTAAAGATAGATAGGCCAAATTGAAGAAATATTTCTCCTGCAGTGTATATCTTGATAATGGCGTAATAATTTGTTGCGATCGCTAAGTTTTGAAGCTGTTGTGCCTCGGCTAAATCTTCCTAATCTAGCTGACGTGGGGTGCAGAACCGTGTTGTAATGGCCATATAAAAGCAGGCCCAAAAACTGAGCCTGCTGCTTTCAAGATTTACTTAACCAACCAATTAGCGGTTAGCTAATTGTTAACACTAAGTGCTACTGACTTTCAGACAGATACGGCAACCTTCACAACGATGTCGTTAAAGTCATTGTCGCCGCCGCCAAACAGATCCTCAAACCCGATCGCGCCATCGATAACGCGGATGTGCTCAACCCCGTCAGCGTTGGCGCTGCCAAAGGCAAAGTACACCTCGTTAGAGTTGAAGCTGTCCAAGTTACCGTTGGCGATGAGGAAGGGCGCGTAGAGGCTACCTCCGGCTACCGTTGACTCAAAGACCGATGTGGTGAGGTTGGCAGTAGTTAGGGCCACAGCCTCGGCGCGGTTTGCCAATGCCGCCTCGGTATACCCCGATTGACCGGGCGTCACGTCGGCACTACCGTCACCGTTGAGGTCAATGCCGCCGTTAAGATCGGCAATCTGGTATAAGCCCACAAAGTTGTCGAAAGCTGCCTCCCGGTTGACGGAGAAGGTGGTGGTTACATCCCCAGTAATGTCGCGCAGGTCAAGCAAAAAGTCAGATACCTCCTCGCCAGGGACATCGGGTGCTAAGGCTTCGAGGGCGCTGGCGTCAAACACCGTGGTGCTGCCGCTGACCTCGTTGGCCACAATCACCAGAGGGCTACCATTGGGACTCTCGGCAGCGGGGATAAACACCAGTCCCTCAGCGCCTAGATCGCTAGCAGTACCGGCTTCGGCATCGCCTGCAAAATCGCGATTGTTGACGAAATCAACGAAGAACGCTTCAGCAGGGTTGGTGATGTCGTAGGTCATCACACCGCCAAACCGCTCTAGGCCGATGAAGGCGTAGGTGCGCCCATCGACTTCACCGATGGTTACGCCTTCGGGTTCAGGCCCCTTGTTGTCGCTGCGGCTGTCGAAGGAGCCATTCTCGCTGTTGTCGGCATTAAATTCGGTGGGGAACAGCTCGGCGATAGTCTGCTCGAACTCGGCACCGCTGTCATAGACCAGATTGCCCTGCGTATTCCAGATGGAGAAGGATCGGCCCCCAAAGGCGTAGAGTTCGTCGTAGTCGCCGTCGCCGTCGGTGTCACCTAGGGTGGTGGTCACGGTGAGGCGACCTAGAACCTCGTCAGCCTGAAGTTCAGCGGCGTTGGGGAACGCCACCGGATCTAGGGCTAAATCCTTCACCCGCGCTTCTTCGGCAAAGGTGTCGTACTCACGGGCATCCCCTTCGTTGGCGGTGACGATGTAGGTTTCGCCACCAGCCTCATAGAGGGAAATGGCATCGGGTAAATACAGGCCAAACACAGGGAGCTTCTGAATGTTGATGGCATCGTCGCGATCGCTAGCATCGAGACCGTTACCTCGCAGGGTGAGCAGCCCCAGAGTTGGCGTTTCCGCGTTGGGATCGGGGGTAAATGTGCCTGTGGCAGGGTCGATAGTAATGCCTGCAACGGTGAAGTCGTTGTCATTGACAACGGCTAGGGTGTTGCTGTCGACAATGGTCAACCCTTCCACCTTCTCCACTGTGTCGTAACCCGCTGCCGCTAGGTCGACGTGCAGGGTTTTGTTGATGGGTTTAATCCCTGCTGCAGCTAGTTCTGCCGCAGTCATTTGATCCACAGTCTTGCCGTCAATCGGGTCATCCAGTCCGGTGATATCGGTGGCATCACCCAGGCTAAAGCGATAGATCTTTTTCTGAATATCGCTCAAGGGGTCGCTGTCGATCGCATCATCATCCCGCTCCAGCACCAAAAATTCCCCATTGCCGATCGCCACAGCATCGCCGATTTTATCGGCCCGGCTATCCGTCTCACTCACCGCTGGCCCATTGTCCATCTGGTAGAGGAACTGGCGCGTGGTCTGGGTGGTGGGGTCAAACTCCACAATTCGAATATTGGTCGAGCCGTTGAGTACGCCATTGCTCAGGGTGTCCGGGTTACGAATTGGGCTTTGTACAAAGGCGTACACCTTACCGTCCTGGAAGGCGACCCCTTCAAACCCTCGGTTCTGGCGGCGTTGCGCCAAAACTGCAGGTAGTGCCTCGGTGCCAAAGGTGCCCTCGGCTTCTCCGACGGCAGCGGCTGTCCCTTCAGGCACGAAGCGATCGATCAAGACCCCGCTGCTGTCAAAGTGGTAGATTGCCGGACGGTATTCATCCACCATCCAGAAGGTGCCATCGGGGGCCGTAACAATGCCTTCTAGGTCGGCCCCTAGGGCATCGCGCTTCAAGACATTGCCTTGCAGATCAACCGGCACTTCATCGTTGTAGGGCTGGCTGGCATTGTCGCTAATGGCGGTGTTGGGCAAACCGGTGAGCAAATCACCCGGTGCCGATTGCAGTTGAATGCGCTCGGTGAGGGCAAGGGCGCCAGTGCTGCGATCGAGCTCAAACCGGATGATCTCCGGTGCAAAGTCGGGCAGCAGGAAGGGACGGTTGATGCCGGTCGGTTCGCCGTTGGGGCCGCGATCGGTATGGGTAATGAACTTTAGATTGCCGTTGGCCGTATAGCCCTCAAAGGTGAGGCCAGAGAAGCCCCCTAGCGGAATCTCCTGGCCAGCAGCCGTGGTCCCTAAAACCGGCAGATCGGTGAACTCGTAGGTCTCTAATTGGGTCACCGTAGGCTGATTATGGTTCTTCACACCTAACGGCAGAATATCGGTTACCGTACCTGAGGCAATGTCGACTACCGCCAGGGCGTTGTTTTCCTGCAGCGCTACGTAGGCTGTGCTAGAGTCGCCAGTCACCGCAATGTACTCAGGCTCAACATCCTGGGCAACAGTGGCGTTGGGGCCAAAAATTCGCACGCCGTCGGCTACCAGGGCGTCACGCTGAGCGTTGAAGACGGTGAAGTCGGCGGTGGTGACATTGGCCTGCGTGAGGTTAGCGACACCTCCAGACAGGTCGATGATGCTGATCGAACCCTCGGGGTCAATGGTGTAATCAGCGTTGGGTTCCCCTTCATTGGCTACCAGCACCCTAGTGCCATCAGGGGTAAAGGTCAGCATGTCGGGCAGAGCGCCCACGGTAACGGCGTTCAAGAAATTGCCGTCGATGTCAAAGAACACCACGCTGCCGGGGTCGGTTTTTTCAGCGCTTTCAATGGCTACGGCTACGATACCGTTGCTAATTGCCACGCTGTTGGCCCCAGCCCCGTAGGCCGAGGGGTCAATGTCAAACAGCTTAGTAGGGTTGCTAGGATCGCTAATATCCAAAACCTCCACGGACGGAACCTGGGCGTTGACTACAAACAGCCGCTGAGAGTCCGGGTCGTGGACCACGATTTCAGCGGCGCTAGCGTCAAACACTCCGGTCTCATAGGTGCCCAGGGGTACTAGCAGCGATGCGGGATCGACGCCGGGTTCAGTGGGTTCAGTAGGATCCGTTGGATCGACAGGGCCAGCATCGTCAACCACGCCATCGCTGCGGAATGCCAGGTTTTGAATACGGCTGTCTAGCTCGCGGCCTGTCTCAGCGGCGGCAAAAGGCGTTTCTGCACCAAAATTGTCGAACAGATACTCCGCTAGAGCATCCTGCTCGCTGAAATCGGGGGCAAAGGTAGCGTTACCTGTGGCCGTGGCCGTCTCATTCACTAGGTCAACCCGGCTGGTGGTGTCGCCCGTGGGGAAAGGATAGCCATCGCCTCCGTCAGCCAAGAAGCTGAGGGTTACCATGCGAAAGGTGCGGCTAGGGTCGCCCACAATTTCGCCGTTTTGCACCACTACATCAATGTCGGTGCCGTCTTCAGCCTCGATCGCCAAAGATTGAACGCGGTTACCGGGCTCAGCCGTAACATCAAAGCTAAAAGAAAACCCACCGATTTGAGGGAACTGACCGGGAGACACGCTGTCATCCAAGCTGCTGGCCGAAACGCCGTGTTCAACTAGCGCCAGCAGTTCCTCTGCGGTGACCGTGATCAGCGAGAGGGCGTTGTTAAATGACAGGGCATTAGCCACGTCGTTTTGAGAGATACCGCCGGCGGGTTTTACTCCAGGGATTTCTTCATTGGGCAACAGCTCAGCGTCACCCGTACCGCCTGCAGGCACCAGCGTTTGGCCAATGTTATTGCGAATGCCGCCGCCGTTTTTGAGCGAAATGACTGCCGTCGGGTCAACTTCCTTAGCAATCGCCAGGTTGGCATCGGCGGTGAGATTGCCGAGATTGGTTTCTTGGGTGCGTACCGCGCCCCGGTTGCCGTTGAGAAATACTTCGCTGACGCCAAACACGTTGCTCTCGGTGGCAATAATTGCCTCGCGCAGGGCAGCGGTAATTGCTGCGATCGCCGGATCCGTCAGTCCTTCACCGCCTACAGCGGCAACGCCTGCCTCGTCGGTGGCGTAGGCTCCGCTGACAGTTGGGTCGTAGCTTTCGGGCAGGAGCACGCCGTTTTCGTCGAAGTCAACCACTAGACGACCGACATACTTGTAGTTGCCGTCGGTGTTGACTACGGCGATGGGGTTGCCGTCGGCACCGGTTTGAATAATAGGGTAAATGCCTTGGTTGGTATCGTTGGCGCGGGGGCGATCGTTCTCGTCAAAGAGGCGAGTGTTGGAGCCACCGGCAACGATGATATCGACATTCGATAGCCGCTGGGCCAGCTCTTGCTCGATGGCGATCTGCTGCATGTGGGCCAGCAGCACAACTTTGTCAATGTCGGAGTTGGCGGCTAGCAGGGCATCGATATCGGCCTGAATTTCGGCAGCCAGGGCGTCGAGCTGTTCGGGTGTGGGGCTGCTGTCAAAGGGCTGGGGCAGTACTGTGACAGTACCAGGGTTAGAGATGCGCACATTGACGTTGCTGATGGTAGGAGTTGTGGCCCCCACCACGCCGATGCGCTCGCCATTGACCTCGATTACTGTAGAGGCGGCGATGCCGTTAGGCCGAGGAGCGGCAGCATCGGGCACGACTAGATCGGCCAGGTTGGCGTCGGTGCTGAAGTCGAGGTTGCCGCTTAGGTAAGGAAACGCTGTTCCAGTAAATGATTCGTCGATTTCTGTGGTTGGATCATCTTCGCTACCACCAATCAGATCGGCCACCAGAGCAGTACCTTGGTCAAACTCATGGTTGCCAAAAGCGATCGCCTGAAAGCCTAAAGCATTTTGAATTAAAATATCGCCGCGCCCGGCACCGCCAAACGCGTCAGTGCTGGCATTGAAAAATACGCCAGGAATGTACGCATCCCCGGACGACAAAATTAGCGTATTGGCAAAGCCTGCTACGCCGTCACCATCAATATCTTGATTTTTTAGGGCATTTAATACGGCTGAGAACCGAGAAGCATCGTCAAGGGCGGTAATATTGCCCTCTTGATCAGCGGCGTGGAAGAGTTGGAGCGTGAAGTCAGCCATAGATAACACTTGGGGGTCACATCGGGTAGCCAATGCTACGGAGTTATCTTCGGCTATTACTCACGGCAGCACTTAATGGCAAGGCTAAGTGGCTAGTAAGCTTTGATTAAAAATTGCTTAACGGGCGGGCTTTTCAAGCGTCTTCAGCTGAGTTTTTAACGTTGCTGAATTGAAGTATGCGTATGAAGGGATAAATGGCTGTTTGCCCTTAAGAGAGACGTTGCAGTTTTGATTCGTACCTGTATTCAACGACCCAAATTTTCATAAGGAAGCAAACTGCGGAGATGAAAAGTTAATGACCCAAGCCTAGAGCTAAGGACAGGCATTGGGCCACGCTTTAGAATGACCTCACCGGGACACCCAACACGCTAATGCCCTAGCGGCACCAAACAACCTAGAGAAATTTCCTATGACAACTGATCTAAAAACAATTTTGGTTACGGGAGGCGCTGGCTACATTGGCAGCCACGCGGTCATGGCGCTTCAGCAGGCTGGCTACAGAGTGCTAATTCTAGACAACTTGGTCTATGGCCATCGGGACCTAGTGGAGACGGCTCTGAAGGCTGAGCTAATTGTCGGCAGTACCCTAGACAAGGCGCTGCTCAAGGATGTCTTTAACCGCTATGACATCAGTGCAGTTATGCATTTCTCGGCCTACGCCTACGTTGGAGAGTCGGTAAGCGATCCCAGCAAATACTACGAAAACAACGTGGTTGGTACTCTATCGCTGCTCGATGCCATGGTGGAGGCAGGCGTCAAAACCTTTGTGTTCTCGTCTACCTGTGCCACCTACGGTGTACCTCAGGAGATGCCCATCACCGAGACCCATCCCCAAAACCCCATCAATCCCTATGGCATGACTAAGCTGATGGTGGAGCGAATTCTGACCGACTACGACAAGGCTTACGATTTCAAGTCAGTACGGTTTCGCTATTTCAATGCTGCTGGTGCCCATCCCAACGGCCTGCTGGGCGAAGACCATAACCCTGAAACTCACCTCATTCCCCTAGTGCTGCAAACTGCCTTGGGTAAGCGAGAGTCGATCAGCGTTTTTGGTACCGATTACCCTACCCCCGATGGCACTTGTGTGCGCGACTATATCCACGTCTGCGATCTGGCCGATGCACACATTCTGGGGTTGGAGTATTTGCTTAAGGGGGGTGAGAGCGCCGTTTTCAATCTTGGTAACGGCAGCGGTTTCTCGGTGCGGGAGGTGATCGATGCAGCTGTGCGGATCACTGGTAAGTCGATCCCGGTGGTCGAGGTGGAACGTCGCCCTGGCGATCCACCGGCGCTGGTTGGTAGCAGCGATCGCGCCCGCAGCATCTTAGGCTGGAACCCACAGTACGTTGACATTGACACCATCTTGACCCACGCCTGGGCTTGGCACCAAAAGCGCCACGGCTAGGAAATTTCTGCCTTGGTGGCTGCGCGAAGGTATTCACGCAGTATTGCCAGAGGCGAAAGCTCCCGGATGCACAAAAAAGGCCCCTCACAATTGTGAGGGGCCTAGGATCGTGAATGTAGGTTTTACTGACTTAGTTGAGGGAGTTAGCCCCAGCAACTACTTCAAGAATTTCCTGGGTAATGGCGGCCTGACGGGCCTTGTTGTAGGTCAGGTTCAGAGTCTTAGCCAACTCCTTGGCGTTGTCGCTGGCGTTGTTCATAGCGGTCATCCGGGCCGCTAGTTCGCTAGCAGCGGACTCCTGCAGCGCTCGCAGGATCTGGTTATTCAAGTACAGCGGCAGCAGCGCATCCAGAATTTGCACTGGATCTTGTTCGAAGATCATGTCCTGGGGAAACTCCGCCGGAGCTGGCCCTGCCATTCTCTCCCGCTCTACCTTAAAGACACCACCTTTCGTGGTGAGCCGGAAAATCTCGTCGTCAGGTACCTCTAGCCCTTGGGGGTCTAGGGGCAGCAGGGTTTGAATTACCGGACGAGAGCTGACCAGCGACACAAAGCGGGTGTAAACCAGCTCAACCCGATCAACTTCGTCGGACAGAAACAGCGACAGCAGCTCGTCAGCAATGGTCGAGGCTTCGGACGCGATGGGAATTTGCTCTAGGCCAGTGAAGCTGGCTTCAATAGGCTGGTCGCGACGCTTAAAGTACTGGCTGGCCTTGCGCCCCACCAAAATAAAGCGGTAGTTTAAGCCTTCAGCAGCCAGTTCCTGAGCTCGAATCTCAGCCTTGCGAATGACGTTGGTGTTGTAGCCGCCGCAAAGGCCGCGATCGCCGGAGATCACTAGCAGCGCCACTGTCTTCACCTCACGCTGCTTTAGCAGCGGCAGGTCGGTCTCTTCGAATCTGAGACGGCTTTGCAGACCGTAGAGCACCTGAGCTAAGCGATCGGCGAAGGGGCGGGTAGCAATCACCTGCTCCTGGGCACGGCGTACCTTAGCGGCCGCCACTAGGCGCATAGCCTCGGTAATCTTACGGGTATTTTTTACAGACTTAATGCGGTCTCGAATCGCTTTTAAGTTAGGCATAGTGGATCCCTAAGGGGTCGTCGAGAGCCGGGGCGTTGGCTCATGCAACACCCCGGCTAGAACAGGAGGTTAGACTGCCGCCAAAAAGGCTTGTTTGGTTTCAGCGATCGCTTCTTTGAGCAGGGTCTCGCTCTCGTCGCCAAGCTTCTTCTCGCTGCGAATCAGCTCCGCAAACCTGGGCTTGTTGTTGCGGATATAGTCACGCAGAGACTTCGAGAAAGCCACCACCTGCTCCACAGGCACCTCATCCATAAAGCCGTTAATACCGGCATAGATAATCGCCACTTGCTCTTCCACCGGTAGGGGCGAGTACTGGGGCTGCTTCAGCAGTTCCCGCAGGCGCTGACCGCGCGCCAGCTGCTTCTGGGTAGCGGCATCTAAGTCAGAGGCAAACTGAGAGAAGGCTTGAAGTTCGTCGAACTGAGCCAGCTCCAGCTTCACCTTACCGGCCACCTGCTTCATGGCCTTGATCTGGGCTGCAGACCCTACCCGAGACACCGAAATACCGGCGTTGATTGCAGGGCGCAGACCTGAGTTAAATAGGTCAGAGGACAGGAAGATCTGACCGTCGGTAATCGAAATTACGTTGGTAGGAATGTAGGCTGACACGTCGCCTGCCTGGGTTTCAATCACGGGCAGGGCGGTCATGCTGCCCTCGCCCAGCTCGGGGCTGAGCTTAGCGGCCCGCTCTAGCAGGCGAGAGTGCAGGTAGAACACGTCGCCAGGGTAGGCTTCACGACCGGGCGGACGGCGCAGCAGCAGCGACATCTGGCGGTAGGCTTGAGCCTGCTTGGTCAGGTCATCGTAGATGATCAGAGTAGCTTTGCCCTTGTACATGAAGTACTCGGCTAGGCTGGCGCCAGTGTAGGGAGCCAGATACTGAAGCGGTGCCGGGTCGTTGGCGCTGGCGGTGACCACAATGGTGTAGTCAAGGGCACCGCGATCGCGCAACACGTCCACAATTTGAGCGACGGAAGAGGCCTTCTGACCAATCGCTACATAGACGCACACCACGTCCTCAGACTTTTGGTTGAGGATGGTGTCGATGGCGATCGCAGTCTTGCCGGTCTGACGGTCGCCAATGATCAGCTCGCGCTGGCCCCGTCCGATGGGAATCATGGCGTCGATGGCGGTAATGCCGGTCTGCATTGGCTCGTACACCGACTTCCGGGCAATGATGCCGGGGGCCGGAGACTCAATGAGGCGGGTTTCGGTGGTCTGCACATCGCCTTTGCCGTCAATGGGACGACCCAGAGCATCGACCACGCGGCCTAGCATAGCCTCACCGACGGGCACCGATGCAATTTTGCCGGTAGCGGTAACGGCGCTACCTTCTCTAATGTTGACGCCGTCGCCCATCAGCACCGCGCCCACGTTGTCTTCTTCCAGGTTGAGGGCGATACCTACGGTGCCGTCTTCAAACTCCAGCAACTCGCCAGACATGGCGTTCTCGAGGCCGTAGATGCGAGCGATCCCGTCGCCCACCTGCAGCACTGTACCCACATTGGAGACCTTGACCTCCTGGTTGTACTGCTCGATTTGCTGCTTAATAATGCTGCTAATTTCGTCAGGTCTGATACTAACCATAGGACTTGCTCTGGATAAACCTACATAAACACGAGACGTCAGAGAAACTGCCCAATCAGGGGGCAGGTTGCCGCTAGGCGGATGTCGCTAGCTGCATGCCAATGCGGCGTAGCTGGCCCCGCAGGCTAGCGTCAATCACCTGAGAGCCGACCTTAATGATTAATCCACCAATTAAAGATGGATCAACAGTTACGGATAGCTCGACACTGTTGGCACCGGTCATGGCCTTCACGCGATCGCGAATAGCATTTTGCTGGTCGTCAGACAGCTCAACTGCCGCTGTAACATCGGCCAAAACCGTGTTGTTTCGCTCCCGCAGCAGGGCTTGGTACTGCTGAAGAATAGGCTTTAAGAACGCTACTCGGCTGCGGTCAACCAGCAGCAGTAAAAAACTCAGCAGAAAACCGCTCACTTTGCCTTCCGAAACCTGGCGTAGTACGCCCTTTTTAGCGTCGGCAGACATCAACGGACTCATTAAAAAGCCGGTTAGCTCTTTGGAGCTGTCCAGCACCTCCAGCAGGTCAGCTACCTCGACACCCACCTGGTCAATAGCGTTGTTGTCGGCGGCAACCGACATCAGCGCCTTGGCATAGGGGGCCGCAATTTCAGAATTCAGCGTAGTGTCGTTCATAGCTATTCTCCTTGAAGCAGGGCAATGCTGGAATCGACCAGTCGCCGCTGCAAGTCGTCATTTAACTGACCGGGTAGAGCGGCTTCACTGCGCTCGATCGCCAGGGCCGCAATCCGCTGCTGTAGCTCTCGCATCACCCGCGCCTCTTGGGAGGTTAGATCTTGGGCGGCGGTAGCCCGCATCCGTTCTACATCGGTTTGAGACTGAGCCAAAATGGCCTCTCGAGTTCGCTCCGCCGAGGTTTGAGCCTCGGTCAAAATTTTCTTGGCTTCTGACTGAGCCTGAGCCAGCTTTTGCTGCTGCTCTGCCAAAGCGGCAGCGGCTTCCTTCTTGCGCTGCTCAGCCTCTGCGATCGCCGTAGTAATAGCCGATTGGCGAGTTGATAGGGTCTTCCCTAGAAACTTGCCGCCAAAGTAATACAGCACGCCAATGATAATGACCAGATTAATTAGGTTGGTTTCTAGGATGTTGAAATCCACACCAAACCCACCTTCTTCCGCCGCTAATAACCAACCAATAGTCATATCCCTACTTTCCGTCAACGATGCGGGCAATTCCAGGGGTTAAATCACCCCGTCATCACCGATAGCTTAGGCCGCCAAAGAACCCAGCAGCTTGTCCAAAATCTGTTGGCTCAGCCCATCTACCTGTTGCTCCAGGGTAGCCATGGCCTGATTCTTCTGCTCATCTAGTTCCCGCTGCACCTGCTCTCGCTGGGCTTGGGCCTCTTGCTGAGCCGTAGCAACGGTTTGAGCCGCAATCTTTTGCGCTTCTTCCTGGGCTTCGGCAATCACCGCTTGGGCTTGGCGGCGGGTTTCGGCCAGTTCTTGCTGATACTGTTTGGCAATTTGCTCAGCTTTGGCCAAACGCTCTGCCGCATCAACCTGGTTGGAACTAATGTAACCGTCGCGCTCGTCTAAGACTTTGCCCAGGGGCTTGTAAAACAATATGTTGAGCGCTACCGCTAGCAGCACAAACTGTACGGCCATCAGCGGCAGAGTAGCATCCAGGTCAAAAAGACCACCGCCTTCCTCAACTGCCTCGGCGGTTTCAACCGCCAGTAACCAAACAAAATTCATCATTGTGGATATGCCCTTTCACTCGGCCCAGGGCCAGCACTACAAGGTGACATCGCGAATTTGAACTTCGACAGGCAGGGAAAAGTATTGAACCTTATCCCTGCCCAACGTTTCGAATCTACGAGAAGGGGTTGGCAAACAGCAGCACCAGAGCTACCACTAGACCGTAGATGGTCAGTGCTTCCATGAATGCCAAGCTCAGCAGCAGGGTGCCGCGAATCTTGCCTTCAGCCTCGGGTTGGCGAGCAATACCTTCTACCGCTTGACCAGCTGCATTACCTTGACCAATACCAGGGCCGATAGCTGCCAGACCAACGGCTAGAGCAGCTGCAATTACGGAAGCGGCAGCGATAATAGGATCCATGTCTTTACCTCGATTTGGAGAATCAACAACTCGTTAAACAGGTCGTAGACAACGCTCGATAGGCGTTTCTTATACTGCGGCCCTAAGACCACGTCGGCTGGCAGCACCTGCCCTACCAGCCAATATCAAACTGAATGCCCTCAAGAGGAAATCACTGAGGGTCATCCATGCTCTTCACCACCATGCCCCTCGATCGCCTCGCCGATGTAGGCCGCTGCTAGGGTTGCAAAGATCAGCGCCTGAATGGCACTGGTAAACAAACCTAAGACCATCACTGGTAGCGGCACGAAGAGAGGCACCAGCAAGACCAGCACAGCGACCACCAGCTCATCAGCAAGGATGTTTCCAAACAGACGGAAACTTAGGGAGAGGGGCTTGGTGAAATCTTCCAAAATATTGATGGGCAGCAGAATGGGAGTGGGTTCGATGTACTTGGCAAAATACCCCAGCCCGCGATTGCTAAACCCGGCATAAAAGTAAGCTAAGGACGTCAACAGCGCCAGGGCCACGGTGGTATTGATGTCGTTAGTTGGAGCAGCTAACTCACCCGACGGCAGATGAATTAACTTCCAAGGAATCAGCGCCCCCGACCAATTGGAGACAAAGATAAACAGGAACAGCGTGCCCACAAAGGGAACCCAGGGCCGGTACTCTTTTTCGCCAATCTGGTTTTTGGCTAGGTCGCGGATAAACTCTAGAGCGTACTCCATGAAGTTCTGGAGGCCGGAAGGTACCCGCTGAATGTTGCGGGTGGCCAAAAATGAAACCAACAGCAGAGCGCCAATCACAAACCAGGAGGTCAAAAAGACCTGGCCGTGGAGTTTAAGGCCGCCGAGCTGCCAGTACAAATGCTGGCCAACCTCTAGCTTTGCCAGGACTAAGGGATGAATCATTAGCATATTGAGCGCCATCTCTTAAATCGACTTCTCCTTAAGACCTGCCAGGAAAAAGCATGCTATGCTTGGGAACCACCGATCTAGGTTAACCAGACGCCTGGGAAGATCCCGATGGTGATTTTGGCAGCACCGCAGTCCAGAGGGTGTAAGCAATTAACGCCCCCTTGTAGGTCAAAAACCCTAGAAAAACGGGTACGACCTGAAGCTGCTGCCACTCAGTAGCCACTAAAACCAAACCAACCACTAGGGCTAGTCGGCCGCTGCCTAGCCTTGAGCTTCCGCGCCCAATGTTGGCCACGCTTTTTGCCAACATCCTCAAGTAAACCACACCGCCGCACGCTCCTATTAAATAATTCAGAGCAATTGGGAGAGAGTAGGCTAACCAGACGCTAAAAAAGATTACGCCGGTAAATGCCAGCGTGGTCAACAGCAGATTTTGCTGTAGCTGGTAGTACTCTTCCATGGCTGTCGTCGAAGCCGGAGGGAGACTTTGACCTTCGGTTTGACCGGGGTCTACTTCTGCCTCGACCTGCTCGACAGGGTCAGTGTGTTCGGAGGGCAATGGGGCCACGAAAGCGCCTAATCCTTAGCCGTTAAAGGGTTTCGCCCGCCTGAACGGGCCGCATACGATCATATCACGGCAATAATACTTAATAGACGCTTCTCAAAAGTAAATCCGCCTTCCTCAGCCAATCTTGGTCAAGTCTGCTGGGATGGTTTTAGCAAAATGAGCTGCCTCTGCTGCATCTGCCGTACTGCTTCAAGGCTTGCCCCGCTTTGGGATAGCAGATCGGCAACGCTGGCCTGAGGCTGATCAGCAGCGTAACCATTGTGACTGTCGCAGTCCTGTAAAAACTCAAACTCTATCTGGTCTAAGGAGATGATCTGGTAGTTGTGGTCGAAGATGCTTTGGCTGGGCCAGCCTTCCATGCAAGGGTTGCGGGTGGGAGTGGCTGACAGTAGAGCGGCGTCCTCGTCCCAGCTGAATCGTGGGTAGGGGGGGCGAGCTAGGAACCACTCGAAGTGAGTGATCTCAGGATCTAGTAGTTCTACTAGGCGATACTGATCTTTCTCAGGCAGCTGCTTGGCGCGATCGAGCAGGGCTGGATCTGATGCCAGCAGGCGATCGAGCTGCCAAACTTGAGGGTTGGAAAAACCGACGAATTCTAGACCCGAGGCGTCAATTAGCTCAAATAGGCTATCTATGGTGTAATCCACTTCCTGCGGGTGGACGTACATGTCGGCAAAGCATTCGTCTCGGTGGTTTTCCATCGCCCAGCGATCGCGCTCTCGCTGCTTCAATCGATTTCCCTCAGGTAGGCTAGCGAAGATCTGTCGCCCCACCTGTACGCCGTCGCGGTAGTCGCCGCGCTGGCTGCCTTGAACCAGGGCGATCGCCCGCTGCATCAGCGAGATTTCCCAACGACCAGTGGCGGCGTATACAAATAGGTGAATAAAGCCGCCGGGAGCGAGCTTGGTGGTTAAGGCTTGGAGTCCCCGTAATGGATCGGGCATGTGGTGGATGACGCCGACGCAGTTGATCCAGTCGAACTCTCCTTCGATTTGGTCTACATCGTAGATGCTGAGCTGGCGAAACTGAACGTTGGTGGCCCCTGACCGGCGACAGCGCTCGGTGGCAGTGGCGATCGCCCGCTCACTTAGATCAATGCCCAGCACCTCAGCGTCTGGGTTGAGATGGCTAATGTATTCAGTACTCACCCCAGTGCCACACCCCGCATCCAGTACCCGCACCTGATTGCTGTTTGGGGCTGCCCCCGTGCAAAAGCTGTGCACGGTCGGCCAGTACCAGCGCCAGTTATACCCCGGTGGGGCTTCATCCAAAAAAGGTTCTGGCGGAAAAGGGTAGGTGTTGTACAGGCTGGCTACTGCATCGCTGACCGTCTGGGTCTTTGTCGAGTCGTCCATAGCTAATCTGTCGGTTCAATTCACGTGGTTTGGTCAAACGCTAGAAAATCGCTGCCCTGCGATAGAGGGGTAGAAAAAACTCGTCCTGGGGGCTAGGGCTGTATCACGGGCGATCGTTACAGGTGATCGGCAGAGCAAGTCCTTCCTAAAAGAGACTTTGAGGCTCCAGTCGCCTCAGCTTTATCACGAAACGTTACAAAACTTATCCGCCTTCTCAGGGGTGTAGTGGCCGTCATCTATGATGACCAAAGACATTTAGCTGGCGGGATGTTACACAGTTTTTAATAATCTGTGTTGCTGTCGTGAAACGGTTTAATCTGATTCCAGGTTCAGTAAACAGCCCGCCATTCATAGATACCGCATTCAGTGCCCTGCTTGAATGCGTGGCTGGTGAGGTTAACAACGCTTTACCTTCAAGTGGGTTCAGTGATTTTACGCTGGTTCAGGGAGTCCTGAGCGTTGCCTAGTCCTACGCCCTTCAACCCGATTGATAGATTCTTTTTTGATGCCGTCATTGTCCGCATAGGGAGCCTTTGAAAACGCATGAGTGTTAAAGCAAGTGGTGGAAGTGCACCGGCGCGGCCCCAGCTCTACCAAACTCTGCCAGTGGCCACGATTTCCCAGGCCGAGCAGCAAGACCGCTACATGGGCCGGGGAGAGCTAGATGAGCTATCAGGCTTTTTTGGTTCTGGTCTTAAGCGGGTTCAGATTGCCGAAACCTTGACCCGTTACTCCGAATTGATTGTTTCCCAGGCGGCCAACCGCATCTTTACCGGAGGGTCTCCTCTGGCCTACCTGGAGCGAGTCGATAGCGAATCACCTATTGAAAAAACTCGGGCTGGCACTGTTCTAGACGAAACAGAGGCTTCCCGACTGGGCACCTCGACCTTTATCGAGAGCAGCAGTGGTGGGCTGTTCCAAAACCTATTCAATTCCACCCCCACTGGGCCTGTGCCCGCTGGGTTTCGCCCCATTAGCGTGTCTCGCTATGGCCCCAGCAACATGCAGAAGTCTCTGCGTGATATGAGCTGGTTTCTGCGCTATGTAACCTACGCCATTGTGGCGGGCGACCCCAACATCATTGCGGTCAACGTACGCGGCCTCCGCGAAATCATCGAGAACGCCTGTTCTTCGGCAGCAACGATCGTCGCCATTCAAACCATGAAGGCGGGGTCTCTGCGCTACGTGAATAGCGATCCAGAGGCTAAAGACATCGTCACCCAGTACTTTGATGTACTGCTGAGCGAGTTTAAGGCCCCGACCCCGTCAAACAAAGTACGCCAGCGTTCATCCAGCGACCTGCAAGGTCTGGAGCTGCCTCAGATCTACTTCAACGCGGCTGAGCGTCGGCCCAAGTACGCCATGAAGCCAGGGCTATCGGCGGGTGAGAAGAACGATGTCGTGAAGGCTGCGTACCGTCAGATCTTCGAGCGCGATATCACCCGTGCCTACTCGCTGTCGGTCTCTGATCTGGAGTCGAAGGTGAAGAACGGCGAAATCTCCATGAAGGAGTTCGTGCGTCGCCTGGCCAAGTCGCCCCTGTACCGCAAGAATTTCTACGACCCATACATCAATAGCCGCGCTCTAGAACTGGCTTTCCGCCACATTCTCGGCCGTGCGCCTAGCTCCCGCGAGGAGGTGCGCGACTACTTCTCCATCGTGTCTAGCGGTGGTCTGGCAGCTCTGATCGACGCCCTAGTGGACTCTAAAGAGTACTCCGACTACTTTGGGGAAGAAACGGTACCCTACCTGCGCGGTCTGGGCCAAGAAGCTCAGGAGTGCCGCAATTGGGGTCCTCAGTTTGACCTGTTTAACTACAGCGCTCCTTTCCGCAAGAAGCCGCAGTTCATTACGCTGTTCGCGGCCTACGAGCAGCCCCTGCCCGATCAGCACCCCTACGGTTCTGGCAACGACCCGCTAGAGATCCAGTTTGGGGCGATCTTCCCGAAAGAGACCCGCAATGTTAGCGCGACTCCTGCATTCTTTAACAAAGACACCCGCCGCATTCTGATTCACCGTGGCGCGGGCATCAACAACCAATTGAGCAATCCCGCTGCCCGGCCTGAGAATCCGGGTTCGCTGGGGGCCAAGGTGTTCAAGCTGGATCAAGTTCCTAGAACTGGCAACACCCAAAACAGCGTCCGTTACTCCGAAAGCTCGACCCAGACGATCATTAGTGCGGCTTACCGTCAGGTGTTTGGCCGTGAGGTGTACTCGGGTCAGCGCTCCAAGGTTGCTGAGATCAAGCTGGAGAACGGCGAAATCTCCATGAAGGAGTTCATTCGGGCGATCGCTAAGTCCGAAGCGTTCCGCAAGACCTATTGGTCATCGCTGTATGTGATGAAGGCAGTGGAGTACATTCACCGTCGCTTGCTAGGTCGCCCTACCTATGGGCGTAAGGAAACCAACGCCTACTTCGACATTTGTGCCAAGAAAGGCTTCTATGCCTTGATTGACTCAATTATCGAAAGCCAGGAGTATGCCGAAGCTTTTGGGGAAGATACCGTACCCTATGAGCGCTATGTGACTCCCAAAGGTCTGGCTCTACGCAGCATGCGGGCCGGTTCTCTGGCCGAGAAAGGCATGGTGCCTGTGGCCGATACCAGCGTTCCCCGCTTTGTGGAACTGGGTACAGTTACCGAAGACCGTGCCATCCCTGAGGTGCAGCGCCGTCTAAACCAGGGTGTTAATCGCCAGCGTCAGCAGACTAAGGTGTTCAAGCTCACCTCTCTGGCTGATAAGCCCAACCTCAAGCTGGTTACCGCCGCTGCCTACCGGCAAATCTTCGAGCGAGACATTGCTCCTTATATTGTTAAGAGCGAGTTCACCGCCCTAGAGAGCAAGCTGGGCAACGGCGAGATCAGCATGAAGGAGTTCATTGAGGGGTTAGGCACCTCAACTCTATACATCAAAGAGTTCTACGCGCCCTACCCCAATACCCAAGTGATTGAGTTTGGTACCAAGCATTTCTTGGGTCGTGCCCCGCAGGATCAGGCGGAAATTCGCAAGTACAATCAGGTGTTAGCTAGCGAAGGCATTCGTGGGTTTATTCGCTCGATGCTCAACACCCCTGAATACGCCGAAAGCTTTGGGGAAGATACCGTGCCCTATCGCCGCTATCCCACTCTGCCAGCGGCCAACTTCCCCAATACGGAGAAGCTGTACAATCGGCTCACCAAGCAAAATCGCGATCTCATCGTGCCTAGCTTTGTCAGTTCCAAAAACACTGTCAATGTGGCCGATATGCCTTTGATGGCCGATGCGGTAGCTTCCCAGGCGGCCAATGCTGCGGAACTAGCCGCAACGGTAGGACGCTCCTCCGTAGAGGCTGACGTGGTTGCCGTCGCCCCTGCGGCTCGGCTCTATCGTCTACAAGCCGGGGCTAGCCCTGAGCAGGTAGACCAAGTGCTCACTGCCGTTTACCGTCAGGTGATGGTGCTGCCCGAGGGAGAGATCCCAGCTGAGTGGCGATTGCCTGAAGCTGAGGCGTTGGTTAAGAGCGATCGCATTACCCTGCGTGAGTTTATTCGCCAGCTAATTCAGTCCCCTGCCTATCAAACCCGGTTCGTTGCCGCCTACCCAGCACCCAAGCTCGTAGCCATTATGGGCCGCCAGCTGCTGGGGCGGACCCTAGAGGATGCCGCCGAGTACAGTGCTATTGCAGCCCAACAGGGCACTATGGCTGTTGCCGAAGCTATGCTCGGCTCGGCTGAGTACCTGCGATACTTTGGCGAGCAGGGTGTGCCCTACCGTCGCGTCTAGACCGTTATTCAATAGGTGGGGTGGTCTCAATCTCCCCCCACCTATTCATCCAACAACTTGTTAATTAACGGCTTTTTGGCAGAGGCATTGTCTCGTCAGTAGTTCTTCTTAACTCTGTTACGAAATATTAAAACCGGGTACTAATTTGCACCCGGTTTATAGTTTTTTGAGGATTTAGGATTTTCCCTGAGTCTCTACAGTGCTGTTGCCGTCTGGCTTCAAGAAACTGAGGAAAACTGTTACAAAATATTTCGCGGCTTTGAAGAAGGCTTACGCAATACCGGACAATTAATCGGGAAGGCCGCCAGAACTGAGGTTCTTTAATAGAGTTAGCTCTGGCTCCGCACCCTTAAATGCCAGTTTCATACATCTGGTCATATTTTTCGGAGGAATCCATCAATGAGTATTGTCACGAAGTCAATCGTGAATGCCGATGCCGAGGCTCGTTACCTCAGCCCCGGTGAGTTGGATCGCATCAAGGGATTTGTCACCTCTGGTGAGCGTCGTCTGCGGATTGCTCAGGTGCTAACCGAATCCCGCGAGCGCATCGTTAAGGAAGCTGGCAATCAGCTGTTCCAGAAGCGCCCTGACATTGTTTCTCCCGGTGGCAACGCCTACGGTGAAGAGATGACCGCCACCTGCCTGCGCGACATGGACTACTACCTGCGTCTCGTCACCTACGGTGTGGTCGCTGGTGACGTTACCCCTATCGAAGAAATCGGTCTGGTGGGCGTACGTGAAATGTACAACTCCCTGGGCACTCCTATCCCCGCTGTGGCTGAGTCTGTGCGCTCCATGAAGGCTGTCGCAACTGGGCTGCTATCCAGCGAAGATGCTGCTGAAGCCGCATCCTACTTCGACTATGTTGTCGGCGCTATGCAGTAGTCGCAGCTGCGCTACTCCGTCGATTCGTTGTTGAGATTACGTCAGTTCTAAGGAAGCTTCACCAATGCAAGACGCAATTACCTCTGTTATCAATTCCTCCGACGTGCAGGGCAAGTACCTGGACGGTTCCGCTCTCGACAAGCTCAAGGCTTACTTCCAAACCGGTGAGCTGCGCGTTCGTGCCGCTAGCACCATCAGCGCTAACGCTGCTGAAATCGTGAAAGAAGCTGTGGCCAAGTCCCTGCTGTACTCCGATATTACCCGTCCTGGCGGCAACATGTACACCACCCGTCGCTATGCAGCCTGCATCCGCGACCTGGACTACTACCTGCGCTACGCCACCTACGCCATGCTGGCTGGGGACCCCTCCATCCTGGATGAGCGTGTGCTCAACGGTCTCAAGGAGACCTACAACTCCCTGGGCGTACCCATCGGCGCTACCGTCAACTCCATCCAAGCCATGAAAGAAGTGACCGCTAGCCTAGTGGGTGCTGATGCTGGTAAGGAAATGGGCGTTTACTTCGACTACATCTCCTCTGGCTTGAGCTAGTCCAGGCTCATCCATTGCGCTTTGGCCGTAGGCCAGAGCGAACCTAGGCCAGAGTCAGGGGCGAGTGTTGAGGACACTAGGTTGTGCTGTATTGTCTTCCTGCTGTCCATAGCATTGGCTTTCGACTCTGGCTTTTCAGTGTTCATACCAAGTCCAGCTTGGAAACTGTGTTTTCCTAACGGTAAAACTTCATTTTTGGACTTGGCTTTGGTTTACATCTGTCCAGTGATTAACAGGAGAGTTTTCGACCATGCGCATGTTTAAAGTCACCGCTTGCGTTCCCAGTCAAACCAGGATTCGCACCCAACGGGAGCTGCAAAATACTTTCTTTACCAAGCTGGTGCCCTACGAGAACTGGTTCAAAGAGCAGCAGCGCATTCAAAAAATGGGCGGCAAAATCGTTAAGGTTGAGCTGGCAACTGGTCGGCAGGGTGCCAACACCGGTTTGCTCTAACGCGCCTACTTCAGCAAAGCGTCTGATAAAAATTTTTACTGCTTTTTTTCATGCTGCGATACGTGCAGGGTCGGCCTAAGGGTCAGCCCTGCCGTTGTGTTTTTAGGGGTACTTTCACGTCTCTAGGACATGCTCTGTAGACTCGAAAATATACTCAAAATCTTGAGCGGCTTTCGACCCCCTCAGTTATACTGGGCCCTTGAAAGACTTGGCCCTTAGGCACGTGGGGTAATAGGGTGAACATTGCTCAGTTGGTTCCATGGATTGACCCCACGGTAGGCCAGTGGTCAGCGGAAGCGCGCTGGCTGCGTTGGTTGACCTTTGTCTGGCTGGGCAGCGGTCTACTAATATTGTTCTCAGCGTCTTATGCAGTGTCCGTGACGGAGCATGGCTATGGACTGCACTATGTGATGGTGCAGCTGCTGTGGGTTGCGATTGGTTTGGTAATTTTTAACCGTATTGTTCATACCTCTCTGGATCGGCTTATTCAGGGGTCAGGTATTGTGCTGCTGATGCTGGTTGGTTTGGTAAGCCTGACTCTGGTGCCCTCCTTGGGGGTAACGGTGAATGGGGCTACTCGCTGGCTGCCTTTGGGCCCGTTTATGATTCAGCCTTCGGAGCTGCTTAAGCCCTGCTTGGTGTTACAGGGGGCACGACTGTTTGGGCGATGGCCACAGCTCACTTGGCAAACACGGCTTACCTGGTTGGGCATTTTTGTCGCTATTTTGGGGCTGATTTTGTTGCAGCCCAACCTGAGTACAGCGGCTATTTGCGGCTTAACGCTTTGGCTAATTGCTCTGGCGGCGGGGTTGCCCTATCTGTATCTGCTGCTAACGGCGGGAGGGGGACTGCTGACTGCGACAGTAAGTGTCAGCCTCAAGACCTATCAGCGCCAGCGAATAGTCTCGTTTTTGGACCCCTGGGCTGATCCAGGTAACCAGGGGTATCAGCTAGTGCAGAGTCTGTTAGCTGTTGGCTCTGGCGGGTTTTGGGGCCAGGGTTTTGGGCTGTCTCAGCAAAAGCTGTACTCGCTACCTATTCAATACACTGACTTTATTTTTTCGGTATTTGCTGAGGAGTTTGGCTTTGTGGGTTGCTTAGTGTTGCTGACGGTTTTAGGAGTTTATGCTTCTTTAGCTCTGTTGGTAGCGCTACGTTTGAAGCAACCCCTGCACCGCTTGGTAGCGGTGGGTGCGATGGTGCTGTTGGTGGGGCAAGCGCTGCTCAATATGGGTGTGGCTACAGGGCTTCTGCCGACGACAGGACTGCCCTTTCCGCTGTTGAGCTATGGAGGTAGCTCGATGGTGGCTAGCTTGGCAACAGCGGCGCTGTTGGTGCGGGCGGCGCGGGAGATTAATCTGGATACGCCGGTACCTCTACGGCGACGATGGTCTAAGGCGGGTCCTCAAGAGCCCCTGCCCCTGTAAGTATTTGACAGCGGCAGTACGCTTTCTTGACGCAAAAATCTGAGAGCGGGTTGCAGGATTGTTACAATAGTGAGTGCCTTTGCGTCTCACTACCCCGCTGATGTCTGAGAGTCTGCAAATTTATTTATACGAAATCGCCCAGTGGGCCAATCAGCTGGTGAGTGATCAGCTCACTCAGGTGTCTTGGGTGAGCCTATCAGTGGTGGGATTAGCGGGGCTCTTAACCAGCCTATCTCCCTGTCTGCTATCGATGCTGCCGATTATGGTGGGCTACATGGGCGGCTATGAGGAAGGTGGGCGGGGTGGTGCGATCGCGCGATCGCTCTCCTTCGCCCTAGGCCTCGCCACCACCCTGGCTCTGTTGGGCTTGATCGCTGGGCTCTTTGGCTACGTCTATGGTCAGGTGGCTTGGGGGCTACCGATTGTGGTGAGCCTAGTGGCGATCGTGATGGGGCTAAATCTGTTAGGAGTCATTCCCTTAGCTCTGCCCGCGGGCGTTGGCCCCACCTTTGAAAATTTGAACTTACCGCCCTGGCTGCGGGCCTATGCTTTGGGGCTCACCTTTGGCATTGTGGCGTCGCCCTGTAGCACCCCAGTGCTAGCTACCCTCCTAGCCTGGATCTCAACCACGAAGGATCCGGTGTTGGGCGGGGCCCTGCTGCTAGCCTATGCCGTGGGCTATGTAACGCCGCTAGTGCTGGCGGGCACCTTCACTGCTTCTCTAAAGCGACTGCTGGATTTGCGTCAGTGGTCGAGTTGGGTGACACCGGCAAGTGGGGCTCTGCTACTGGGGTTTGGGGTATTTTCACTGCTGTCTCGGCTGCTGCCGACCAGTTTGGTGTAATTGTCTGAAAACTATGTCACCCGTTTCTGAGGGATACTATGGCTCCGTCTGAAGCTCCTCAACCGACTTTCTGGGACGGGGTGCGCGACTACTTTAGACAAGATCTGCTGCCGCTGCTGGCCGATCTGCGGTTGGCAATTGTGCTGCTGCTGGCGATCGCGGCCTTTAGCATCAGCGGTACGGTCATCGAGCAGGGCCAAACCCTGGAGTTTTACCAGACTAACTATCCCCAAGATCCGGCTCTGTTTGGGTTTTTGAGTTGGAAGGTAATTCTTACCCTTGGGCTAGATCACGTCTACCGAACCTGGTGGTTTTTGGCGCTGCTAATTGTGTTTGGTGCCAGCCTAACCGCCTGCACGTTTACCCGCCAGTTCCCGGCTCTGGGGGCAGCTCAAAAGTGGAAGTATTACACTCAGCCCCGCCAGTTTCAAAAACTGGCTCTGAGTGCTGAGCTAGCTGAAACTGACCTCGCCTCCTTGGTAAACAGATTGTCCCAAAAGCGCTATCGGGTATTTCAGGAGGGCAATCAGCTCTACGGACGTAAGGGCATTGTGGGCCGCATTGGGCCTATTGTGGTGCACGCCAGCATGCTGCTGATTTTGGCAGGGGCTATTTTAGGGGCCATGACCGGCTTTTTTGCCCAAGAGATCGTGCCCAGCGGCGAGACCTTTCAAATTCGCAATATTTTTGATGCTGGTCCCTGGGCCGAGGCCCAAATCCCCAAAGACTGGTCGGTGCGGGTGAACCGATTTTGGATTGACTACAGTCCTGAAGGCAATATCGATCAGTTCTATTCCGATCTATCGGTGCTAGACCGGACGGGTAACGAGATCGATCGCAAGACCATCTTTGTCAACCAGCCCCTGCGCCACAAGGGCGTGACCCTCTACCAAGCCGATTGGGGAGTGGCGGCGGTGCAGGTTAAGCTCAACAACAGCCCGGTGCTGCAACTGCCGATGCAGCAGCTCGAGAATGACGGTCCGCGCTTTTGGGGTACTTGGCTGCCGACGAAACCCGATATGAGCGAAGGCGTGACCCTGCTGGCCAGCGATCTTCAAGGTTCTGTGCTGATTTACGACAACGCTGGACAGCTGATTTCTACGGTTCGTAAAGGCATGGCGGCAGAGATCAATGGCGTTAGGCTCTCGCTGATAGACGTGGTGGGCAGCACGGGTCTGCAAATTAAGGCTGATCCAGGCATTCCTCTGGTTTACGGTGGCTTTGGCCTGCTGATGCTGGGGGTGATCATGAGCTACGTGTCGCACTCCCAAGTGTGGGCGCTGGCGCAGGAGGGCACGGTATACGTGGGTGGCAGAACGAACCGCGCCCAGGTAGCCTTTGAGCGCGAGTTACTTGCCCTGCTGGAAGCTGTTTCTGCCGATTCTAACGAGGCCAAATTAGCTGAGGCTTCAGTTAGCTGATTTGGGTGAGGTCGGGGTAGGCGGCCAGCATTTGGTCATAGCTGAGGCTATCGCTGGCATCTTGGGGTGTCCAGAGCAGTTCGTAGACCAGCAGATAGTCGGGAGTGACGCCGCCAAGCCGTCTCAGAGATGTCTGAAGATCGCTGGCAGAATGGATCGGCTGAGTGACAAGGGGCTGATCATCGGCGGTGCCCACAATTAGCGTTACCACGATGTAGGCCGCTGGGTCGGCATCAGGCTTAGGCTGGTAGGTTTGGCGGCTGACCTGGCCACCGACGTTAACTAAGGTTTCGCGGCTGAATTTGCTGCGCTCGGTAACAGAGAGCTGCTCAAAGACCTGGGAGGCCTGAGCGCGGGAGCGAACGGTTTGGTTGGTAACTTTGGCATGGGACCAGTATTCGGGCGATCGCAGTAGGGCCAGCACCGTCTCTTGCAGCAGCCGATTCAGCCCTGGCTTAGTACCAATATCGCTGCGGGCGGCGATAGTCTCTAGCTCAGTCTGAAGATCGCGGGCCTGGGACAGCAGCGCTACCTGGAGCTGAGTTATGGTGACGACATCGTTGGTCAGCTCGTTGCCGCTGTCTACAACTTGGATGCCCCGGCCAAATCCACTAGCCCCCAACCGCATCAAATTTGTGATTAAAGGCAGGACCGTAAAGCCCAGCACCGCCAGCAAAAACAATAGACCTACATCGCCGCCGATCGCGATTCCGCCGCCAGGGTAGCCGCCCACATAGCCGCCGGGATAGCCACCCACATAACCGCCAGGCACTGGCACAATCACTGGACCGCCGCTAGGGTAGGAGGGATAGCCGCCACCATAGCCTGGGCCGCCATAGCTCGGACCCCCTGCAGGGGGCAGCGCACCACCGCCGCCGGAAAAACCTCCTCCAGGTGCGCCGCCGCCGGAGGGGCTGCCAAAGTCACCACCGCGAGCCCGGCCGCCCGATACTCCCTGAGGCGTAGTGCCGGTAGACAAAAGCCCCTGGGCTTCGGCAAGGCGAGCCGTTTCGCTGCGCCGCTCAACAAAAAATCCTAGGCAGCTCAGGGTTAGCATCAGCACAATCAGGCAATAGACATTGCGGTTGTGGTGATCGAGCGATCGCGGGGCCTTAGCCATGATCCTTCTCCTGCTTGGACTAGGGGAGGCGGTACTGTACAAAAAGTTGTTGGACAAACCAACGCGAAAATTTACCCTATGGGCGAATCTAGGGTTCAAAGACCAGGATTTTATCACTAGTTCCTAAGGGCCCGCGCCCTCCGGTTTATCTATGTACCTAGGCAGAGTGAGGGCTTTAGTCCGTGTGTTGGCTCCGTTGCCGTTGAGCGGCCGTGCCTAACCGAGCATCATTCACCGTGGCCTCAAAGCTGGCTACCTAAATAGTTAAGAATCCCTTGGGCAATGGACTGCCCCATCTGCGCCTGCCAGCGCGGATCGCTGAGTTTGGGGGCATCAATGGCGCCGGTCACAAAACCAATTTCAATTAGGGCCGCGGGCATAGCGGTGCGGCGTAGCACCAGAAACCGCGCCTGGCGGACGCCGCGATCGTTCATGGCCATGGTGCTGAGCACCTGGCGCTGGAGAGCGGCTGCCAGCACTTGCCCAGTATCGGAGTAGTAGTAGGTTTCGAGCCCATTCACCTCTGGGCGCTGCATATTCACCGCGTTGGCATGGATGCTGACAAACACCGTGGCCCGAGCCGCTGTCGCCATGTCGGCCCGAGGCTGCAGATCGACGGTTTGATCACTCTGGCGAGTCATCTGCACGGCAATACCCTGGGCCTGCAGCACGGCGGCTGTGTGCTGGGCCACCGCTAGCACCACCCCTTTTTCTTGCAGGCCGCCAATGCCCACTGCCCCAGGGTCAACGCCGCCGTGGCCTGGGTCGAGCACGACCAATACCTGACCTCGGGCGGCGGGGCTGGGAGTAGGCGTTGGAGCGACGACCGGTGCGGGAACCGCCGCTGCGGGTGGGCGGGATTGTGCGATCGGCGGCGGTGTCGTCACCGGGTTCAGCACGGGCAGCACGACTGTAGTGGGCGGGGCCGCAATTTGGTTGGGGGCAACGCCGATGGGGGTTACCCAAATGCCGCCGTTGGCTACGGGCGTGATTTGCCAATCGGGGCTAAAGCCATCGAGGGTGAGGGTGAGGCGAATGGCGGGCGGGGCGGTGGCAAACTGACTAATACTCCAGCGATGGATGCCGTAGCGCCCCTGGGGCAATGCTTCGGGGGTGAGGCCAGGGGCAATAGCCGCGTCTAGCAGGTCAATGACAATCTGGCGTGACTGACTAGCATCGCGAGTGCGGTACACACGCACCTGAGGTGTGGCCCCAGCAGTGGGAATAAAGAAACCCTCTGCGGTAGTTTGAACGCCGCGCAGTACGGTGGCCGTTGCCCTGACAGCGGCAGTGTTGACTTGGTTGCGGCTGATCAGCGGCGGTAGCGGTTCGGCCCCAGCTGCTGTCAGCGGGCGGGGTCTAGCTGCTTTAGAAAAATCTGGAATGCTCAAGCCGTCATCGGCTGCGATCGCCGGCGTCGAACCCGGGAGCTGCACCACCCACTGCTGGCTAGTCAGGCCCCACACTTTTACCTGCTTGGGGTCGAGGCTGTAGTTAGGGTTGAGCTCGAGTACCATGCGGGTGGTTTGGGCGTCGGCTTGGGTAACGCGTACCGCCGCGACCGCTCCGCCCACGAACTGATTGCCTAGGGCTTCTTCAGTCAAAATGCCCGGTAGATCGATGACCAATCGCTGAGGATCGCTGAGCCAGCTAACCTGAGGCTCTACCCCGCTTTCGGTAGAAAACACCAGACGGTTTTGGCTAGTGTCAAACTCCCAAGCTTGAAGCCGTGCGCTGGCTTTGGCCGGTAGGCTGCCAAACAGGCATACCCCAGCCACCCCAACTACTCCAGTAAAAAGCTGCCTTAGCCGCAATCGGGCCGATCTCCCACACACCACAGAATTCAGCCGCGCCTTTAAGCGATCGCAAACCGTTTGCGGCGCTACCCATTCTGCTTATGGGCTGTAAGTTCTAGTCCGCAAGCAGTGGTCCTTTAAAAGAAAAGGCTGAATCGGCTTAGATATTAGCTCACTTTTAATGAAGCAATAGCCCAATTGTTTAGCTGGGATAAAACTTTGGCACCGCTTGAAGATGAGACTTCACACTCACTGGCGCAGTTTGTACTATGGCCCTAGGGTTTGGCAGGGCGTAGTGAGCCGTTGCTCGCCTCGTTGCTGTGGTCACTTGCCCAGGAGAGCTGCTGAAAATGTTGTTTACTACTGTACGTCGCTGGCCTCGCCGGGCTGCGTTTTTGCTTGGGCTGCTGACATTTCTGATGGCTTGCACAGCCGGTAGTAACTGGTTGCCCAGCGCTAATTCGGCGCAGCCCGCTGTGACGGTAGCCGTGGTTAGCCCTGAGGTGATTGTGGTCTCCCTGCGCCAGGGCGCCATAACCCACGCTCGCCAGGAGCCCTACCGTCCCCAGCCCCAAGACAAGCTAGAAACTACGGGTAACGACACTTGGGTGCTGCGGCAGGGGCAGGCTCTGGGTACCTTGGTGAGCGCTGATCAATCTGTGCTCTACGGCTTCGACAGCTATAGTGAGGAGCCGTTTAATGCCAATCGCGCCAGCCAACCGCACGGTTATCGCATTCAGTCCCAGGGTGACCCTAGCTACCGGCAGCCCGTAACGCCGACAGAGGTATACCGCAAAAGCAAGCCTATAGACACGGCCCAGGTTAGCCGAGACAATCGCCGCTGGGCTATGGAGCATCGGTTCTACCTGCGGTTGCCCACGCCCCTGACCCCAGGACAAACCTACCAGGTTCAGATCACGGGGCAGGAGCTACCGCCCCTAGCTCTGGCCTACCAGCCCGATCGCCAAATCAGCGAGGCCGTCCACGTATCCGCCCTGGGGTTTCGCCCCGATGACTCGCTTAAAGTAGGGTTTCTGTCGACCTGGATGGGTACGGGCGGTGGGCTGAGCTATCCCGAAGGCCTATCGTTTCAAGTCATTGACGAAGCGACGAACCAGGTGGCGTTGAGCGGAAAGGCTAGCCGCCGCTATCGCCGTGAAGAGGTAGAAGATGGCCGCGATCGCACCTATACCCTCACCGATGTTGACCAACTCGACTTTAGTGCCCTCACCCAGCCTGGGCAGTATCGGCTCTGCGTAGACACAGTCGGCTGCTCTAACTCCTTTGCAGTAGCTGAAAATAGTTGGCAGCAGGCCTTTTATGTAGCGGCCCGCGGGTTCTATCACCAGCGCAGCGGCATTGCCCTAGAGCCGCCCTACACCGATATTGAGCGCCCCCGTCCCTTCCACCCCGACGATGGGGTCAAGGTTTACCAATCCACTACTGGACTGATGGATACGGGCAACGGCCTCAACGCCCAGGGGACTGACGAGGGTAACTTTGCCAATCTGGTAAAGGGCAAGACCGATCAGGTAGTAGCCAACGCCTGGGGCGGCTACTTCGATGCCGGCGACTGGGACCGCCGCATTCAGCACCTGGATGTGGCTCGCTGGCTGCTCGAACTGCTCGAACTATTCCCTGAGCCCTTAAGCGATCTGGCGCTCAATATTCCGGAGTCGGCCAACGATCGCCCCGACCTGCTAGATGAGGCGCTGTGGGGAGTCGACTTCTATCGCCGTTTGCAAACTCCCGAAGGCGGCGTGCGCGGCGGCATTGAGTCGGCAGAGCACCCCAAGCGGGGTGAAACCAGCTGGCAAGAGTCGCTGCCGATTATGGCCTACGCCCCCGACCCGTGGAGCAGCTACATTTACGCTGGGGTGGCGGCCCGCACGGCTAGACTGCTGGAAACCTATGTCCCTGACCAGGCCGGGGGCTATCGCGACAGCGCCCTCGCAGCCATGGCCTGGGCCGAGGCCCGTCATCAAGCCGGAATTCAGGCTCAGGAATGGCCCCGCCACCGTATAGAGGCCGACCGCGCCCTGGCGGCCCTAGAGCTTTATAACCTCACGGGCGATCGCCTCTGGCACGATCGCTTTGTCGCCGCGCGATCGGCCATTCCTGCTGAGGCTCGCGGCGACTACCGAATAGCCGCCCCCCAGCGAGAATTCAACTTTCTTTACAGCCGCCTACCCGCTGACCAGGTCGACGCAGAACTCCAGGCCGAGCTGCGGGCCTCGCTTTTGGCTGAGGCTGACGCCGCTGTGGAGACGGGGGAAACCACGGCTTTTGGCTGGACTAAGGTGCTCCCGACAACCCCCGTTGGCTGGGGCGATGGACTTGGGGCTCCTAAGGCGCGAATCCTGCTGCGGGCCCACGCGCTGACCGGTAGCGATCGTTACCTCAATGCTGCTCTGCTAGCCTGCCAGTTTTCCGCCGGGGCCAACCCCGACAACATGACCTATACCACCGGCCTGGGCCACAAGTCGCCCCAAAATCCCCTAATTCTTGATCAGCGTATTACCGGCGACCTGCTGCCAGGCATCACCCTCTACGGCCCCATTGACAACGACTTTTACGGCTCTGAATGGTTTTTTGATGTGCTGGAGTCGGTGGCGGTCCCCCCAGCTCGGCAGTGGCCTTCGGTGGAGACCTACTTCGACATCTACTACGTGCCCAATATCAACGAATTCACGGTCATGCAGAGTATGGGCGACACAGCCTACGCGTGGGGCTACCTAGCGGGGCGCTCAGCCTCAAAATAGGTATTAAAAAACCGGGTTTTTGTTCGCGATCCAATTACTGGATCCAGCGTACAAAAGCCCGGTTTTTAAGAACTATCGCCTTGGTTAGTCTGCGAGCTATTGCAAGTGTCCATTGGATTAGGACAGGTTCGACGTAGGGGCATTGCACTGCAATGCCCCTACCAGAGGATTCCGCCTGTCAAGGTGTCCTGACTAAATCCAACTGCTGCAATAGGAGCCGGTCAGTTTAGAAGAACGAGGGCTGGTGACGGATCAGGCTAAGAAACTCTTCGCGGGTCTTAGAATCTTCTTGAAAAGACCCCAGCATGGCGCTGGTCACCGTCCAGGAGCCGGGCTTTTGTACCCCTCGCATCACCATGCACATGTGGCTAGCTTCCACCACCACGGCTACGCCCTTAGGGTCTAAAATTTCCTGCACCGCTTCGGCAATCTGGCGGTTGAGGCGCTCCTGCACTTGAAGGCGGCGCGAATACATCTCTACAATGCGGGCCAGCTTGCTCAACCCCACAACCCGCTGGTTGGGAATATAGGCCACGTGGGCACGACCCATAAACGGCAGCATGTGGTGCTCACACAGGCTAAACAAATTGATATCGCGTACCAGCACCATTTCATTGTGGCCTTCGTCAAAGATGGCTCCGTTGACGAGTTCCTCTAGCGACTGCTGATAACCGCTGGTGAGAAATCGCATGGCCTCGGCGACGCGCTTAGGAGTTTTGAGCAGCCCCTCCCGCTCAGGGTCTTCGCCCACCGACAGCAGCATGGTGCGCACCGCATCGCTCATGTCTTCCTGGCTAGTCTCGGGAATGGGGTATTGCTCGACCTCTTTCCGGTAGCTGTGGGTGCGATCGGGCCGGATTTCGGGGGTCTTACCTTTGAGTTCACCACCGTTAGTGCCAGTGCTGCTAGCAGCTTTGTCGTTCAGGCTATTTGAGGATGCGATAGTCATAGGGTTTCTAAATACTCTAGAGGTTCAACAAAATTGAGGCCACTCGCTGAGCTGGCCAGGTCACAACAGGGTAAAAAACTAGTTACAGGGCACCGCCTGCGGGCATTAGGGTGAGGTCTTCGATCACCGCCTCGGGGGGCAAGAGAATGGTGTGCAAAACGGTCTGAGCCACGATCTCTGGCGTTAGCATGGACGACCGATCAAAATCGGCCTGCACCGTATCGGTATCCCAAATCGGGGTGTTAACCGCCCCCGGTGATACCGTTACCACCCGGATGCCGTGGGTGCGCTCTTCTGCGGCTAGAACCCGCGACAGGGCCACAATGGCGGCTTTGCTCACGGTATACGCTCCCCAGTCAGGAAAAGCCGACCGGGCTGCAATGGAAGCGATGTTGACGATAGTGCCGCCACCGCCCTGCCGCAGCACGGGCAGCACCACCTGGATGCATTGAAAAACGCTGGTAACGTTCAAATCCATCACCTGTTGCCAGTCGGCTAAAGGCATGGTGGCTAACGCCCCGGTGTAGCCCATGCCAGCGTTGTTAACCACTACGCTGAGGGGGCCAAAGTCGGCAAGCACCGCGGCTAGTTGGGCCTGCAAACCCTCCACCTGAGCTAAGTCAACGGCATAGGCTTTTGCCAAAACGCCGTGGGTGCTCAACTCTTCCTGCACCGGCTGCAAAGTCTCTAGGGAGCGACCGAGCAGGGCGACGTCATACCCAGCTAACGCCAGGGCTTGAGCGATCGCTTTGCCAATGCCACGGCTAGCCCCAGTTACCAGGGCGCGGCGCGGCAGGTCAGAAGATACAGGATTCTGCAATGGTAATTACCAATCAACAAGGAACTCAGAACAGCTAACGCCCTAGAATCGCCAGAGAGCCAGGGCAGACTGCCCTCAGGGAACGGCCCGTGGGCTAGGCACTTTTCCCATGTTAACAAATGTAAACACTTTATGAGCGCAGGCAGCGTCGACAAGCGTCTAAGTCTTTGCCTAACCTGTCGCTGACCTCAACCAAGAAAATGAACAGGCATTAACTCCTTGCCGGGGGAATAGGGCTCGAGCCATAAAGCACCGAGAATTTGATAAGCGAGGCAGGCCTTTTGAAGCCTAGGCCTTAGCACCTTAAGCAGCCTCAGCAAAGACCCCAATCTGGCGATACTTCTGATAGCGCAACTGCTGTAGGGCCGCTGGCGCTAGCTGAGACAGCTCGGTGACTTGCTCCACCAGCGCCTGCTTCAGAATGTCTGCCGCCTGAATGGGGTTGGCGTGGGCTCCACCCACAGGCTCGGGCAATAGCTCGTCTAGTATGCCCAATTGCTTGAGGTCCCAGGAGGTGATTTTGAGAGCTTCGGCTGCCTCGCCCGAGCGGCCTGCATCTTTCCACAGAATGGCGGCGCAGGCTTCAGGGCTGGCCACGGTGTAGACGGAATGCTCAAACATCATCAGGCGATCGCCCACGCCAATTCCCAGGGCCCCGCCAGATCCCCCTTCCCCAATGATGGTGCAGACAATCGGCACCGTGAGGCCAAACATTTCTCGTAGGTTGTAGGCGATCGCCTCACCCTGCCCCATCTCCTCAGCCTCATAGCCGGGATAGGCACCCGGGGTATCAATAAAAGTAATGATCGGCATAGAAAAGCGATCGGCGTGACGCATCAGCCGCATCGCCTTGCGGTAGCCGCCGGGAGAAGCCATGCCAAAGTTGCGCACCACATTGTCTTTGGTGTCGCGCCCCTTCTGATGGCCTAAGATCACCACAGGTCTGCCCTCCAGCCGGGCGACCCCTCCCACCAGAGCTGGGTCATCTTTGCCCGAGCCGCGATCGCCGTGCAGCTCAAGCCAATCGTCAGTAATCGCCTGAATGTAGTCAAGGGTGCTGGGCCGACGGGGATGGCGGGCCACCTGTAGCCGCTGGGCCGGCGTTAGGTTAGAGAAAATCTCCTGGCGTAGGTGGGTGGCGCGGGCCTCCAGCTGCCGCAGCTGGGTCGACACATCCACATCGTTTTCTTCCGCCAGTTCTCGAATCTGGGTAATACGGGCCTCTAGTTCAACCAGGGGCTTTTCAAAGGACAACAAAATCGACTTGCGCTCAGGTGGGGCCATAGCCAAGGAAGAAACAAATTAGTTGAACAGGCCAAATTGGGCTAGGAACGCCCTGGTCACCCAGAAAATTCTTGCCCGTTTGCTATCTAGAATACCAAGCCGCAGCCCCTCTGCTGAGGGTATACCTCCGACCCGATCAGGTGCTCGGTTCCAATCAGGAGGTCTCAGTGACTAAAAGAGCCGTGTTGAGGTCGAGCAAGGGGTGAAACCCGTGCCGCCGCGATGCCTGGCCGATCAAATCCATCTTCTCAAGGGTGATTTGGTTGCGCCCCCACGAAAAATTGGTGTACCACTTCTCAAACTCCAGCAGCATGGCTTCGGCAAAACAGGCAAACAGCTGACGTTCAGGCACGTCCAGGTTCACGATTTGCATAATCCGCCAGTCGATGTCGAGGGAGTGCTCGACAATGCCCCCCTTGAGCACATGGACGCCATCAAAGTTAAAATGCTGGTCGAGGTTTTTGGGATAGCCGCCGTCAATCATCAGGCAGGGACGCTTGAGGCGGTTGGGGTCAACCTCAACTCCCTTGGCCATGCTGGTCACCCACACCACAATGTCGGCCTTGGGCAGAGCGGTATCGAGATCCATGGCCAAGCCGCAGCCCAGCTCTTCTTGCAGCCGCTGAATCCGCTCTTGGTTGCGGGCAATCAGCAGCAGCTCTTTGATGTCGGTGCGGGCAGTGAGCCAGCGGCAGACGGCGCTGCCAATATCTCCAGTGGCACCGCACACCGCCACGGTAGCGTTGGAGAGGTTGATGCCCAGCTTTTGGGCTGCGGCGACCACCTGTTGGCAAATGATGTAGGCCGTGTGGGTATTGCCGGTGGTAAACCGCTCAAACTCTAGGGTGACGTTGCGCACCTGCTGAATTTGGTTGAGGTTGAAATTCTCAAAAATAATGGATGAGAATCCGCCCAGGGCGGTGATGTTGAGGCCGTGCTTTTGGGCGTGGGCCATAGCGTTAATGATTTTGCGCGTGGCCGCTTTGATACGCTTGGCGGCCAGCATCTCTGGTAAAAAGCACGACTCGACGTAGCGGCCTTCGATCTGCTGGCCAGTGATGCTGGTGACCTTAATGGGGTCAAAGATTTGGGGTGGAGCGCTGCACCAAAAGTCTAGACCCTGGGTAGCGTATTTGGGATATCCCAGGGCTTGGGCGACTGTCTGGGCATGATCAAGGCTGGTCAAATGTCCAATGAGGCCAAACATTGCAGATCTAGTTAACAAAAGTTGTGCGTTAGAAAACCTGAGTGCAGGTCAACAATTCCACTACGATAAACTGCCTCCAGCCGAATTAAATCGCCCTGGTTGAAGAGGGAATGACTGTGAAATTCTTTATTTCCTAGCTCTCTAAGGATTTGCATAGCAATTTGAATTCATCTTGAACGGAGGGCAGGCATTTCGTCTGCATTGGCCGAGCGCCAGTCCTACGGGGTTTTACAAATCGGCAGGACGGCTAGAGAACAGACGGTTTTCCATCGCTTGTTGAAGAATTCAGCATTTTGTGTCCGTGAGCCTGAGCTCCTGAAGCCAGGGTAGGAAGACTCGCTGCGACGGCTGCTAGATGCGATCGCCACCACCCTGGCCGCCACCCCCTACTTTCAAATCGCCAAAAGCTAGCGCACCCACTTCTGCGACTGGGGGTTATAACTGACCCTGACCTTCGTTCCTGGCTCCTGATGACCGACAACTACGATGGCCCCAGGTCAGACTACGTGCAAGAAATCGGCCTCAGTCCTCGCCTAGACGACCTGTGGAACCACTGCCAAGGCTACGTAGGCTTGGGGCTTCAGCCCTGGGCACCGCCAAAGGGAGGTCCTAACCCAAACCTCAAAGGGACGAACTGACATAGGCAGGCTCTTGGTGCTTGGCACGGGCCAGCAGGTCGGTCTCAGCTGGCACTCTAAGTTTTGAGGCCAACCCAAAGAACTCCATCAGTTTTACGAACCTGAAGGTGGGGTCAGGTAGATAGACGACCTGGCCATCGCGAATAGTAATGCCCTGACGGCTAGAGGCCTGAAAGGCATGGTGAAGATTGTGCCAGCCTTCGCCTAGAGTGAGCAGGGCCACCAGACTATTGTTGCGGCTTTGGTCGTCGGTGGCAAAGGGCTGGGCTCCAAAAATATGGGCCAATGAGTTGACCGTTTGCACGCCGTGAAACAGGAGCGTCGTGCTAAGAAAGAAAGCCGCCAGATACTCAAGCCCGCCAATGCCATAGGAAATTGCCCCTAAAGCGATGAGAGGAATGAAGTGCAGTCGATCAATCATCCGCAAGACCCGATCATTCTCCACATCGCTGGGCAGCCTGGTGGGAAAGCACCGACGCGACAGTAGCCAAAGGCCGTGAGACCACAAAAAGCCGCTAACGCCCTGGGGCGCAGTATGGGGAGAATGGGAATCTAGCACCTGATCGGTGTGTAGATGGTGAGCGAGGTGGTGAGCTTTCCACCAGCTAGGCCCCATCTGCCCAGCCGATGCTGCCACCACACTGCCCACCCATTTCACCCAAACTGGGGCCTGATAGGATTTGTGGGTGATCAGGCGATGGTAAATGCCGGTTGTTGCCAGCATGCGGATGCCATACAGGGCTGCTATCCATAGCACCGAGCCCCAGGAGAGACCCGTTACAAAAACGAGCAGTGCTCCCAGGTGATAAATGGTCAGCTGTAGCGGCCCAACAAGATAGGACGCCAGCGTAAGTTGAGAGTATGGCCTCATTAGTTCCTTATTGCCTAAAGGGATAGTTGAAAATCTGTGGAGCCAGGGAGTAGTGGAACGCAAGCCTCTGCTACAGGCTTGCCCTAGCGTTTAATCAACCTGGAAAATACTGAGCATCCAGGCTGTAATTGTCCTGTTGTTTATTAGGTAAAACAGGTGTTTGAAAGGTCTGTGCTGGGCATCGGCGGCTGGGTCAGACTCAAGCCAGATTCGTACTGAGCGCAGCCAAGGGAGATTTCCCTCGACCTCAGACTGGCTCAGATTAGCTCAGACTGGAGCAGAGAATTGGCGTTTGCCGCTCTGGTAGAGCAGACTGGTTTGCCTAAACGCTGCCGCTTAGCCAGGCACCAACATATTCTAGGTTACTGAAAATTGAATGGCGGGTTTGGACATGGCCATGGCCGCTGGGGTTTTTGGGTGCACCCGCAGGATGTAGACCCCCTGTTCGGGCAGGGGCTTGGTGGTGTGGTTGTCAGTGACAAGGGGGTACCAATCCATGGGGAAGCAGTCGCGGCTGTAGAGGCTGAAATAGAGGCTGTGGGTATCTCGCAGCGTCGGGGGCAGGTCGATGGTGAGCTGTTCCCCCCGATCCAGTGCGCCGTAGAAAAAGTGGGTTTCTGGGTTAGGAACGGGCAGAAAAATCGGTTTGACCACCGATCGCGGCAACCACTGCATCCAGCGCAGCAGGGGGTAGACGTAGAAGTTTAGGGCGCTAAACAACAGGCCCCGACGGGGGGCCAGCCCGCGATAGAACTGGTTGAAATCGGGCGGGGCCGATCGCGTTTCTGATGCCAAGGCGGGGTTGCCATCGACGGCGATCGCGGGCAGCTGCACCGGGTTGCGCCAGTCGTAGTGACGCAGCCCCACCAGATATCGCCCTGGGGGCAGGGTAATGGTGGCGGTGTCTTGGCCGGGGGGCACCGTGAGAGAGCTGATGCTGGTCAGGGTTTTGTAGCCCTTGAGGGTGTAGACCACCGCCGTCCAAGTGGGGGCCGACTGCCAGAGCGATCGCACATCCAGCATGATCTCAGACTGCACGTTAAAAGGCCCTGCGATCGCAACCAGCGAGTGTAGATTCCACCGGGCCCGGCTCATGGTCCACAGCAGCTTGAGGGGCGACTTTAAAAAGTCTGCCGACACCACCTGCCAGTCGGCCTCAACCTTGGTATCGGTGGGATTGTAGTAGCGGCTGATCAACGTCAGGGTCGCCTTTACCACTCGCGAAAAGCCATAGGACAGTAGCCCTAAAGGAATTTCCCACAGTGCAGCCATCTGGCGAATTAGGGTCATGAAGAGGGCTCAGATAGGGTGACCGACACCGAGCCTTCAGAGGCAAGGGCGGCGTGGATGATGCGGGCTAGCCCCCCAGGGGTTTCTAGGGGCAGGTCATGCCCCCCGGCCAGGGAGACCTGATCGGCCTGGGGCAGATTTTCTTGCAGAAACGCCAGATCTTCAGGGCGGTTGAATTGGCTGCTCTGGCCAAATATTACCGTAGTGGGCCGCTGAATTCCCCGCAAAATCTGTCCATAGCCTTGGCGATCGAGTAGACCACCGCTCAGACTCAGGGTCGTGCGGGTTTGCAGTCGAGGATCGCTGCGCCAAATCACCCCCCCTGCCACCGTCTGAGTTAGACGCTGAGCTATAGCCTCGGCCATAGGCTGCGACAGATAAGGCTTTAGGGCCAGCAACCGCTGGGTGGCGGCAGCCACTGAAGTGATCACGGTGGGTTGGGAAGAGTTTGCTAGGGCATCGAGATGGGCCATCAGCTGGGTGGCGGGTTCGAGCGATGGGCCAGGGGCGGGCACCACTGGCTCGATCAACACTAGGCGCTGCACCCGTTCAGGCCGCAGACTGGTCAAAATAGCCCCCAGCACTGCCCCCATAGAATGCCCTACCAGCACAAAAGGCTGGGTACCTAGCGTTGCAGTCAAACTGTCGAGATCACTGAGAAAATCGAGCAGTTGATAGCCGCCATCGGGGCCAGCATGGGCCGAACGGCCGTGGCCCCGCAGATCGGGAGCGATGACATGATATCCCTGGTCAGCTAAGGTAGTTGCTACCCCATCCCAGGCCGCTCCGTGCTCCAAAATACCGTGGAGGCAGAGCACCTGAGGCCCATTCTCTGGCCCCCAGTGGCACAGGCAGCACGGGCGACCTCTGAGCAGAATCTCTTCCTCTCGCATTGCCCCCAAGGGCACGTAGCTGCTAGACAAGGGAACTGGCTCTGTCGGTGATGGAGCAGAGGCTGGAGCTACCGCCTGTTCCTGGGGCAGAGGATAGTCAAACTGCGCCGCCAGGGTTTGGCTGGTGGTGCTCAGTCGGTGGGGCAGTTGAATGCCTTGCCAAATCTTGGCCAAATGGGCCTCGATCCGGCTGCGCTGACGGAAATTAGGGTCATCCACCGCCATGGACTGGGCTGTAACTCCGTCCGTCATGCGTCGTCCCTCGTAGGGAGTAAGCACCGCCGGGTCAAAGGGCAAGTTTAAAAAGGTGCACAGTCCTCGCATCGCCGGTTCTGGATCGACGACCAGGTCTTCGTATCGCAGGGTGTAGTGCCGCTCCGGATCTAAAGAGCCGGCAAAGGTGCGAATGTTTTGGTTACAAGCCTGCCACACTTGCTCCGCTAGCCGATAGGGATCATCGGGCTCCAGATCGAAGATCTTGTACATGCGGTTGTGCACAAAAGAACTGATGACCGAGTAAGGATGACGCACCAGGTGAATGTATTTGGCCCCCTCAAACATCTGCTCGGCCCGCTCCAGAGTTTCTAGACTGAGGCTATAGGTGGGAGATTTATCGACCAACAGCCGCCCCTCGGCCATTTGCTGAAGCTTGTCATAAACCGCTGGCACAGTGGTGTAATGCTGTCGCCATTCGCTCAGCAGGGTTTCGGCCTGCTCAGCATTCACCTGTAACAACTCCATCACAGCCCGTTGCAGACCCTCTTGTAGATAGCTGTAGCCCAAGGCCGCACCCTGAGCCTCTAAGGTGTTAAACGGCAGCAGGTGTAGCTCAGGGGGGCAAAACAACCCAGGATGGCCCGCTAGCATCACCCGCAGCAGGGTAGATCCTGACCGGGGCGCCGACAGCAAAAAGACCATGGGCGGGTTGCGGCGCGTCGGCAGCGGTTCTAGCGGGGCCGGCGACTGCCAGGGGCTCTTAGGCAGTTCCGTGACTGTTTCTTCTGGGAACTCTGCCGGCGCTAGACTTGGGCTAGCCTCAACGCTGGCAGCAGGACGATGCACCCGCACCAGTTCCCGAGCGATGTAGGACGACAGCGCCGCTACCGTAGGATGGGCCAGCACCTCCCGGGGGTACAGCACCAAATCCAGGTCTTGCTTGCACAAGGCCAGCAGTTCCATGGTCATTAGTGAGTCGATGCCTAGCTCCATCAGGGGTGCATCCAGCGCTACTTGCTCGGATAGCCCCATCACTGTTGCCACCTGGGCCTGCAAGTAGGTTTGCACAGTGGCAATCTGCTGGGCCTCGGGCAGGGCCAAAATCTGCTTCAGGGATGGCAAAGCCTTCTGAGCGTTGGGAACTAGGCCAGCCTCATCTGACTCGGCTGGAGCTGTCGGTTCCTCTGTCACAAAGGCCGAGACTATCGCCGGGGGGCGATCGATAGGCAGATAGCGGAGCAGGCGGGGCCAGTCTAGGTGGGCGATCGCCACCGTTGCAGGCGTCTTGGCCGCCAACAGTCGTCCTAGCCACTGCAATCCCTCGGACGCTGCCAGGGGGGGCATACCCCGCTGAGCCAGGGCTGTGGCACTCTGGCGAGCGGCCATTCCTACTCCCTGCCACGGTCCCCAGTTAATGCTGAGGGCAGGGAGGCCGCGCTGGCGGCGGTACTGGGCTAGCGCATCTAGCCCAGCGTTGGCAGCTCCGTAGTTGCCCTGGCCGGGGGAACCCAACACCGACGTAATTGAAGAAAACAGCACAAACCAGTCCAATGGAAGGGTTTGGGTGAGCTGGTGCAGATGCCAGGCTGCCTGGAGTTTACCGGGCATTACCTGATGGAACTGCTCGGTGGACTGGTTGGCCATAAAGCCATCCGCTAAAACCCCTGCCGCGTGAAACACCCCTCGCAGCGGGGGCAACTGTTGCTGAATGCGATCGAGCAGGGTGCTTAGGGCGGCGCGATCGCCCCCATCCACCGCTTCCACCCACACCGTAGCTCCAGCTTGGCGTAGAGGAGCCAAGGTTTTCTCCAAGTCTAGATTGCTGCCCCGGCGGCTTGTGAGCACCAAGTGACGAGCACCCTGCTCCACTAGCCATCCAGCCAGTTGTTGGCCCAGAGCACCGGTACCGCCGGTGATTAAATAGGTTGCCTCTGCCTGGATGGACGTTGCCCCAGGTTCTGGACCCGCATCAGAGGCCACCTCTATCGTCTGTAACCGGAGCACCCAGCTCTGCTGTTGGCGGAGCGCCACCTCATCTTCCCCCTGGGGGCTGGTTACATAGGCCACCAAGTTGTCTAGCCAGGGGGCCACATCCTGCTCTGACTCGTCTGCCTTACCTGGTAAATCCACCAGACCGCCCCAAAACTCTGGATGCTCTAGGCGCAAACTGCGCCCTAAACCCCACAGCAATGCTTGGTGGGGGGAGGTGACGACATCGGTGGTATCTACCGTCTGGGCTCCTTGGGTCACTAACCAGAGCTTGGGCAGAGCGGGGCCAGACTGGTGAGTGAGTGCTTTTACCCAGTGCAGCATTGGCCCAGTCACGGCCTCAGGGTCTAAATCACCTTCCGGGGCCAGCACCAGCAGGGTGGTAATAGCTTGGGGTTTTAACGCCTCCAGCAAGGGATGGAAGGGTTGATCTGAGGTCAGCAAGACCTGGTAGTGGTCCGGCTGAAGAGTGACAAAGCGATCGCCCGCCGAAACCCGAATTGGCGTAACTCCTCGTTTCTGTAGGGCCTGGCTGAGGTTGGTCCACAGGGCATCGTTGGCTCCCCAGATCAGCCAATTGTCTCCATCGGCACGAGGGGCGGCGGCGATCGTCTGGGGCTGCCAAGTCAGTCTATAGGCGGCACTGGGAACGGGCTCGGGAGCGCCGTCGATCACCGCTGCAGCAGCGGCACGGTCGGGCAATGCCAGATCAATCCAGTAGCGCTGGCGCTGGAAGGGGTAGGTGGGCAAGGACAGCCACTGGCGCTGGTAGGGGCGATCGAAATTAGCCCAGTCGATGGCGAGGCCCATCTGGTAGAGGTGGCCCAAGGTGGTGAGCAAGGTGCGCCAGTCTGACTGCCCCCGGCGCAGGGAGGGCAGCCAGGTGTGATGGCTGTGGGCCACACAGCGTTTTCCCATAGCGCTGAGCACTGGATAGGGACCAACTTCTAAGAACTGGGTATAGCCCGCCTGGTGTAGGGTGGCGATCGCATCGGCAAACCGCACGGGCTGCCGAGCATGGCGTCGCCAGTAGCGGGCATCCAGCGGCAAATCGGAGCCGACAAACTCTCCGGTCAGGTTAGAAACCAGGGGTATGGTTGGGGCGTGGAAGCGAATGCCCTGGGCGCTCTGCTCAAACACATTGAGGACAGGATCCATCAAAGCTGAGTGGAAGGCGTGGGACACCTGGAGGGGTTTGGTGCGAATACCCTGGGCGTGGAGGTCCTCTACTACGGTCTCTAGATCGCTCTGGAGCCCGGCGATAACACTGTTGTCTGGGCCATTGAGGGTGGCTAAAGAAACTGTGGGAGGCAGAGCTGCTGCTACCGTATCGGCATCAGCAAACACCGCCACCATGCCGCCATTGGCGGGTAGGGTCTGCATCAGCCGACCCCGCAAGGCCATCAGCCGCAGGCCGTCTTCTAAGCTAAAGACTCCGGCCACGCAGGCGGCCACATATTCTCCAACGCTGTGCCCCATCACCGCCGCCGGACGAATGCCCCAGGATAGCCAGAGCTGGGCCAGAGCATATTCCAAGGCGAACAGGGCGGGCTGGGTGTAGCCGGTTTGGTGCAGGGGGGCCGTGGGGGAGTCTTCCTCAAGGCCGTCTTCGCCAAACAAAACACTCTGGAGCGACAGCTCTAAGTAGGGTTGCAGCAGTTCGTCGCAGAGGTCAATGGCGGCTTTAAACACCGGCTGGGTGTCGTAGAGCTGCCGACCCATGCCGACATATTGCGAGCCTTGGCCGGTGAAGAGGAAGACGACGCCGGGGGAGGTGGAAGGATGGGTAGGGGGGGGAAGTAGGGGAGAGTATTGCTCGAGAGCCGTGACTAGGGAAGGAAGATCTTTGACGAGGAGGGCGAGACGATGCTCGAAGGCGGTGCGGCCAGCATTAACGGTGTGGCAGAGGTCGCCCAGATTGGCCTGGGGCATCTGGGTGAGGGCCGTGGCCATGGCTTGGGCATAGGCTTGCAGGGCGGGCTGCGATCGCGCCGACAGGCAAAACAGGTGCAGGGGCCGATCAGCTACTGGGTCGGCGGTAAAAATAGGGGCGGCCTGGAGGGCTACGTGGGCGTTGGTGCCGCCAAAGCCAAAGGAACTTACCCCGGCGATCGCCATATTTTCGGCCTCGACCCAGGGTTCGCGCTGTTGCTGCACCCGCAGGGGCAGTTGGTCAAAGGGAATGTAGGGGTTGGGGGTGTGGAAATGCAGGCTGGGCACCAGGGTGCGGTGCCTCAGGCACAGGGCTACCTTAATCAAACTAGCGATGCCCGCCGCCGCCTCGGTATGGCCAATATTGCTTTTTACTGAGCCGAGCCGCACCGGCTGCTCCAGTTGCCGAAAGGGGCCAAACACGTTCCCTAAGGCTTTGGCTTCAATGGGGTCACCCAGCAGAGTGCCAGTGCCGTGGGCCTCAATGTAGTCCACCTGGTTGAGGGGAATGCCCGCCCGTTCGTAGGCGGTCTTGACCACCGCTTCCTGGGCGGCTGGGTTGGGAGCAGTGAGGCCATTGGTGCGGCCATCCTGATTGGTGGCGCTGCCGCGGATCAGGGCGTAAATGCGATCGCCGTCGGCCAAGGCTTGACCCAGGCGTTTGAGCACCACGGTGCCCACCCCTTCTGAGCGCACAAAACCATTAGCTGCCGCATCAAAGGCTTTGCACCGTCCCTCGGGAGACAGCGCCGTCAATTTGCTGAAGCCTACAGTAACGGTGGGGGTCAGCATGAGGTTAACGCCCCCGGCCAGGGCTAAGTTACTTTCCCCATTCCACAGACTTTGGCAGGCCAAATGCACCGCTACCAGCGATGACGAGCAGGCCGTATCAACGGTCAGACTCGGGCCTTGCAGGTTGAGCAGGTAGGATACCCGATTGGCCACCATCGTCGAGGCTAGACCTGTGGCGGTATAGGTGCCCACCACCTCTGGCCCCTGCAACAGCATCTGGCCATAGTCTAAGGTCGAGGTCGCCGCAAACACCCCTACTGGTTGCCCACTCAGGGCCTGGGGCACAATTCCAGCATCCTCTAGGGCCTCCCAGACGCTTTCTAAAAACAGCCGCTGCTGGGGGTCAATGTAGGGAGCTTCACGGGGGGTAATGCCAAAAAATGCTGGGTCGAACTGATCAACTCCGTCTAAAAACCCGCCCCAGCGACAGTAGGTTTTGCCCGGGGCCTGGGGGTCGGCATCGTAGAACGCATCGACATCCCAGCGATCCGCAGGCACCTTCCGAATGGCGTCTCGCCCCTCGGTTAACAGCCGCCAATAAGCTTGCAGATTAGGCGCTGCCGGCAACCGACAGGCCATCCCCACTATGGCAATGGGTTCTGGTAGCCCTCGTTTGCGCTGCAACTGTAGCTCTAACAGCAGCCGTTTCTCTGGGGAAAGGCTGCTAATTCGCCTTGCGAGATCCTCCACGGGCTAACTCCCACGCTCCACTAATTAATGACTCTGTCTGCCCAGCAGGGTTTGCACCTCTGCATCAGACAACAATTCTAATTCTCTTACGATTTGTTCCAATTCCCTATGGTCAACAGCCTCGACCAGTGGAGTGGCTACAGTAGCACGGTCCTGGGCCGTGGCCAGATAAATCGACAGCGCCTCTATGGTCGGGTACTCATAGGCCAGGGTAGGTGATAGGGACACTCCCAGGGTCGATTCCAGAGCTTCGGCCAGCTCAACTGCCGCCAAGGAGTCAAGCCCATGCTCGGCCAGGGGTTGGCGCACATTTAGGGTGTGCTTGGGCACGTTTAGGGCGTTGGCTAGCCAGCTCAGCATCCAATCGGCGATCGCATCGGGGTTTAAAGGCGATGCTGCCGGGCTGGCTGGGCTGGCTACGGCAAGTGACTTTGCGTCTACCTCAGGCTGACTTGAGTTTTCCGCAGCGATCGCCTCGTCATCGTTGTCGACTGGGGCTTCAGCGCTCGCCAAGGCCTGACTGGTCTCTGCCGTAGGCCAGCCGTAGACCACGTCAAACTGACCAGCTAAAAACATCGACCGGCATAGGTGGCGCTGCACCTTGCCGCTAGAGGTTTTGGGCAGGGCGTTGGGCTTGAGCAGGGCGATCGCCCCTATCTGCAAGTCGTGGTCCTCGGCCACCCGACGGCGCAGGGCAGCAAAAATTGCCTCAGGGTCAGCGGTGCGCAGGGCACTGCGCTCCAGTTCATGGACGATCACCAAATGTTCAGTGTCATGCTCCATAACTGAGAAAGCGGCTCCGCTGCCCTGGCGCAGGGCTCGATGGGCCTGTTCCGCTGTGGCCTCAATATCCTGGGGATAGTGGTTACGGCCCCGAATGATGATCAAATCCTTTAACCGGCCGGTGACGTAGAGGTCATCGCCATGGAGAAACCCCAGGTCGCCCGTGCGCAAAAATGGCCCCTCAGTCCCGTCGGCCAGGTTAGCTTGGAAGGCTTCTTGGGTAGCGACCTCTCGCCGCCAATAGCCTTGGGCAATACTGCGCGACCAGCGCACCCAAATTTCGCCGATGGTGTGGGGGGGGCAGGGCCGGTGGCTGTCGGGATCCACAATAGTCACCTGATTAGGGATGGCCGGGGGGCCACAGCTGACAATGGGGCGAGCTGCGTCGGCATCGGTGGCAGAGACCAACGTGACCTGATTTTGCTGCAGGTCGGCGGCCTTGAGAATGAGGTGTTTGGGCTCGCCCTGCACAGCCTCGCCAGTGACCAGCAAGGTGGTTTCGGCCATACCGTAGCAGGGATAAAAGGCTTGGGGACGAAAGCCGCTGGGGGCAAAGGCTGCCGCGAATTGGGCCAGGGTAGCCTGATGTACTGGCTCGGCCCCGCTAAAGGCCAGCTGCCAAGGGCTGAGGTCAAGGGCACGCCGCTGCTCGGGAGTGGTTTTGCGGACGCACAGGTCGTAGGCAAAGTTTGGCCCGCCGCTGGTCGTGGCCTGGTAGTGGGAAATCGCCTCTAGCCAGCGCACCGGTCGCTGTAAAAACGAAACCGGGGCCATCAGGGTCATCTCGGCACCAACGTACAGCGGCTGCAAAATACCCCCCACCAGCCCCATGTCGTGGTAAGGCGGTAGCCAGGAAACCCCCCGACTGGCGGCAGTGTTGCCAAAGCAGCGGCCAATCAGCTCAGAGTTGTGCAGCAGGTTGTCGTGGCTGATCATCACCCCTTTGGGCAAGGCCGTTGACCCCGAGGTGTATTGCAACAGGGCCAGGGTGTCGGCTTGGATGGTCGGAGGCCGCCACTGCTGGGCCAGATCGGCTTGTAGGCCGTCGGTGCTGAGGCAGTAGAGCGATCGCAGCCGGGGGGTCTCGGCCAATCGCCGCTCCAGCTTTTGCAGGGTGGCGCTGTCGGTCAGAGCTACGGTGGCCCCAGCATCCTGCACCATGGCCTGGATGCGATCTAAAGAGCGGTTAGGGCGGGGGGGGTAGGCAGGAACAGCGATCGCCCCGGCGTAGAGGCAGCCAAAAAATGCGGCAATGTAATCTAACCCAGCGGGGTAGAGCAGCAGCACCGGCTGGTTTCGGCAGTTGAGGTCTTGGAGCAGTACTGCAATGGCTTGGGCCCGCTGTTGCAGAGCGCTGTAGGTAATCGTCTGGGCGGTCTCAGGGGTGCCCTCCGCCAAAAAACGGTAGGCTATGCCCTTGGGAGTCTGCTCAGCTCGCCAGGCCAATAGCTCCACAAAGGTTGCGATCGTTGTCAAGGGCTGTAGCGACGTCTGGTTCAGTGTTCGTTTCAACATATCCACAGCCCTGAAAAACTTAAAGGAGGAGTACCCCTGCCAGCGGTAGACGAGGACTGCCTAGGCGCCCTATAGAATACCAAGAGAGGTATCCGATTACCTAGGCTTAACCCAGCAACGATTGCCCTGCCGCTCTCAGCTTTGGGGCCGACAGACCGCTCAACCATTGCTATAACCTCTGCAAAGCCCTAGGTGATGAGTTCCAGAGCTGGCTCTACCACCCCTATCAGGGTAGACAGGGGAGCGGGCACCATGTCGCCGCGAAAGTCCAGAATTTGAACTAGCACAAGGTAACCAACCGCTAGCAGCAGGGAGATTACCCCGGTGATCACCGCTACCAGTTTTGAACGATCTATCTTAAAGCGAGCCATAGAGTAACTTAGGAGCAATTTATCAATTTAAGGAGTAAATGAGACCTCAGCTCAGCGTATTCCCTGCGAAGCCTGTCTTAACGTACAGGCCATAAGACACTGGCCTCATGTGTTCAGCCTGACACAACGAGAGCTGAATCGGCCCCTGGCAAGGGAGAGGTTTTCGAAGGGTATTCTAAGGATGAGTCCTTTAATGATTGTCGTCTATTTGGTCTTCGCACGGTTTCTATGAGCGCTCCATTGTTACCGATTGATCCTATCCAGCTAGACAACCGTCTGCCAGACAATCGCGCCGCTGTGGTGCAGACCGAGGGGCTAGGTAAAACCTATCGCACTGGGTTTTGGCTTAACCAGCGAGTGACTTCCCTCAAGCAGTGTTCTCTCACGGTTTACCAGGGTGAGACCTTTGGTCTGCTGGGCCCTAACGGGGCAGGTAAGACTACGCTCTTGAAGATTTTGCTAGGCATTATTCGCCCGACGGCGGGCCAGGCCACGCTGCTGGGTCATGCTTTGGGCGACAGCGCGGTCAAACAGCGCATCGGCTATCTGCCTGAAAATGCTTACTTTTACGACTTTTTGACCGGCTGGGAGTTTTTGCAGTATACCGCCGGTCTATTTGGTCTGTCGCGGGCAGCCCAGCAGCGCCGCATTGTCGAGCTGCTCGATCTGGTGGGCCTACCCCAAGAAGCGGCAAAGAAAAAGCAGCTGCGCCAATACTCAAAAGGGATGCTCCAGCGAGTGGGCATGGCCCAGGCCTTGATGAACGACCCAGACGTGGTGTTTCTCGATGAGCCAATGTCGGGGCTTGACCCCACTGGGCGCTTTCAGGTGCGAGAAATTATTTTGGCCCTGAAGCGGGAGGGCAAGACGATTTTCTTTAATAGCCACATTTTGTCGGATGTGGAGGTGATTTGCGATCGCATCGCCATTCTCGATCAGGGTGAGCTGATCGCCAACGGTAGTCTAGACCAGCTGCTGGGCACCGCCGACCAATATGTAGCCAAAGGTCGCAGCGGGCGTATCGCCGAGCTAGAGCTCTGGCTCGAGCCGATGACGGTGCAGGGCGATCTTTGGCAAGGCCATGTCAAAGGCGACCCCTACGAGTTCGCCAAGCAGATTCCCTTGGTGGGCGGGCATCTGATTGCCTTACAGCAGACTCGCCCAACGCTAGAAGAGTTTTTTATCACCCAAATTCGCCAGCGTCGCGGCGGGTAAACGCTCCGGTCGATGGCCCTGGATCAGGCAATTGTCCTGATCCAGGGCCGATAGGATTCTTTTTGCCTTACTCTACCGTCACCACCACCGCCGATCGCGAGGGCAGCGTTAGGCTGTCCTGGGCCCAGGTCGCCCCGTGGTAGCTGAAGACTTCGTGGACGGTTTGCCCCTGAGAGATTAAGGTATCGGTCGCAATTGGGAGCGCGCTCCCTTCACCAGCGTTGAGGACGACGATGATGCGATCGCTTCCCAGCGTGCGGCTAAACCCATAGACCTGACCCTCGGCGTGCAGCACGTCGTAGGTGCCGATGCGTAGGGCGGCGTGCCGGTGGCGCAGCGCAATCAGCTCTCGGTGAATGGTTAGCAGGTCGAGGTGCCACTCCTTTTCAGGGGGAAAGGTGCGGCGGCAGTCGGGGTCGAGCTCACCCGGTAAACCCACCTCATCCCCGTAGTAAACGCTTGGCGCCCCCGGGAAAGTAAACAACAGCAGGGTGGAGAGCACCATGCTGGCGTCATCCCCGTTGACCACCGAGTGAATGCGGGCGACATCGTGGCTAGAGAGCAGGTTGAGCTGGGTCAGCTGAATCTCCCAGGGGTAGAGCTTGAGCAGCTGCTGAATTTTTTCGCCATAGCCTGCCGCATCCAGGGCAGGGTAGGGATAGTAGTGGGGCTTTTCGACTAGATCCATGCGGATGCGATCGCCCGCCGTAAACGCCATCGTTGGCCCAGTGAACAGGTAGTTCATTACCCCGTCAAACTGGGTGCCGTCGAGCCACTGGCTAGCGTCAGTCCACACCTCGCCCACAATGTAGGCCTCAGGGTTGATGGCCTTGATGCGATCGCGAAATTCCTGCCAAAAGCCCTCGGTTTTGATCTCAAAGGGCACATCGAGCCGCCAGCCATCGATGCCTTGGCGCACCCAGTACTCACCCACCCGCATCAGGTATTCGCGCACCGCTGGGTGGTCGTGCTTGAAAGCTGGCAGGGCTCGGTTATCTACCCAGCTGCGGTAGTTAGCGGGCTGTGACCCGTCATAGGCTGACAGGGGCCAGCCCCCCACCTCAAACCATTCTAGCCAGGGGGAGTTGGGGCCGTTCTCGAGAATGTCGTTAAAGAAGAAAAAGCCCCGGCTACAGTGGTTAAATACCCCGTCTAACACCACCTTGATGTCTTTGGCGTGGGCGGCTTCTAACAGGTCAAAAAAAGCCGGATTGCCCCCCAGCAGCGGATCGACCTGGTAATAGTCGTGGGTGTGGTAGCGGTGGTTGCAAGCCGACTGGAAAATCGGCGTCATGTAGATGGCAGTAACTCCCAGATCTGCCAAATAGTCGAGTTTTTCGGCTACCCCCCAGAGGTCTCCGCCCTTGTAGCCAAAGGGTGTCGGCGGCGATTCCCACGGCTCTAGCGTCACGGCCATCGCTGGGTCATCGAGATGCTGCTGGGTCCGGGCAAACCGGTCGGGAAAAATCTGGTAGAAGACCGCGTGCTTCACCCAGTCTGGGGTTTGAAAAGCCATAGATGCCTTGCCTTGGTTGCTACCGTTAGGCTACCGTCATCTGACCGGAGTGGCTACGTCTCTACAACGTGGGTGCATGCCCCTAGGAAGCAACCGCTAGAATGCCGCCCCAGCAGGTATACCGTCACATTGCTTTGGCCTACGCGAATGCTGTGGAGGTCTTCCAAGTGGGTTTCTAGCACATCGCGAAGATTGGCAAATTTTTGCGCCAGGTGGCCGCCCTGCTCACTGGCCCAGTAGGGGTTGTTGAGCACTGGCCGAAAAAACGTTTCAGCGGGCCGAATTTCGAGGCTCTCCTCGCCCGCCAGCTTTTGAGCCAGAGCTTCGGTGCTGGGCAGGGGGTCGGCATAGATCACTAGGGAAACCAAGGCATCGCTTTCGCTGGGATACCAAAGACCGGCCATCGCCCCTTCGATGGCCGATAGGGAGATCGCCAATTCGTAGTGCTCGGGTTGAAGTTCCATATCAGGCGGTTTGTAGGGTTTTGAGCATGCCCATGGCCTGGTCTACATGGCCCTTGGGGTTGAATTGGGAATTAAAAATATGCCGTACCTTGCCGTCTTTGTCGATGATGTAGGTAACTCGACCGGGCAGTAGCCCCAGGGTGGCGGGTACGCCGTAGGCTTTGCGCACCGCAGAGCCGCGATCGCTGACTAGGGTAAAAGGCAGATTGTGCTTACTGGCAAAGGCTTTGTGCGAGTCGGGCGAGTCGCTGCTGATGCCGATCACCTCAGCCCCTACGGCGACAAAATCTTCATAGCTGTCGCGAAACGAGCACGATTCTACGGTGCAGCCAGGGGTGTCATCTTTGGGATAAAAGTACAGCACCACCGCCCGCTGCCCCCGAAAGCTTCTTAGGGTGACGGTCTCGCCCGCTTGGTTGGGCAGCGTGAAATCAGGGGCGACATCACCCACTTTGATGGCCATAGATGCAAATCTCCTGCACGGCAATTGATAGTTCTTTAGAATACTTAATAAAGGAATTCTCCGCTCAGCGAATAACTGCCGACTAACCCATCAGTGGGCGTTGGCGGAACTAAGGCCAGAGGTTTTAGCTCAATCCTCAACCGCCGACTGTATCCTCCCTTCCCCATCACTCCATCACTCCCCACTCTTCCATGCCCACCCTTGTCTGGTTTCGCAACGACCTCCGCCTCTATGACCACCAGCCTCTCGACGAGGCGTTGCGGGCCGGGCAGCCGATCATTCCTCTCTACTGTTTTGACCCGCGTCAGTTTGGCCAGACCGCCTTTGGTTTTCCTAAAACAGGAGCCTATCGGGCGCAGTTTTTGCTAGAGAGTGTGGCCGATTTGCGGCGATCGCTCCAAGCCCTGGGCAGCGACCTCGTTGTGCGCGTGGGCCAGCCCGAAGACGTGATTTCAGAACTGGTGAAGGCCCACAGCGTTGAGGCCGTCTACTGGCACGAGGAAGTCACCGCTGAAGAACTGCGGGTGGAGCAGGCGGTGGAAACCAAGCTGGCGGCCATGGGCTGCAAAACGGAGGTGTACTGGGGGGCCACCCTCTACCATCCCGACAAACTGCCCTTTGCCATTGATCGCCTGCCAGAGGTGTTTACTCAGTTTCGTAAAAAAGTGGAACAGCACAGCACGGTGGATGTGGCTCTACCCACGCCCCCGAAACTGTTGCCCCTGCCTCAGGTCAATCCCGGCACTCTGCCCACCCTAGCGGACTTTGGCCTAGAGGCCTCAAAGCCTGACAGCCGCGCCGTGCTCACTTTCGAGGGGGGCGAAACGGCTGGCTTAGCACGCCTCAACCACTATGTGTGGGATGCAGACTGCCTCAAGACCTATAAGCAGACCCGCAACGGCATGGTGGGAGCCGACTACTCGTCTAAGCTGTCGGCCTGGTTAGCGATGGGCTGCCTGTCACCCCGGCGGGTGTACGAGACGGTGCAAGACTATGAAGCGGAGCGCATTCGCAACGACTCCACCTACTGGCTGGTCTTTGAACTGCTGTGGCGCGACTACTTTCGCTTGATCTGCGCCAAGCACGGCAACAAAGTGTTTTACCCCTCTGGTCTGCGGGGGCTGCTGATCGACTGGAAGCAGGACTGGCCTCGCTTTGACGCCTGGCGCAACGGCGAAACCGGCTTTCCCCTGGTGGATGCCAACATGCGCGAGCTGGCCCACTCTGGGTTTATGTCGAACCGAGGGCGGCAGAATGTGGCTAGCTTTCTCACCAAAAACCTGGGCATTGATTGGCGTATGGGGGCCGAGTGGTTTGAGTCGCTGCTGGTCGACCACGACCCCTGCAGCAACTACGGCAACTGGAATTACACCGCCGGAGTTGGCAACGACGCGCGGGGCTTTCGCTATTTCAATATTCCTAAACAGTCGAAGGACTATGACCCCGACGGCCTCTACGTGAAACACTGGCTGCCGGAATTAGCAGATGTCCCTGCGGCTAAGGTGCACGAGCCATGGAAACTTCAGCCGGTGGAGCAAAAGCGCTTTGGGGTTATCCTCGGTGTTGACTATCCGCGCCCGGTGGTAAATTTGCAGAAATCGGTGCAGGCTAACGAAGCGATTTACAATGCCGCTCGCGAAATTGGTTAGGAGTTTTACTCACTCTAAGCTGTAACAATCACCGATAAAAAACTGGCAGACCACTGCTCTATAGCCCCTAAAAAGGTTGAGATAGGTCGGTTTCTTTGCGCTCGGTGAAGGTTAAACAGATCGCGGCAACGCTGCTCCACAATTTACTTAAACGTAGTCTGTGTAACGGCGGTCAATGTTGAGCTAACATAAACTTTATGCAGTGTTGACAATGTCATAGTTCACTGACTGATGCTGGCGGGTTAAGCCCAAAAGATAACGTTCATGACTAGAACAAAAGCACCACTAACGCATTTCCATAAATCAAGCCGTTAAATCAAAACCTTAAATCAAATCGTTGAATCAGCCATTTAACCTAATAACCCCAGCTTTGGACGGCTGGGGTTTTTTGTGGCGATTTGTGCTGCGCCAGTCCCCTGGCCCCTAGCGCTATTGCGGTTGATGAAACGCTCATTCGCTATGAATGTTGTAGGGCGGTAGGGGCGATCGCAAACCTCTACGCCCTAATGATCAAACAGATGAACCTACACCTTGGCCGCTAGTCGCTGAGCGATTTCATCGGCATACTGGTCGGCGTTGAGCCCAGTTACCAAGTGCAGCACGTCATCCTGTAGCCGCATGATGCCTTGCACTCCAGCAGCTTGGAGCGCAGTTTCGTCAATGGCAGCGGGGTCGGTGACTTCTACCCGCAGGCGGGTCAGAGCGACGGAGTCAACGGTGCGAATGTTGTTGGCACCGCCCAAGGCTGCGATCGTGGCCTCGGCTTTTTGGGCCGCTTGGGGGTCAAAGGAAATTTTGACCGGATCGGGGGTGGTTTCATTCACAAAGCCTGTGGCAGGTACTTCCACAATGTCGGCCTCGGGACCGGCGGTTTTGAGGTAGTCGGCCATGTCGGTCTTGAGGTTATCAGACTGGGGGCCAAAAATAGCCTGGGCATTTTGCCCCATTTGCAAAACCCCAGAGGCTCCTAGGGCCTTTAGGCGGGGGACGTTGACCTTCGCCATATCATCCACGCTGATCCGCAGACGGGTAATGCAGGCATCCAAGTTTTTGATATTGCTGCGACCGCCAAAGGCCAGCACCAAGGCCTTTGCCATTTCGGCTTTGTCTCCGGTAATGGCGGTGGTGGACTCATCTGTATCTACATCCTCTTCGCGGCCTGGGGTCATGAGGTTGAACTGGCGAATGGCAAAGCGAAAGATGAAGTAGTACAAGGCGACAAACACCGGGGCTAGGGCCGGGATTAACCACACCCGCGTTCCTAGACTGTTAAACAGCACAAAGTCGATCAGCCCGTGGGAGAAGGTGAAGCCCATGCGTCCGCCCAGGGTGACGAACAGCCAGTCGGCGAACCCAGCCAGTACGGCGTGAATGGCAAACAGCTGAGGGGCTACGAACAAAAACGAGAACTCAATCGGTTCGGTAATGCCGGTCAAGAACGAGGTTAAAGCGGCAGAAATCATCAGGCCGCCGACCTGCTTGCGGTTTTTGGGTTTGGCGCTGTGCCAGATGGCGATCGCTGCCGCCGGCAGCCCAAACATCTTGAACCAGTAGGCCCCGCCCAGAATTCCCGCCGTCGGATCTCCCGCAAAGAAGCGAGCAATGTCGCCCCGCACGGTTTCCCCAGTAATTGGGTCTTGGAATGAGCCAATCTCAAAGAAGAAAGGCACGTTCCAGACGTGGTGCAGACCAAAGGGAATTAGCAGGCGCTCGATGAAGCCATAGAGGGCCACGGTCAGCGGCACGTTGCCGCCCTCTGCTGCCGCCTGGGCAAAGCTGTTGATGCCAGCCCCAATGGGCGGCCAAACCACACTCATCACCAGTCCAGTCAAGATAGCGGCAAATGCCGTGATGATCGGGACAAACCGCTTGCCGGCAAAAAAGCCTAGGTAGCGTGGCAGGCTAATGCGAAAGAATTTGTTGAACATATAGGCGGCGATGCAGCCCATAATCAGGCCGCCAAACACCCCCGTATCTAGCGTGGGGATGCCCAGCACCGTCTTGGTCTCCAACCCCATGCCGAGGGCGACGGTGCCTAGGGTGGCGAGAAATACCACGAAGCCAACGGTGGCGGCCAGGGCCGAGACGCCATCGTTGCCGGTGTAGCCGATCGCCACGGCGATCGCAAAAATCAGCGGCAGACTAGCGAAAATGGCGTCCCCAGACGTTTTCATAATGGCGGCCAGCCACTCCGGCAGCCACCAAAACTTCGGGTCGGTGAGAACGCCCTGCTCAATTTGCTGAAGCTCGATCAGACGGGCGCTGCCCAGACCCAGCAGCAGGCCCGCTACCGGCAGCACCGACACGGGAAGCATGAGCGACTTCCCCATTTTTTGCAGCAGCCCGAAGGCGTGGTTCCAGGTTTCTTTGATTTTCATAGGAGGTGAACGGGTTGGGGGTAGGAGGGTAGGGGGTGGATGGGTAAGGGGGTAGGGGGTGGATGGGTGATGGAGTTAAGAAAAGGGGCTTACACAGCGGGGTTTATGTTTCTTCCCGATTGGTTGGCAGAACAGAGGTTTAAACCGATGATCAATTCATCCTTTCCGTGGAGTGAAGGGCGGCGGAACGTCTTTCTCGTAGGCCGAAGGACGCGCGAAGCTGGGGGTCTGGGGCCAGCGAAATGGCCCCGGCGGTGGGCTTGGCTTTCGTCCCTAGCTGTGCGCCACGCTTTTCTGCGAGCAATTGACCTGAATACCTCATAGTTCATGGTGGGCGGTGCCCACCCTACGGTGCTTTGGGTTCTTGAAGATGGTGCATTGGCGGGGCAAGGGTGGAATGACACCGATCGCAACCCTTACCGCCGAATGCACCCTACGCCTCTTCTAGGGGCACCAGATTGCGCACTTGGGCGGCAGAATCCAAATTCAACGCCTGCTGCGCCAACTCCTGACAGTGGGAATAGCTCAAAGCCCGTACCTGGGCCTTCACCGCTGGAATCACTGGCACGCTGACGCTCAGTTCCTTTACGCCCAGGCCCATCAGAATAGGAACGGCTAGGGGGTCGCCCGCCATGCCGCCGCAGACACCTACCCATTTGCCGTGCTTGTCAGCCCCTCGCACTGTCAGGTCGATCATGCGCAGCACGCTGGGGTTAAGGGCATCCACATAGGGGGCCAGCTTGGGATGGCCGCGATCCATTGCCAAGGTGTATTGAGTCAGGTCATTGGTGCCAATGGAAAAGAAGTCCACCTGTTCTGCAAACCGCTCAGCGGACACAGCGGCAGCCGGCACCTCAACCATGATGCCGATCTCGATGGGCGGCACGCCCAGCTTCTGGCGCTCTTCTTCCATTACCGCCTTGGCCATCTCCCACTCCTCCATGCGGGCAATCATGGGGAACATCACCCGCGCCTTGCCTGCGGTGGAGGCTCTGAGAATGGCGCGAAATTGAGTGCGCATCAGCTCGGGGCGATCGAAGCCGAGACGAATGCCCCGCTCGCCTAGGAAAGGATTCTCTTCGTGGGCCATGGGTAGGTAGGGCAGAGGCTTATCGCCGCCCACATCCAGGGTGCGAATAATCATGGGGCGATCGCCCAGCACCCGCAAAATGCTGGCATAGATCGCCTCCTGCTCATCTTCAGTGGGGGCTGAACTGGCCTCCATAAAGACAAACTCTGTTCTGAGCAGACCGACCCCTTCGCCGCCGACCTTGAGCGAGGCTTCAGCATCTTTTTGGCTGCCGATGTTGGCGACCACCTCAATCTGCTGCCCATCCTGGGTGATGGCCGGCTCAAAGGCATGCTCCAGATCCGTTGCCTGCTTGGCCTTTTGGCGGGCAATGCGATGCTGGGTTTGCTCTAGCTCGCCTACGGAGGCATTGAGCCTCACCCGGCCCTTGGTGCCATCGAGAATTATCGGGGTGCCATCGGCCAGGTCAAGAATGCGGGGTTCGATGCCGGCGATCGCCGGTATGCCCATCGACCTTGCCAAAATTGCTACGTGAGAGGTAGCCCCACCCGCCACCGTAGCAAAGCCCACCACCCGCGTCGGGTCAAGGTTGGCCATATCCGACGGGGTGAGGTCTTCGGCCAGCAAAATAGTGTTGGCGGGCAAAACCAGGGCCTCTGCTTTGACCCCAGTGAGAATGCGGAGCACGCGATCGCCCACATCGCGCAAATCGTTGGCCCGCTGGGCCAGCAGCTCGCTCTTGAGCCGGGCCAGCTGGTCAGCCTGGGTGGTGTAGGTCTCCTGCCAGGCAAAGGCGGCGCTCTTGCCCTGGTCGATGGTGCTAGTGGCGCTATCCATCAGTTCTGGGTCTTCCAGCAGTTCTTGGTGGGCGGCGAAGATGGCGGCTTTGCTGGGGTCGCCCTGGCCATGCACCTTGGCGCGCAGACTCTCGATTTCGAGCGCCGCCTGGTCGATCGCTCTGGCAAGCTTGCGGTGCTCATCCTTCGGACTGTCTGCGGTTTCGTCAACGCGCAGGGCCTGTCGCTGCTGACGGTAGGTGTTGCCCACCGCTACCCCAGGCGAGGCGGCCACGCCCAGAATGATATTGGGGTTGTCGCTCTTGGGTCGCGGGGCCGGGGCGGAAATGTCGGCTTGGGCAACACTGGCGGCAGCGGTGGTCACGGGAGCGGCACCCTCTTCGCCCAGGCCATCCCGCAGGGCTGTGGACAGGTCTGCGATCGCCGCGGCTGCGTCGGCCCCGGTCGCCTCCAGCGTCACCGTCTCACCCCGACCGATCTCCAACCCCATAATTGCGACCACGCTGCGGACGTTGGCGCTGTCGCTGCCCCGATGCAGGCGAATAGCCGACTGATACTTTTTCGCTAGCTGAGCCAGCACCGCCGCCGGTCGGGCATGCAGCCCCACCGGGTTGGGAATGACAATGGCTTCGGAGGTCACCGTGTCCCCGGTCTCGGCCTTGCTAGCGGTTGTTTCCCCCACTAGCACCAGCTCCAGCACCATATTGCGGGCGGCGTTGACCATACCGTTAGCGGGTCTAAACTCGGCCACGCGATCGCTGTTGGTCACCACAATTTGGGTCAGCAGGCTGCGGGCGTGGAGCGCTATATAGTCGGCGTCGAACTCAATTAGGATGTCGCCGGATTTAACGCGATCGCCCACCTTTACCCTGGCCGTAAACCCCTCACCCTTTAGAGCTACGGTATCCAGCCCAATGTGCATCAAAATCTCAATGCCCTCGGCGGTCTTCACCGTGACTGCGTGACTAGCGCTATGAATTTGCAAAATATCCCCATCGCAGGGGGCTAGCAGCACCTGACTGGTTGGATCAATAGACACGCCATCGCCCACCATCTTTTGCGCAAATACTGGGTCAGGCACGGTGTCTATCGGAACCACCAGCCCCGACAGCGGGGCCGTTAAAACCAGACTGTTAGTTTTGGTTGGGGGGGCTTCAAGGGCTGTCATAGGTAGGTCCTGAGAAAAGATTAGTTTTGATCGGAGTTCAATTTCGGGACTGCCAAATGATTTTGGGGTGTAGCAAAATTCGGTCTGAGCCGGTCAAAGGCATGGTGTTGAGCGTTGCCTTTTGAGGGGGAATATAAACATCAAAGATGATGGCCACCCTAGTGGGTTCAATTCAGCAATCTAACGTTGCAAAGTAGTCGGGTAAGTATCAGTTTTGTTAGGTGCGATCGCGCCTAGCACCGTCAGCATCGATAAGGCTGGGCGCGATTGGTTTAGAATCACCACAGATAACCCTTTAATCTCTGTGCATTTGGGAATGGCCCAGTCTTCTACTCCTCGCCGCCCTTCAATCAGCCCCTGGGAACGTCTGGTGGTCTTTGCCAACAGTGAAACCGTCCTCTACGTGCTGAAGCGCATCTTGCAGGCTGCCCTAACGCTGCTGCTGGCCTCGGCCCTAAGCTTTTTTGTAATTCAGCTAGCACCGGGCAATTTTCTCGATCAGTATCGCCAGAGCCCGCAGTTTTCGCCCGAAACCCTGGCGCAGCTAGAGGCCCAGTTTGGCCTCGATCAGCCAGCCTGGCGGCAGTACCTCAACTGGCTCTACCAAGTAATCTTCCACGGCAACTTTGGCCTCAGCTTTGCCTACCAGCGCCCAGTGGTTGACCTGCTGTGGGAGCGGGTACCCAATACCCTGTTGCTCGCTTTCGCGGCTTTTCTGGTTACCTGGCTAATCGCTATTCCCATGGGCATCGTCAGCGCGGTCAACCAAAACCGTCCTGCTGATCGCGTGTTGCGGGTGCTGAGCTATTTGGGTCAGGGCATGCCCAGTATCGTGACTGGCCTGCTGCTGCTGTTCTTTGCTCAGAGCGTGGCACCGCTGTTTCCCATTGGCGGACGCACCAGCATCATTCACGACGACCTCAACTGGTTTGGCAAGCTCGTGGATGTGGGCTGGCACCTGATTTTGCCTACCCTAGCCCTCAGTATCACCAGTTTTGCTGGTCTTCAGCGGGTTACCCGAGGGCAGCTGCTCGACGTGCTGCGCCAAAACTACATTCAAACCGCCCGTGCCAAAGGGCTGTCAGAAAATCGGGTGGTCTACGTCCATGCTCTGCGCAATGCGGTCAACCCGCTGATCACGCTTCTGGGCTTTGAGTTTGCTGGCCTGCTGGGTGGTGCATTCATCACTGAAACCTATTTCAACTGGCCTGGTCTTGGAAAATTGACCCTCGAAGCGGTGCAGGCCCAGGATTTGTATTTGGTGATGGCGAGTCTGATTATGGGAGCGGTGTTGCTAATTGTGGGCAATCTGCTGGCCGATCTGGCGCTGAGTTTTGTCGACCCTCGCATTCGCCTGTCGGATATTAACTAGGCGGCGAGAAAATATGGTGTCTCAGCTCTACTATTTGCTGCGAGCGCGCGCCGACGGCAGCTACCTGGTGGCTCGTCCCCACGGTGGTGGTAGCCCCGATCAGCCGCCTCCTACGGGGTTTCTGCTGGTGTTTACCGCCGACTACGATGCCCTCAGCTATCTCAACGCCCACGCCCCCGAGCTGAGCGACAAATTTGCGATCGAGACTATCACCGCCTCTAGCCTCAAACCCTTGCTTAACCGCTGGGATTTCCAAGGCCTAGGCATGGTCAATGACCCTCGCCTGCCCCAAGTCGAGTTTTTTAACCGCAGCTAGCTAGGGCTTCCTCAAAACCAAGAAAAAGTCATCGCAGCACAATAGATCAGTAGTTGATACCCCGATCTCAGCCTCAGCCGCCATGGCCGATAGAACGCAATACCTGTTGGAACTAGTCCATCGCAACGTCAAACCATACATCGCTAATCCAAAGACCAAAGCCGTTATGGTCACAGGCTCAGTGGCAGAGGGACGGTGCGATGAGTATTCAGACTGCGATGTGATGCTGTACTACGATGAGCTGCCCACCGATGATGAGTTGGCTCTGGCACGGCAGCACAATCAAGGTGCAGAATTGATTGAATTTTTGGGCGATCGCCAATCGGGTGCGTTTGGTGAAACCTTTCGGATTCAGGGAGTTGAATGCCAGTTTGCCCATACGGCGATCGCCCAGTGGGAAACAGAAATGGCCACCGTTCTGGAAAAATTTGAGATTCAACCCGGCATCCTGAAAATGCTGCATGGCACCTTAATCGGCATGCCTCTCCACGGAGAAGCCCTCATCCAGCAGTGGAAAGCCAATATAGCTAGGTATCCTGACCAGCTCGCCCAAGCCATGGTGGAGCACCATCTCAAATTTTTTGCTCTTTGGGGCATGCAGCCAAAGCTGGCTCGGCGCGATGCCACCCTCTGGTACTACCAAATTCTGGTCGAGTCCGTCCAAAATATTCTCGGTGTGCTGTCGGGCTTGAATCGTCTGTACTTCTCAACGTTTCAATTCAAGCGCATGGGCACCTTGATCGAGCAAATGAAGATTGCCCCTCAAAATCTTGCGCTACGGCTGGAAGATTTGTTTCACCAAGAGGCCGCGAGCGCAGCGCTTCACCTGGAATCCTTAGTACAGGAAACCGTAGCGCTAGTCGAAGCCCACATGCCCCAAATCAATACCGCCTTTGCCAAGCGACAGCTGGGCTGGAGACAGCAGCCGTGGCAAATTATGTCAGCCGATCAATAACTCAGGGATGGCAGCTCCTCTAGTCGTCAGCTCTGGCTGGAGCGAGTAAAGAGTCTGAAGTAGAGCCCCTGACTCAATTCTTTGATCGGAAACAACAGGTAGGTCAGCGGGTTGATGGTGACAATGATGTTGCGTACGTTGCGCTTGGCTAAGGCCACCACCGCCCAAGCTATCCAGTCGGCAGACATCACCCCAATGGGGTTGAGGTTGCTCTTAAACGGCCCTAGAATCACCTTGCGCACGACGCAGGGGGCACCGAGCCGGCGCAGATTAACCAGGTCGCCCATCAGTCGCTTAGACAATTCGTATAGCGGGCTAAAGGCCGGGTTTACCTCAGCTTCGGAGGTGTTGACCCAGACTTCCTTGGTCGCCCGCTGGGGCGAAGTCTCCACCGTGCTGAAGAAGACCTCCATTAGCCGCCAGCCAGAGAGGGCGTTGGCCTCTAGGGAGGTTTGAATGGCCTCAGAGGTGCGATCGCCGTGCACATTCAGCCCATGGTTCAAAACCAAGATATCCACCTTCTTGAGCGCCTCGCGCAGGTCAGCTTCAGCGCCAGGTTGCCACTGCCAGCAAGGAATGTTCTCATCAAAGGTAGCGTTGGCAGAGGTTGTCAGGGCAATGGGCCGGGCTTTCTGACGAACGAGTTCGTTGATCAGAGCGCGACCCAGGGTGCCCGACGCGCCAGTGACCGCTACGGTTTTGCCCTTGAGAGAAACAGCAGTGCCCATCAGCTTATCCAGACCGGTAAAGTAGCCGGCGAAGTAGGCGTTGGTGTCGTCGAAGTGGTGCCGCCAGTGATAGGTGCGGTTGACCCACCAGTTGCCGGGAATCGTGGTGAGTTCGCCGGGTTCGTGGGTGAGGTCGGTGGTGAGTAGCCAGCCCTGGGATCGCGCGATCGCCGCTAGCAAAAATCCCAGCCCATACAATGACCCTAGCCATAGCCCAGAGATGCCAGTAGAAATCGCCAGACCCGCCAGGGCCCCAGTCATGACTATGGCTTCGGGAGTGTCGTTATAGAGCTGAGCCTGGCGATAGAGGTCGGGGCTAACGGGGCTAAAGTCTTTTTTGTAGGCCCGATGGTGCCAGTTGTGAAGGCGCATGAGGGGCGGCCAGTAGTGGCTGACCATGTGATAGATATCGCGCACCGCCTCTGCTACCAGGATCGCGATCGCACCCCACAATCCCTGCCAAATTACCGTTTCAAGCGGCATATAAAATTCCACACCACATCGAGCAATTCACATTCTGACACGACTTGCTGCGGGGTGCAGGCTCCTGAACAATAGCAAAGCCCGGAGGGTCACCTCCGGGCTTTGCTATTGTTCAAGCTTTAATTAAACAGCTAAGCCGCAGGCTCTTCGGCTGTAGCAGTCGGAGCACCCACTGGGCGCGATACCTCAATGCCGTTTTCTTCTAGCACCACCACCGGATCGCTACCGCGCATGTCAATGCGCTTGACCAGCACCTGACCGTTAGAAACTCGCTGACCTGCCTTGACATACTGACTACCAGCCGAGGTTTGTACTACAGCAAAGTTTTCGTTGCCGATGGTCATCACGCCGGTCACCAGCACGGCTTCCGCGAGGGCGGGCTTTGGAAGTTGAGGCAGAGGTGCTAAGGCCGCAGGGGTTGCAGAACGTCTAGCACCAGCGTTGCCTGCAGCGGCTCCTGACCCGCCTGACGTCGTACCAGCTGCGCCACCAGCGCCACCAGCTCTAGCCACAGCGGACCCAGCGCCGCCACCAGCACCAGTACCTGCCCTGCCACCAGCCGCAGTAGCACCAGTCCCACCACCCGCAGTAGCACCAGCCGTAGCTGTGCCACGGGTCGCGCCTCCTACTGGCGGTGGTGGGGCAATTACCCGAGGCGGCGGCGGTGGTATGGGCACTATGGCGAAGGGGTCGGTACGGCTGTTGTTAATTTGCTGAAGGCGCTCGTTGGGGTCGGTAGACTGAATCAAATCAGCCCGAGCAATGGGCGAGAGCTGAGGTGCAACGGGCACCAGCGGCTCGGCAAAGGCTTCTTGGGTAGCTACCGGCTCCTCAGGTACGGGCACCGACTCCACCGGAACTTCTTCAGCGGGAATGCTCTCTTCGGCAGGGGTACCAGCCTGCTGGGTTCGCTGGGCAATAAAACTACCCAAGAAGGGAATTGACGCCAGCATGGCCAGCAGACCACCTAGAAATATCATGAGGCTGTTGCGGGCCCACTTGCGGCCTCGAAACTTAGCCCAAAAGACTAGCAGCGCAAAGGGGATAAACAGTGACAGCAAACCCCACACGGGGCTGACCTTAAACGCGTCTACAACGCCAACAAGGCTGCCCACAGTAGCCAGCACAGCGCCAAGAATAAACAAGACTAAAAACGCGATCGCCCCCATTGCTGAGCCTCCTTGCTTCCTGAGCCGATGTTCCTAAACGATAGCTCAATTCCGAGGATGCAGAGCGTTTTAGGCGGTTTCATCTTCGTTAGACACCATAAGCACCTGTAAATGCTTGAGCCCTTGCTTCACCCGGCGCGATACGGTAACGGCGCTAATCCCCATGCGCTCGGCGGTTTCTTTTTGGGTAAGGTCGTAGAGAAAGACAAATTCCAGCACTTCGCGGGTGCGGTTCTCAAGCTGGTGCAGAGCCTGCTGAAGGCGAAGTTGATCTTCTTGAGCCAGCTGAAAACTTCTGTATTTGAGGTCGGGCAACAGGTCGCCTAGACAGCCTGATTCTTCATCTTGTACTGGGGCGTCGAGGCTCAGCAGCGATCGATTGCGAGTGGCCAGCTTGACATCTTGCCACTCGGCTATCGAGATATCGAGGGCTGCAGAAATTTCGGCATCGTTGGGCAGACGACCCAGATCGGCTTGCAGTTGGCGAATAACACGGGCCGACTGGCTTTGCAGTGCCTGCCACCGCCGTGGGATGCGCATAGAGGTGCTTTTGTCGCGCAGGTAGTGCTGAATTTCGCCACGAATGTAGGGAATTGCAAAGGAACTAAAGGCATAGCCCTTGCCCATGTCGAAGCGTTCGATGGCGCGAATCAGCCCCAGGCTACCCACCTGCATGAGGTCGTCAAAGGTTTCGTTAGATTGTTGCAGCCAACGGTAGGCCTCACGGCGGACTAACCCAATGTTGAGCTGCACCAGTTGATTGCGCAAATTGAGATCGGGATTGCTTTGATAGAGCCGCAGCAGTTCTAGGGTGCTGCCTTTAGCTTGAAATCGGGAAGTGGCGACCATGGCGATCTCAGGAAGTGGTGAATCCAGTTGGGTAAACCGAGAACTATGCTGCCTGACGGTAAGGCCCTAAACGGTAACAAAGGTAGTTGGGGCATAGGCGGCAAAGAAAACCTTGCTACTCTCGCCCGGCTGCTCTCTGTTAACGACAAGGCAGTGCATCACAGGATCGTGTGCTCGTGATATAAGCCTAAGCGCCGACGGAGGTGACCACAATGGCGTAACTACGGATACCTATGGACTCGCCCCATCAGTATAAGAGCTGGCGATTCTGTTCTAAAGTCTTCCTGCTTGAGTACTTCTCGCCAAGGCTTTAATAGGCCGATTTGGGGTGCTACCCTCAAATTTTGTTGGTCGCCAAGCCTTGCTCCCCAATGGTTTCAGCCTCGTTTACATAATTTCTATGGCTCTGTGAACTTTTGGCGAAGTCTGCCAGTTCCTACGGATGTGGCTAGGCAAGTCTAGTCATTGGTTAAAATTTGAGTCTTGAACTTATGCCTGAACAATTAAAACAAAGACCCGTGTTTTCCCTGGGGTGGGTCTCGAAGCGTTACATAAGTTCGGAGTCAATGCTTAGTTTAGGTCTGGTGCAGCGGTGCCTTTCTCACTCCAAATTCATCTAGGGCAGGAAAGGCAATGTCAAAATAGGCCTTAGGCTGGTGATCGCCAGTTTGTAATCCTAGAGCTCATCGCTATGGTTTTCTTTCGGTCTCGCCCCGGCTGGCAGCTACCAGAGTCGCGAGTGACTGCTGAGGGGGTGTTTTGGCAGCGACGACGGTTTATGAAGTCGCTGATTGGGGCCGGAGTTGGGTTTGCGGCGGCTTCAGCAGGGGCCTGTCAGCGCTCGCCCACCATGGACGCAGACCTGGCGAATACCTTAGGAGAACCCCTGAGCGGGGCGAGGCTCAACGGTGCCTTTGCTGATGCTGGACGAGAGCCGACGCCGCAAATGTATGCCAGCCGCTACAACAATTTCTACGAGTTTGGCGGCAGCAAAGATATTTGGGCGAGCGCCCAGGCTCTGCCAACTGACCCGTGGAGCGTAGAGGTGACAGGATTGGTCAAAAATCCTCAGACCTTTAGCCTAGATGACTTAACCCAGCGCTTTGATCTGGAGGAGCGCATCTACCGATTTCGCTGTGTAGAAGCTTGGGCTATGGTTGTGCCTTGGATTGGTTTTCCGATGCGATCGCTAATGGCGTCGGTGGAGCCGAACTCAGCGGCTAGGTATGTCCAATTTACTTCCTACTACGACTCTGCGGTGTGCCCAGGTCCTAGTCTAGGCTTTGCCCGCAATCTGCCCTGGCCTTACACCGAGGGGCTGACTGTGGAGGAAATGGCTAACGACTTGGCCTTTTTTGCGGTTGGTGTCTACGGGCGCACCCTGCCTAAGCAACACGGTGCCCCAATTCGTATGGTGGTGCCCTGGAAGTATGGGTTTAAGGGGGGTAAGTCGATTGTCAAAATTGAGTTTGTAGCTGAGCAGCCTGCCACCTACTGGAATACGCTAGCCCCCGATGAGTATAAGTTTGAGGCTAATGTAGAGCCCGATGTACCTCACCCACGCTGGTCGCAGGCTAAAGAGCGGTTGATTGGAGAATCGACGGCAGTGTTTGCCTGGGAGCAGCAGCCCACGGTGATCTACAACGGCTACGGGGAGTATGTGGCAGAGCTGTATGGGTAAGGGGTTAGGCGGCGATCGCAGCCCGAATCACCTCTTTATCCAGGTCCTTACCAATCACGACCAGTCGGGTTTGGCGAGGCTCACTGGGTTGCCAGGCCCGGTCAAAGAAGGAGTCAAACCGCTGACCAACGCCGTGGACTACCAGACGCATGGCTTTGTTAGGAACATCAACGAAGCCCTTGATACGGTAGATCTCATGGGTGGCGGCGAGGGTTTCTAGCCGCTTGACTAAAGCCTTGGGGTCAAAACTTTGATTGAGCACGATGGGGATAGCGACGATATCGTCGTCGTGGTCGTGATCATGCTCGTGGTCGTGGTGGCTGGGGCGGCTGTCGAGGTTGTCTTCGACGGCGGCGTTAAAGCCCAGTAGCAGGTCGGGACTAATGGGGCTGCTGCCCTCGCCTCCGGCTAGACCCAGTACTTTGACGGAGTGGGGTAGCTGCTGGGTGAGCCAGGTTTCGATGCGCGTGCGATCGCTCTCACTCACCTTATCTACCTTGGTCAACAGCACCAGGTCAGCGCAGTTGAGCTGGTCTTCAAACAGTTCTTCTAAAGGCGTTTCGTGGTCGAGGCTGTCGTCGGCCTGGCGCTGAGCTTCCAGAGCGGGTAGGTCGCCCACTAGGTCGCCTGCGGCTAGGGCTTCGCCGTCGACCAGGGTAATGACGCTGTCAACGGTGGCGGCGGTGCGAATTTCGGGCCAGCGAAAGGCTTGCACCAGGGGCTTGGGCAGGGCGAGGCCAGAGGTTTCGATCACAATGCAGTCGATCTGGCCGCGGCGGGTCATGAGCTGCTGCATAGTGGGCAAGAACTCCTCCTGCACGGTGCAGCAGAGACAGCCGTTGGTGAGTTCGAGAATGTTGGTTTCGGAGGCGATCGCCTCCCCATCTTCGTCACACACCTGGCAGCTACGCAACAGGTCGCCGTCGATGCCGACTTCGCCAAACTCGTTGACCAGCACGGCAATGCGCCGACCCTCAGGGTTCTGCAGCAGCTGGCGGATTAGGGTAGTTTTGCCTGCCCCCAAAAAGCCGGTAATGATGGTGACTGGAATTTTATGCATAGCCTTTACATTGCGCCGATCCTCAACCTATCACGGCAACAGCCGGGCAGAGAGAACAACTTATGCAGAGAGAACAACTTATATCGTGGTTCAGCAGTGGATCGGATTATTCGGCATCCCCCACCTGCTTTTGGTCAACCTCGCCAAAGATGGCGCTGGGGTGGCAGTAGTATTTAAACTCCAGCAGGTTAAAAAATGGATCCTGCAAAAAGAAGGTGCGGTGCTCTAGGGTGCTGCCTGCAAAGCGCCGCTTTTCGCCCTGGTAGAAGTTGAGCTGCTTATCCTTAGCCCGGTTTAGCAGCGTTTCCCAATCGGTCTCGGCCAAAAATACCAGGCCAAAGTGGCGGGGATAAATGCCTTTTTGGGGAGTGATTTCAGCGGTGGCGTGGGCCACGAGCTGATGGCCGTAGAGGTTGAGAATGAGCGAATTGGCCGTTTCTCGCCCTGGCTGGCAGCCCAACCCGCCTGCATAAAACTCCTTCGCCGTGGCAATGTCGGCCACCGGAAAGGCCAGGTGAAACAGGACGCTAGAAGATTTCATAGGGCTTGCAGGCCGGTACGACGAAGGCAAACATTCCGTCGCCCTGGGCTAAGCGACGACTTCACGATTGGCGGAGCTTTCGGTGCCAGAATCGACGGCGTTGAGCAGAGCTTTAAGGGCGGTATCTTCAGCCTGGCTAATTTGCTGGTCGAGCAGGGCGATGTGAATGGCTTTTGACAGCACAAAGGCTGCTACTTCGGGCTCGAGTTGCTCCACTAAGAGGGGCATTGGCATGGGCACCTTTAGGGCTGAGTGAATGCCCGTCAGCAACGATTCTTCCAGGCCCATGGCCACTAATCGGGGCCGCAGGGTAGGCCAGTCTGCGAGGGGGTCTTGTCCGCTGGCGTGGAGAATGGAGGCCAACAGTCGCTGCACCTTGCTCTGATGGGCGGAGGGCATAGCGTTATAGGCGAGGGTGTCAACGGCGGGGGTAGCGTCTACATCTCGGTTGAGGTTGTCGAGAATTTGCTGCCACTCAGCCTCGCTACACTGCTCTGGCTTGCCCACGCAGAGCGAGACCTGAATGCGGTTGCCGTTGGTTTGTAGCTGGGTCACCTCGGCGTGAATGCCTAGATAGCCGAGCCACTGCGACACCATGCCCACTAGCTTGCTGTTGGCCGATTGGGCCTGGGCCAGCATTTGCACTTGGGTACGCACCAGGGGGCGAACAAGCTGTACAAGCATGGAGCTTTCCTCGCGATCGCGTGATCTGAAGCCGCCTTGATCTTACACAACCCCTTAGGCTGTGGTGGTAATGCAGTATGCCATTGGGTAGCGAACTAACGGTCTGAGTCACGTCAGGAAGGATGCCTGCTTCTTAGCTGACGGGGCCCAGGCGATCGAGGGGCCAAAACCGGAACCGGGCCCGACCAATGATGTTTTGCTGGGGGAGCCCGCCCCATACATGGGAATCATTGCTGTCGTTGCGGTTGTCACCCATGACGAACACTTGCCCTGGGGGGATGGTGACAGGCTCTAAAGCATAGTCGGGAGCTTCGAGGGTATAGTCCTCTTGCAGCGGTTCGCCGTCAACGATCACCTGTCCTTGGCGGACGGCGATGGTCTGACCGGGTTCGCCAATCACTCGTTTGATAAAGGCCTGACGAGTCTCGTATCCCAGCTGGGCAAGCTGCGGCGGTGGCGCAAACACCACGATGTCGCCCCGGTGAGGAGACTGCCAGCGGTAGCTGATTTTTTCGACCAGTAGGCGATCGCCGATGTGCAGCGTCGGATCCATTGAGTTGGAGGGAATGTAGCGAGGTTCAGCGATTAGCACCCGCACCGTGAGGGCTATTGCTAGGGCGATCGCCAGTACCCGGATATTACTCCACTGCCCGGTCCACAGCGATCGCCAGCGGGCCCAAGCTGAAACCTCCGCTGGCGGTGCTTTATCTTCAGTGGGGGGATTAGGTGGGGCAGGTTGCGGCAGCTTAGGATTCATCGGGTTGTCGTTGTCGCGGTATGGGGCAGCAATGCTTTTTTCTTTCACCTTAAAGCCCAGTGTTGCCCCTGAGCTCAAGGCTGAAATCGAAATTCTACAACTGCACCGGTGTTTTCATTGAATTGCTCGTAGCTGGTGATGCCCCGCACCGTGATCTGGTCGTTGATGCGATAGCGCACGCTAAACACGGCGGGGGTAACATTAGTAAATACTTTTTGCACTGACACCGAGATACTGGGTGAAAAGTTAAAGCCAATCTCGCCGCCAATATCGATCGTACCTGTTTGTTGCCCCCCCGGTGGCGAGGCCGAAAACAGGCGTAGCTCGGTGCGATCTAGCCCCGACCCCAGCAGATTTTGCAGGTTGTTGAGCAGGGCCGACCCCGCAAAAGCTAGCAGGCCCTGGAACCCATCGCCGCCGCCTGACACGCTGCCCAAGGTGGATTCAAGTGCCGCCAGTAGCCCACCGCTGAGCAAGGCAACAATCTCACCCTCAGAGCGGGGTGGAGTACTGGATAGCTCTACTCCCTGCAGATTCACTACGCGGCTAACGCGACCGTTGACGCTGGCGCGAATGCGTACAGTCTGCACCCCAGCCTGGGTGAGACCCAGTTGGTCGATGCGAGACACGCTAATCTCGTTGCGGGGGAAGGGGGTGGCTACAGCTAAGGCATTGCCAGCCGCAGCGCTATCAGGCACTGCCGCTGATAGGTTGGCCACTAAGTAGGGGTCGATGGTTTCGTCGAGATCGCTGAACTCAGCATAGTTCTCATCACCTGTGAGGCGAAACTCGGTGGTCAGTAGGTTAATGCGGCCCGAAGGTAGATTGATCCGGCCATCGGGTCTGATGTTGGGGACCGTACCCATCAGGTCTAGCGTACCTTCGGCCCTCACATCTACAATGCCGGGGACGGCCAACCGCACATTCTCAGCCAGCACCAGCTTAAGGTCTTCTAACACCGGCGGAATGGGGTCAAAGATGCTGGACTCTGCAGTAGATGCAAAGGTGGTGGAGGTGCCTCCCCCGACACTGGTATCAGGCAGGGTGAGCAGCCCATTTGATAGCTTCACTTCGCCGTAGACCAGGGGCGGCAGCAAAAAGACGCTGCCGTCGACAACAACGTTGCCATCGACGCGGCCTCGATAGGTGCCAGCAGGGTTGCGCAGGTCAAGAGCAATGTTGTCGAGGGTAACGTGGAAGGGGTTTTCACCCGTGGGTGCTGGCGTACCGTCCTCTAGGGCCGTGCGGGTGTCAAACAGTCCAGGGGCCAAGTCTTGCACTGAAGGCAGCAGCTTGAGGTTGCCCTCAGCCGTTACCTTGCCGTTGCTAAAGTCGCCCTCTAGGTTCTGGAACGCGAGCACGAGGCCGTTGGTGTAGACAGAGTTGCCGCGGATGGTGTCAGGGCCTTCGAGCACATCGATGCGGCCTTGGATATTGGTGAGGGGCTCCGACAGGCTGCGAGAGCTGATGGTGACGCCCTCAAGGTTGGCATTGCCGGTCACATTGAGGGTGGTGAGGGCTTCCTGAACGGGCCGGTTGACGGGCCAGCGCCCTTGAACGGCTAGGTCGAGGCTGGCTGGGCCTGACTCCCAGGTGATGGCGCGGGTGAACAGATTGACCAAGGCAAAGCCCTCGTCACGCACTCTCAGGGAAATATCGACCGTATCGGTTTCAGGCTGTTGCCGAAGACCAGGCAGAGGCAGGGGCACAGTGGCCACCAGCCGCAGCGGGTCGACTTGTTCGTCAATGGCGACTCGGCTGATCAGGTTGAGGCGGGCGTCTTCGTACCGGAAGTTAGCGGTGGCCAGATCGATGGCGTTGCGGTTGATGGTGGCTTCGTTGACCGCCAGCTGACCGCGCACTTGAGGGGCAGCCAAGGTGCCAGTGAGGGTGGCCCCCAGGTTGACTAGCCCGTCGAGGTTGTCGGGCAGGCGTAAAGGCTGGCGCAGCGCGTTGATGGGCACATTGCTCACCTCCAGACGCAGGGTACGGGCCACGGGGTCATCAGGACGCAGGCTAAAGTCGCCGTTGAGGGTAGCCAGCCCTACACCCTGCTGGGTGGTATCGGAAAAGTTGGTGAAGTTGGAGCGCAGGCTGACTGGCTCGAGGCGAATGACGCTGTCTTGGTAGCTGCCCTTAGCAATGACTTCGTCGATGCGATAGGTAGCACCGTTGCTGCCGTCGGCATTGCCCCAGACCCAATCAGCGCCGGCCAGGTCAAAGGTGATGTTGAGGCTGTCGGGCACGGTGCCATTGGCGGTTACTTTGCCCGAGAAGTTGCCGACAAACTCATCGAGGGGAGGCAGGGTGGCGGTTTCGCCCTGGGCCGCCAGCATATCTTTGAGCTCTTGCACTTCGGCTAGACGGCGGAGCTGATCGAGCAGGCTGGCGTTGCGATCGCCCACGGTCTGCACCTCCTCTAGCGAAGCCAAATCGGCCTCAGTAGCGGGGCGATACCACTCGGGGGGCTGCAACACGTTAAAGCGAAAATCGGCCTGCTCAAAAATCAGCAAGGTTTTGAGCAGGTCTTGAATTTGACCGTTGTCAACTACAAGCTCGCCGTTGATTTGGGGCTGGTCGCCTAGGGTGTAGGTGCCGCTAGCCAGGTAGCGGCTGAGCCCAGAGGCCGATTCGAGCACGACCCCGGCTAGACCGATGACGTTGTTGGCGTAGGTAACGCTGCCTCGCAGACGACCATAGCGAGTAAACTCGGCTGGGCGCTCGGGGGCTGTAGGGTCAATGGCGACGGTGGTGGTTTCGTTGGGCAGCCTGAGGTAGCCAATGCTGGGGTCTTCCACGTCGAAGGTGGCCTGGAGGGTGGGCTGCCGCAGGTTAGCGACAATTTCGGCCCGGCTGATCAGACCGCTCACGGTGCCAATGCCGTTCACGCTGGCCTGGGGCAGGCGGAGGTCGCTCAGGGGCAAATTTTCAACGGTGGCGTAGAGGTTGTCGCCTCGGGTGTAGCCCTCGGCCAGGGCTTCGCCGCTGCGGATCTCGAAGGCTAGATCGCGTTCGCCTCCAGCGCTGGCCACATAGACGCGATCGCCGCCGCCCGTCAGATCAACCGCCAGAGCGCCGCCCTGGTTGTAGGTAACCGGGCCGCTGAGGGGAGAGGCAAAGGCCAGATCGCCCGCCTGTAGCCCCACCAGAGAGGCATCGCCGCTCAGGGCTAGAGCACCGGGACGACCGCGCAGCCGTCCGTTAAAGAAGGCATTGCCCGTCAGGGGAATTACCTGGGGCACGGGCAGCGCCGCCAGGCTGAAGTTATCGGCGTTGAGATTGAGATCGAGGTTGGCGATCGCCGGTGCTTCAGGGCCACTGAGCCGCGGGGTGATAAATCCATTGGCCTGGATTCCTGTAGTGTTGGCCTGCCGCACTAGGATCGACTGCCCGTTCCAAGCTAGGTCGGCGGTGAGCGGGCCGCGCACCTGGGCGAGCTGAGGCGAGCGAGCCGCCGCCGTAGCCAAACCGTCTGAGAGCACGAGTTGCCCCTGTCCCCTCGCCCCGGCCAGGGTGAGGTTATCGGTGCTGCCGGTAAAGCGAAAATTGCCATCAGCGGTGCCCTGAAGGTCGGGGGCAAAGGCCGCCATTTGCAGATCCTGGCCCTGCAGGTTGGCGCTCCACTGGCCGCCCGCCAGACTGGCGTTGGTGAGCAAGGTGCCGCCCCTGGCCAGGGCGATCGCGCCATTGCCCTGGCCTCGAACACCCGCCAGTCCAGGATTGTCTAGGTTGCCTGAAAGCTGAGCGGTGCCGCTAGCTACCCCATCGAGCCCAGCCCCCAAGCGGCTGAGCTGTACTCCCTGGCCCCGTAGGTCAGCGTTCCACTGACCATTGGCGAGCAGGCCATCGCCCGCTATGGTGCCCCCCGCCACCTGCACAAAGGTATCGGTGAAGCGCACCTGGTTGCCTGCCAGTCTAAGGTTGCCCTGGGCCGGGTAGTTGCCCATGGGGGCGCGCCAGCTGGCCGTGCCGACGAGCTGGTTGACGGGGCCAGCGATCTCAGCGTCAAAAAATACCGGCCCTAGGGCTACCCGGTCAGACAGTCCGTAGGCCTGGCCGATGGTGTCGGCGGGAATGCGATCGCCCGCTAGCGCCAGCGTCAGCCGCCCCGGATCGCCAAAGGTAAAAACGCCGCTACCGGTCAGGGCACCGCCCCCGACGGGCACCGCTAGGATCTGATCAATCTCTAGATTGGGCGATCGCAGGATGCCTGTGGCCCTGACTTCGCTAAAGGCCACCCGGTCAACAGTGACTTGGTTTTGGGAGATCAGCTCGGTAGTCAGCACCGGCTTGCCCAAGGGTCCAGTCATGGTGACGTCTGCCCCAAAGGTGCCGTTGGCCTCTACCGGCAGACTTCTGTCCAGCACTTCAGAAGCTTGAGCTACGGTAAACGGGTTGACCTGGCCGCTGAGGTTGTAGCCCTCATCTAAGTTGAGGCTGCCCCCAGCGCGGGCGGTCAGATCGCCCATGCTGGCGGTGACATTCTCAAACTCGAAGGTGCGGCCCCGAAAGCGCACGTCGCCCTGAGCATTTTGCAGGGGCTCGGGCAGAATGGGGTGGACTACGCTGCCCTCCTCTACCCGAGCTGTGCCTACCACGTTGGTGGGGATGCCGCGACCGCTTTCAATATCGGCCTGCCCACTGATCACGCCAGCGGGAAACTGCACCGGTAGAGGCTCCTCCAGAAAGGAGTCAACCAGGGGCATGATGTCGGTTGTCCGAGCCTTCTGGGTGCGCAAACTAATGTTGGCCCGTAGGCCAGGGCCAGGCGCCTCGGTTGGGTCGACCGGAGAATCAGCGGTTTCGCTGGGAGTTTCTTTAGGTGGTGGCAGTAGCACCGACCCAGTCAGATCCAGGTTACCCCCCTGGATGGATTCACCGTTAAGTTTTAAGTCAAGCTGCCGAGTTTCGATGGGTGAATCAGGAGTCTCGGGTACCTCAATGAAAATTTCGTTGAAGTCGAGCTGGCCCTGCAAGTTTTCGATCGCCACCCGCACCGGCTCAACATCCCCCTGGACGTAGGGCACCATGGTCAACTGAGAATCTTTGACGTAGAGCCGATCGAGATTCACGTTGATGAAGGGATCGCGCTCCGGATCGCGTTCAGATAGCTCTAGGTCTAGGTCAAACCACTCGCGTTCGGCATTCTGCTCCAGGTAAAGCTCTCCCTGCTCTAGGGTCACCGTGAGGGGCAGTTCTCGCCGCCACAAATCCCACAGCTTAAACTGCACCTCTACCGCTGCCAGTGACAGACTATCGGGGTCCGTTGGTGTCGGTGGAATTTTAGATGGCCCCAGCCGCACCCCCGATAGACCTACCCGTTCCACCGGTCCCAGCTCCACTGGGCGTTCAAGAGCCTCCGATAGCTCTCTAGCCAGTAAGGGCACGAGATTATTTCGGCTCCACAACCAGCCCCCGAGCGCCGCTGCACCTCCCAACACCAGTAGCGCGCCCAATAACAGGCCCGCTGTAAGCCAACGGCCGCTGCCGCCCGACTCCGGCTCTTGAAAGGTCTCCAGTTCTTGAGAAGTTTCTGGTTCTCGAGAAGGCTCTGGTTCTTGAGAAGGGGTCATACCCGTTTACGCCACCGCAGAACACCCACCAATAGTAATGAACTCCCCGCTTTCTGCCTACCACTTCCGATGAACTTAATGGTCGGTGCTATCTGTAGTGAAACTACTGGGCTCGATCGCGAAGAAACCTGAATCGCCCAGCTTCAGTCACCTAACTGGGAGCTTCAAGCCATAGACGACCACTGAGGCAGCTTTGTTCGCGGGGCAGCGGCCCGGTACAGTAAATAAGTAATGCTGTTAGCGAGATAGGGCCATGGTGGTGTACGTGCTGTTGTTTAATGCCCGCACCGACAACGAGGGTATTCATGCCGAAACCATTAACGGGCAGAACATAATCTTGATGTTTGAGCATGAGGACGATGCCATCCGCTATGCCTTGATGCTGGAGGCTCAGGACTTTCCAGAGGCCACTGTGGAGGGGTTCGACCAGGCTGAAATTGAAGAATTTTGCGAATCTGCTGAGTACGGCTATCGCCTGGTACCCGAGGGCACTTTGGCGGTCCCCCCCGATCAAACCCTCGAGGAAATTACCTGGGACCCCGACGATCCCGATGCCGTTGCTCCCCTAGCCGACAGCGCTCCGCCCACCGACGATGGCGGACTTTCTCAAGCTGAGCTAGACCGCATGCGCCAGCAGCTTGAGAAGCTGCTCTAGGGGCACGAGCAATGTCAACTCCTACCTCAACCCTGATTGACCGAGCCCGCCAGGGCGATGCCCACGCGATCGCCCAGTTACTGACTCCCTCTCTGGCCGCTGGTGTGGTCGCTCGTGGCCAGTGGCGGGGCACCATGCTCCACCTCGATTTAGAAGCTGATACGGCTATCCCTCAAAACCTGGTGGTGCCCCACATTCGCCGTGGGCTGATGCGTCTGGGGTTAACTTGCCCCATAGATGGCGTGTGGGTCAGTGGGCGACAAACCGGTGCTGACACTGCCGACTGGCAAGAATGCTTCAGTCTCACGGGCGCGTTTAACCCAGCGGATGCTCAGGCGGCTGGAGCGGTTGAGGATGCTATCAGTGCAGCGTCAAGTTCGCCTGCTACCGCGGAGAACGCTGGGTCAATGGCACTACCACAGGATTTTTCGACTGAGGAATCGGTGCCTCCGCCGATTGTCAGCACGCCGCCAGCGCATTCCGCTTCAGACAAGGACAGGGGGGGGGTGCCAAACGCGACCCTAGTCGCGCTGACTCACTTGGTGCCGCTGGTGAGCTATCTGGCGGTTGGTGGCCAGTGGCTAGGGGGGTGGCCGCTGTTTTGGGGAAGTTCGTTTTTGCTGCCCTGGCGAGTGGTGGCACCCCTAGCGCTGCTGTTAGTTAAAGGTGCGGGATCTGGGGCAAATCCCAATGCTGCCTTCGTTCAGAGCCAGGCCAAGGCGGCTCTGAACTTTCAGCTAACGATGCTCATTGCCTGGATCGTGACCATTGCGCTGATGTTTATTTTGGTGGGCTTTTTACTGGTGGTGCCCCTGGCCCTGATCGAGATCGTCAGCTGCATTGTGGCGACGACTCAAGCCGCCGAGGGCAAGCCCGTCCGCTATGCGATCGCCATTCGGTTTGTGCGCTAGACCCACTATCCCTTACATTGGCGGCATTGTATATGCCTTCTGGATGCTGCCTGTGACCGCTAATTCTTCCCTCACTAACCCTGCCGAACCCGCTGATCGCGGCCACCTGCTGACCGAGCAAGCCAACCCCCGCAGCGCCCAACTCGATCGGCTCAGCGCGCTGGAACTCGTTGATTTGTTTAACGGTGAAGACCAACGTACCCTGGCCGCGATCGCTGGGGCTAGGGAAGCGCTGGCAGCAGCGATCGATGCCGCTAGCGAGGCGCTGCGCCAGGAGGGGCGACTGTTTTACGTGGGCGCAGGCACCAGCGGTCGCCTAGGGGTGCTCGATGCGGCAGAGTGCCCACCCACTTTTTGCACCCCGCCCGAGCTAGTTCAGGGCATTATTGCCGGGGGATCCGGGGCGCTAGTAAAAAGCTCTGAGGGGCTAGAGGATATTGCCGAAGACGGTGCCGCGGCGATCGCCGAGCGCGACGTGCAGTCCCACGATGTGGTAGTGGGCATTACCGCTGGGGGTACGACGCCCTACGTCCAAGGGGCGATCGCCGCTGCGAATCAACGCGGTGCCACCACCGTGTTTATGGCCTGCGTGCCCGCTGACCAGGTGCCCACCGAAGCCGACATTGATATTCGTCTGCTGGTTGGCCCAGAGCTGCTGGCGGGCTCGACCCGGCTGAAGGCGGGCACGGCCACCAAAATGGCCCTCAACATTCTCTCGACGGGAGTGATGGTGCGCCTGGGCAAGGTCTACGGCAACCGCATGGTCGATGTGGCGGTGACCAATACCAAACTGCGCGATCGCGCCCTGCGCATTCTCTGCGACCTAACCGATCTCGATCGTGAGGCTGCCGCTGACCTACTCGATCGCAGCAACCAGCAGGTCAAACTCGCTCTGATGATGCACCTGGGCAACCTCGATGCCCAGGCGGCGGCTGAGCGCTTAGCCCAGCACCAGGGACAGCTACGGCAGGCTTTAGCTGACAGAGCTGAGGGGGTAGGCGAAGGAGAAGCCTAAACCTTAGAGGACAGTTCGGGATGAGGTGGTTCGGCTTCGTCCATCCAAGCGCGATCGAGGCGAGTGCCCTCAAGCTTGGCAAGCCCTAGAGTCGTATTCCGCAGGTTGGCACCGGTGAGGTCGGCACCACGCAAATTGGCGTTGGTGAGGTCAGCACCGCGTAAATCGGCGTAGCTGAGGTTGGCGTTGCGTAGGTCAGCGCCGATGAGTGTGCCGTAGTGTAGGGTGGCCAGGCGCAAGTCGCTACAGCGCAAGTTGGCCCCCGTCAGGTTAACCTGGCTGAGTTCAGCTCGGATCAAAACCGCACGAGCTAGGTCGGCACCTTCCAGATCGGCATTTTCTAAATTGGCGCGCCACAGATTGCAGCCGCCTAGTTTAGCCCCGGCCAGCATAGCCCCATGTAAATTGATCGACACCAAATTGGCCTGGCTCAAGTTGATGCCGGGCAACTCTAGCCCAGGCATCCATGCTTCGTGGAAATCGAGGTGGCTAAAATCGCGGCGACCAGCGGCATACAGGTCTAATACCTGGCCCATGGTTACGGGGATGGATTGAGAATCCATAGGACTGTTACTACCCATCAGACACTACTCCAGCCGGTTCTGCCGTTCAGGCAGATGATCTCTCACCCGCTTTCGGCTCAAGACCTCAACACGTTGCTAATTGTTACGTATTTGTAAACTAATGTAACAACTTCTTGTCCTCGCGGCAAGCGCAGCAATAGATGCCGACCTTGGCCACAAAAGCTGTCGGCAGCCTGAAATTCGCAAAGCGCTTTAGTCCACTTCGCTTGTCTGCATATCTAAATGCCCACAAGCAGACTACCTGGCTGAAGAAATCCCTCAGTCAAGATTATTTCTGTGGTCTTTAGTGGCCTTCGGCTTTGGCAGAAGCTTTAGGGGCAGTTGCTCGGCGGGGCACTCTTCCTGTGTTGGAGCCTTGGGCCAGAGGGTGAGAAGGCCGACTTTGCCAAGTTCACGGAGTTTGCCCAACTGATGCTTTTCTATCCCCCGCTAAGCAACTACTCGGCGCTTGGTGTCTCTGCGCCAACCTCTAGACTGGGCTGGCTAAACAGACCAAATACGGGGCCCACCAACGCCCCAATGGCAAAGCCGCCGGCGTGGGCCCAATAGGCAATGCCGCCGCTCTCCATACCGATCATGGCCGGAGCCCCAAGGCTGGCGAAGCCATAGAATGCCTGCTGCACAAACCAAATGCCCAGGTAAAATAACGCTGGAATTCTTAGCGGTAGAGGAAACGGCCCTAGGGGTACCAGAGTGAGAATGCGCACCTCTGGGAAACGGAAGATGTATGCTCCCATAACGCCTGCGATCGCGCCGCTCGCCCCCAAAGACGGAATCTCTGAACCCATGGCAAAGAACCACTGGGCCAAGTTAGCCAGCATGCCGCACAGCAGGTAAAACACCAAAAACCGCCCGTGCCCCATCTGGTCTTCGACGTTGTTGCCAAAGATCCACAGGTAGAGCATGTTGCCGGCCACGTGCAAAAAGCCACCGTGGAGAAACTGGCTGGTGAATATCGTCACCCATTCTTCAGCGTTGGGGACTGAGACTTCCGTATTGAAGCTGGTGGAAAGCTCGTCGGGCACCAAGGCCCAGCTGTGGAAAAAATCGGTCAATCCGTAGGCGGGCAGGCTGAGCTCATAGACAAAAATGGCTATGTTGAGCGCAATCAGCCCGTAGGTGACGTAGGGCGTACGCTGACCTGGGTTGTAGTCTTTTAGGGGTACCACCAGTTACCTCGCAAATAGTGCTGGAGACAAAGACACTATTACAGAGTGTTCAAGAAATGAAAATCTGTCTCTGGTTGGCCTTTGCGCCAGAGCTAGCGGCCTGCCGGTAGCAGAATGAACTCGGTATGTGGTGCTCGTGAGGCAATTGTCGTTGCGCCTAAAAGCCACCTGGATTTTGAATGCGGGGTTTGAGAATGCGATCGCTGGCGACCGACACAGATAGCTAAACTCAAAAGGGGCATGAAACCGGCTCTCACTTCCCGTTTTGGGCAAGGGTATGGAGGTGAAGATCCAAGGGGAATGCTGTCTACTCGGCGACACAATCTACACTGGGATTAGGGGCTGGGGCACAGCACTATTTTCAGGACCTCCCATTCGTCACCACGCCCTCGAACAGCCATGACTAAACTCTTCACTTCTCGCGCTGGGTTAGTGATATCGCTGTCGTTGGGCACACTGCTCTCCTGCTGCATTGGCCCTCCTGGCCCTCAAGGCATGCCTAAGGCTGGCAATGGCGAAGCGGCGGCAGCGGTGCCCGCTGACCCCTGGCATGGGGCCGTTGGTGAAGCCAACCGAGCCAGTCAGCTAGCGGCGACTGCGGCGACCGCTGCCCAATGGCAGCAGGTGGCCGGGGCTTGGGGGCGATCGCTAACCCTACTGCAAGCTATCCCTGCCGATGACCCCCGCCATGTCTTTAGCCAGCGCAAGGCCCGCGAATATCGGCAAAATTTGCTGCTGGCTTACCAAAAGTCCGATCAGCAGGGGCTGCCCCGCGCTTTCCCAGCCCTAGGCAGCGATGTGCTAGACGAGCAGGTCAGCCTCTACCGGGCCTATGTTGCGGCGCAGGGACCGCCAGATGTGCTGATTGTAGGCAGTTCGCGATCGCTGCAAGGCATTGACCCCCAGGTGCTGCAACAGGCGCTGGCGGTGGAGGGCTACCCTGGCCTACGGGTTTACAACTTTAGCGTTAACGGTGCCACAGCCCAGGTGGTGAGCTTTGTCACCCGGCAGCTGTTGGCCACCGACCTGCACCCTCGGCTAATTGTCTGGGCTGAGGGCTCCCGCGCTTTCAACAGCGGCCGGTTTGACCGCACCTTTGCCGAAATTGTGGCGTCTCCAGGCTATGCCGCCGTGCAGGAGGGCGCGAAGCTGACTCTGCAAGCCCAAGCCCCTTCTGCCTCTGCCCCCGAAGATTCCGCCGGGGCGTCCGCCGAAACTGCCGTATCCCCTGAAACCGCCGAGGATGCTGAAGCTGAAGTGTCTGAACCAGTCGAAGATGGGACTGAGTCCGCTGAAGAGTCTGAGGAAGCCGCCGAAGAATCTACTAAAACCCCCGATGGCGCTTCAGAAACTTCTTCTGAAACAGCCACTGCAAGCTACGGAACGGTACCGCTTACCCCAATCAATTCCCAAGGTTTTTTAGCTGCTAACGATCAGTTCAACCCAGAGGTGTATTACCGCCGCTTTCCTCGGGTGCGCGGCCAGTACGACGATGCCTACCGTGCCTTTCGCCTGGAGGGGGTGCAGACATTATCTTTGGCAGCGATGACCCAATTTTTGGAGAGTCAAGGCATTCCATTGGTGTTTGTGAACTTGCCCCTCAGCAACGACTACCTAGACGGGGCGCGTACGCCTTACGAGCGGCAGTTTCAACGATTTTTGCAGAATTGGGCTAACCGAGGTGCCTTTACTTTGGTGGATCGGTTAGAGGAGTGGCGCTGGCAGTCTCACCTATTTGCTGACCCCAGCCATGTCAACCGCTACGGGGCGCGGGAGATGGCCCGACTGCTAGCCACCGATCGCCGCATTCCCTGGCCCCAAGCCGAGGTGCCCGCCGAAACCGACACCCCAACTGAAGCTGAGGCGGAAAGCTCTGACAATTCGTCTCCACCAGAAGAGTAATCACAGTGGGACAGCGCTAGGAATCTTTGGTTTTTTGCCACTCGGCTAGCTCGCTGGGTGTGTTGACGTTGACGAACATAGCTTCATCGATATCGGCGATGGGGGCGATCGCCTGCTGATTGAGCCAGGCTTGCAGCGATCGCCCGCCGGTCGCCGCGTATTGCTCTAAGGCATCCAGCGCAGCGACTCGGTAAAACCCGCACAGCGGTTCCCAGCGGTGCTGACGCTTGGGCAAGTAAGCCAGGTATTGTGGTTCCAGGTTGGCCAATTGATTGCGCCAAGCAGCTAGTACCGCTGCCGAGAGGTTGGGCATATCGCAGGCTAAGACCAGCACCCAAGTGGGCGGCTCTGGTCGGTCTTGCAGAATGCTGAGGGCTGTGATCAACGCAATCAGCGGTCCCTGAAACGTACCGGCTTGGCCTGGACTGGGAGTTTCTACAATGAAACCGACCGCATTGGGCAAGGTAGGTCGATAGCGATCGGGCCAGGGGGTAACGACAGACACGCGATCGGTACATTGCAGCGCGATCTGGCAGGTGCGCTGAATCAGTGTTTCTTCACCGATTGAAATCAGGCCTTTGTCGCGCCCCATCCGCGAGCTGCGGCCCCCCGCCAAAATTACGGCAGCTAGGGAGGTCATGTCATCCAGGCCCTACGCATCAATTTCGACTCGCTTAATGCGGGCGGTGTGTCCCGACTTGATGTGCACCTGAGTTTTGGGAATACCCAAAGCTTGGGCTAGCAGGACAATCAGCTCTTGGTTGGCCTTGCCATCCTGGGGTGGGGCTTTGAGGTGGAGTAGCCAGCTGCCATTGTCGAGATGGGTGGCTTTTTGCTGCTTGGTGCTGGGTTTCACCCGCACCGTCAGCACCGTCATGCTTTGTTCTGGGCTATGGCACCCTGGGCGACCTTGCGCAGCCGGGCGGCATCGGCCCAAACCAGTCCCTTAAAGAAGTAGATAATGCCGGTGAGAAAGGCTAAAACCATATAAAACAGCCGAATCCCCCAACCGGCCCCGTCAAAAATCATGGAGAACACGCCTGGCTCAATGCCGCTGAAGCGGGTAAGCTCGGAGCGAAACCACTTTTGGTCTTCAACCATGCGCTTGAGCTCAGCCACGGTGGCAGGCAGAATGGGCATGCGGGTCGTTGTGGTGTAATAGCCCCAGAAGCCCTGGCTACCACCCTCGCTGGAGAGCGCTTGGTTGGCCAGCGCCGTAATTTCTTGGCGAGACAGACCTGACTCGGTAGTCAGCTGACTGAGCCACAAGTGATGCCGCAGCCAGTAGCTGCTAAAAAATACTAGCGGCAGCACTACAACCAGGGCAATAGACTTAATCGCCACGGAGGTTTTGGCGGCCAGGTGCCGCGAGGCGGCCCCCAACCCAAAGCCCAAAAAAGCAAATAATATAATGACGCTCAGCTCGACAATCTCAAGGCTTTTGAGCCAACCACCCAAAATGGGAATGGGGTGCAAAAATGCCTCCGCTGCCCAGGTAATAAAAAACCGGGCTGCTAAGACAGCCGCAGTAATGGCAACAACCGTCAGCAAATACCGAGACACATTGGCTGAGGGGCGCGGGATGGGCATGGTTAGGGATGACGAAAACAGGGCGGGGGCAAATAATGCCCTTAATCATAATGGTGATTCGATATCTGGCTTTTAATCGAGAAGAAAAGTTAGTTATCTAGATGGTACTAAAGCTGGCTAACTCTCTCCAGTTGATGAGAGGCAAAGGCTCCTTTTTCGGTCACGATCGCCGTAATTAAACCAGCTGGAGTAACGTCTGAGGCGGGGTTGTAAAATTCTGCACCGTTGGGAGACGTGACGCGATCGCCCAGTTCGTAAATCTCCTCAGGGGGGTGTTCTACGATCGCTATCCCTGCTCCACTGGCGATCGTGAGGTCAATGGTCGATGCCGAGGCCGCTACCACAAAGGGAATGTCGTGGGCCTTGGCCACCAGGGCCAGGCTGTAGGTGCCAATTTTGCTGAGGGTGTCGCCGTTAGCGGCAATGCGATCGGCTCCGGCTAGCACCCCGTGGATCAGCCCCCGCTGCATGCAGTGAGCCGCCATGCTATCGGTTACTACAGTTACCGGAATGCCTTCCTGCACACATTCCCAGGCGGTGAGGCGCGAGCCTTGAAAGGTGGGACGGGTTTCGGCGGCGTAGATGCGTTCTAGGCGGCCCGCTTGCCACAGCGATCGCATAATGCCCAGCGACGTGCCATAGCCCGAAGTCGCCAGCGCCCCGTGATTGCAGTGGGTCAGCAGTGTTAACTTGGCCGGGCTTTGGGGCAACACTGCAATACCGTAGTCGCCGATGGCGTGACACAGGCTAAAATCCTCTGCCTGCATCGCCTGGGCCTCGGCTAAGAGCTGACCCCTGACCACCTCAATGGCATCGCTAGAGTGGTGGGCCACCGCCAGCATTCTATCCACCGCCCACTGCAGGTGGGCCTTGTCGGGCCGGGTCTGCTTAAACTGATCGCCGATCGCCTCCAGCCGTTCCCAAAAGGCGATAGGGTCGTCGGTGTGAATCTCGATCGCCCCCAGGTAAAGGCCGTAGGCAGCCGCAAGCCCCATGGCCGAACCGCCCTGGACAATGCCAGAGCGGAGCGATCGCACCACATCGTCGCAGCGGCGAATCGACACAATGTTGTAGCGCTCCGGCAGCTGCCGCTGGTCGATCAACACTAGGTGATCGTTTTGCCACACCACCGGATAAACGTGGGTATCGCTAGGAGCCATCATCACAGTTTCGACGCAGTAAAAGGGCAGCCGTACAGCCAATGACATTCAGTATGGGGGTTTCTGAGCCCCTGTCAATGCAGTCACCCTCCGTGAAGTCAGGGAGTAATTCGTGGACTAGTCAGCCCTGTCTGCAGGTCGCTGACGTTAAGGCATCCCAACATAGCCAGTGAAGCCTGGGTTGGGACAGCCTAGAGCGTCAAAATTCAAGTCTATTGAGCAGGTTTTCCATCTTCCGATCTGCTATTTTCGTTCTTTTGCTGCACCTCAATTCCTTTCCTGGAGAGAGCACAAAGCGCTTGGCCTATTCCACGATCAAAATCTGGCTCCAATTTGGCGAGGAGGGCGTATGGTAAGGCGATTGCTGCTGGCGACGATTTGGATTGGCTTTGTGGGCTATACCCTCTGGCTGGCCCCGCTCGATCAACCGTTCACCTGGTTCTTTGCCTACAACCTAGTGACGTTGCAGTGGGGAGAAATCAATGCCTATCTCATGGTCATCTTTTGGATGATGGGAGTTTGGCCGATGATCTACGCCTGCCTAATGTTTGCCGATGGGCGTGTGCAGCCCTTTCCGGCTTGGCCGTTTTTTGTGGTCTCAAACTTAGTTGGGGTGATTGGTTTGATCCCTTACTTGCTAGTGCGGCAGCGCAACTCCGCCTTCTCTGGTAAAAAAGATTTTTGGCTCGACCTGCTCGACCGACGCTCTACTGGAGTTGCACTACTGCTCACCACCCTAATGCTGTTCACCATTGCGATTACGGTCGGCAACTGGAACGACTATGTGATGCAGTTTCGCAGCTACGCCTTTGTGCATCTAATTTCCTTAGACTTTTGCCTGATGGGGCTGATCTTTCCGCTGACATCGCTGATTGATGACGACATGCAGCGACGAGGGGTCTATCGGCCTGAGAGAGTTTGGGCGATCGCCCTAGTGCCCTTGTTTGGTCCATTGCTCTATCTGTGTTGGCGACCGGCACTGCTCAGCCTACCGTCCACCCGAGAGACGCTCAGCAACGGTTTTTCTAAAGCTCTGTGATACGTTTTTGATTTAGCTGATGCAGCCTTGGCCGTTTGGCCCGCCAACGTCTAACCCCCCTCAGAATTAACCCTATGGCTACCTATGTGATTACCGGCGCAAACCGCGGCATTGGCTACGAATATTGTCGGCAGATTCAGCAGCGGGGTGATCGCGTCATTGCCGTGTGCCGTCAGCCGTCGGATGAGTTAACTGCCCTGAGGGTGCCGCTCGAAACAGGCATTGACCTCACCGACGAGGCTGCCGTCGCCGACCTGGCCCAACAGCTCAAGGGCACTGCGATTGATGTGCTGATCAACAATGCTGGCATGGCAGAGCGTATCACCCTAGACAATCTGGATTTTGACAGCATTCGACGGCAGTTTGAGGTGAATGCGATCGCCCCGCTGCGGCTGACGGCGGCACTGCTGCCCAGTTTGAGCGACGGGGCAAAGGTGGCAATTATGACCAGCCGCATGGGGTCGATCGCTGACAATACCTCCGGCGGCTCCTACGGCTATCGCATGTCGAAGGTGGCGCTGTCGATGGCGGGCAAATCGTTGGCCCACGACCTCAAGCCTAGGGGCATCGCCGTGGCGATTTTGCACCCAGGGCTGGTGCAGACCCGCATGACCGGGTTTACCAATAGCGGCATCACCCCAGAAGAGTCAGTCAAAGGACTGCTGGCCCGCATCGACGAGCTAACCCTAGAGAATTCCGGCACCTTCTGGCACTCGAATGGAGAGGTATTGCCCTGGTAGCTAGAAATGCTTCTGACTCTAAATCCTTATCGGGATCTATATTCCAGCACCATTACTCCTTGACCCAGGGCTCATCCCAGGGGCCGCCGCCGGTTTCTAGCCCGGCTTGAGTGCTAGTGGCGGCGATTATTAGATCCAACTCACTACCCCGCCGCTGCCAGAGCTTGAGGCTGAGGTCGCCCAGGGCCGTGTCGCGACAGCAGAAGGCCATACCGTCGTGGGTTGGTGCCCGCAGTGGAATCCCGGGGAGATCGGTAGTGCCAGTAACTTCAACCACATAGTCAGGACGCTCGCACTGCATGTGCCAGTAGCCCCAGGGCGTTATGTGCCAGGTGACACGAGCATTCCAGGGCACAAACTCGTAAAATTTGCCGCTGTGGTGAATCCCCACCATCGCTACCGACTCCATCCAGGTCAGCACCTGGCGGCGACCCCCCCCAGCAGTGAGGGCGAGGTCGGGCACACCATCAAAGGCATTGCAGTTGAGCCAAAACCACTTTTGCGGGAACGATCGCCCCCAATTTTTCTCGCTATAGGTAGGGGCATTGGCGAACTCATACCGCTGCCCCTGCCACTCAATCCACCCCGTGGCGTGGCCGTGGGCCATGAGAATTTGCCAGCCCGGCTCAAAAATTGGCAGGCTAGAGAGGAGACCGGCGGTGGATTGCTGAGGTTGGCCAGTGCTACCCCAGCCATAGACTGGCTCGGTGTAATACTGCCAAGCCACGGATCCTAGAACAGGATCATTCAAATAACCCTGATGCCAGGTCGCCGTCACCTGATAGCCCTCTGATATTTGGTCCTTAAATTCTGACGATGACAGCAGGCGAGGCTGAGTGTTGGTTTTTCCCCGCCAGTGGCCTAGCCCCAGACCCTCTTCCCAAGCCCAAAATTGCCCCACATCGGGAAAAGTGCGCCAAAAGTAGCTGTCATCCGGACCTAGAATTTGTGCCGTGCCGCCGCTGTGGGGCTGTCCTCCAACATGGCCTTCAATGGAGTACATAAAAGCAAAGGTCTGGCGAGCCTCCGGCAGCGTGAGCCGAAAATACCAACCTTCGAAGAATCGATTGTCTTTGCCATCCCAGTGGTAGCCACTGTGGGGAGTTTGCAGAGGGTGAAGGGGCATGGGGAGTGAGGGAGTGGATGGGTAGGAGGGTGGACGGGTGGGAGAGTGGATGGGTGGGAGAGTAGGGGAGTGTTGGATTTTGAGTTAAGTGATCGAACTTCTGTTTAGATATGTGCCGATAGCCTAGAACACAGTCTGGAACCTCAGGGGTTGTGCCGCCCACAGGCACATTTTCAGAACATAGGTTTAAACCGATGATCAGCTAGTCCTTTCCGTAGGGTAAAGGGCGGCGGAACGCCATTCTCGTAGGCCGCAGGACGCGCGGAGCCGGGGGTCTATGGCCAGCGAAATGGCCCCGGCGGCAGACTTGGCTTTTATCAGATATCTGTCACACAACCCGGTGCTTGAAGATTAGCTTTGATCACAAAAATCTTTTAGTCTTCGACCCAGCGGGGAACGTACTGCCACCCATCGCGGATCTCATCCCGAAACCGCTGATGCCCTGGCTGCTTCTCTTCCACCAGCTGCCAAAAAGCGGCGGAATGATTCATATGCACGGTGTGGCACAGCTCATGAACGAAGACGTAGTGCACCAACTCCGGGGGCAAGAACAGCAGCTTGTAGTTAAGGCTGATGTTTTTGTTGCTAGAGCAACTGGCCCAGCGAGTCTTTTGTCCGCGTATCGAGATGCGGCTAAAGGGCAGGTTGATCACAAAACTCAGCTCCCGCAGCCAGGGGGCAAACTCAGCGCGGGCCTTGCGGCTCAGCCACTGGCGCAGCAGGTCGCCACATGCGGCACTGTTGTCGATGGGGCCACGCAGTAGCAAGGTTTGGGGGCCGCTCTGGGTCATAGCCAGGGTGCGGGTGGTGGCGGGTTGATAGTTAACCTGCCAGGTTTGATGGCGCGATCGCACCTCGATCTGCCCCGGTTTCTCTTCAAAATGGTCGTCAGTGAGGCCAGCAGTCTGGTGGGCAAGACGCTGGCGCGATCGCCACAGCCAGTCGCGTCGCCGATACAGCAGCTCAGGTACCTGGTGCTGGTCAAACCCTAGGGGTACCACGACCTCGATCTGGCCGTTGAGATGCACTTTGATGGAAACATGGCGAGCGCGATCGCTCTCCCGAATGCGGTAGTCGGGCAGCACCGCCGTCTCAGGTGAGAAAAGCTCCAGCTGTTCAGACGAGTCAGCCATGGGCGGCAGGAACACACTATGTTAAATAGCCTGTTCTATCCTACGGTGCTCTAGAAAAGACAGCAAAATTTGCCGGTGCGGTGGCCCCAACGGGCGCTCCCCACGGGCGCGAGATGAGAACCGCTGGCCCTGATGAATATCATCAACACTCCACAGCCCCAAGTCCAAGCCCTCGGTCAGCACCAGCTGCTCCACCGGCACCACCAGCAGCCCGTGATAGACGTGGCGCACCACGGTTTCATCCTCCACGCGCTCAAACAGCGATAGCTGGGGCGCAATGTAGCCAATTTCTTCCTCTAATTCTCGGTATACCGCCGTGTCGGGGTCTTCGCCCGGTTCAAGGTGGCCGCCAAAGAAAGCCCAATGGCCAGGCCAGGCAATAGTAGGGATGTCATCACGGAGCTGAAGCAGGAAGCGATCGCCTTGGTACAGGATGGCGATCGCCACTTCAGGCTTAGTCGTACGGAGCATTTACTCACCTATTTCTCACGCTCTATATACATAGAGGTCGATCTCAACCTCATTCTCCGCCGTCTTCATTCCCTACCGACCCGAGCCGCGCCCTTCGTAACAGGCTGAGGCGTCAAATGTAACGCTGCGCTTAACATTATTGTTGCCGAAATAAATACTGCTGGTCATAGGGATGCCTCCTGAGTGGTCATACCACCAGCTACATCGCCAGCACTCAGGATTTCGGAAACTCTAGAGTCTCTACAACCTGCTAAAGATCAAGGGTTGAGTATCAATAATTAACATTAGTTAATAGAAAGAGGGTGGGATCGCCAATTTGGGGGTATCGATCCGTGTGTTTATTGAGTTTTGTTAATAGAACCCTGATCCAGTGATCAATTTTGTGATCAGAGCAATTCTGGAAGCCTCATGAATCAAGGGCTTTCGCAGGTTGAATTATTGTAAACCTCAGTCAAAAAGCGTCAAATCGCGAGACTATAATGCTCAAGAGCAATCACCGCCTAAGTATCGATTGTGCCTTTGGGCCATGGCTCACTTGGGTATAGTTCGACCTAAAGCGATTGATTCTCCATTTGCTTTTGTCTAGAGAGAGGAGAGTCTCCATGACAACTACCCCGCGGGAGCGGGAGGCGAAAGCCAAGGTCATCGTAGATAAGGATCCAGTACCTACTTCCTTCGAGAAGTGGGGCAAGCCGGGTCACTTTGATCGGACCTTAGCTAAGGGACCCAAAACCACCACTTGGATTTGGAACCTTCACGCCGACGCTCACGATTTTGATAGTCATACCAGTGACCTAGAAGACATTTCGCGCAAAATCTTTAGTGCGCACTTCGGTCACCTAGCCGTCGTCTTTATCTGGCTCAGCGGCATGTACTTCCATGGCGCTAAGTTTTCAAACTACGAAGCCTGGATGACCAACCCCACGGGCATCAAGCCCAGCGCCCAGGTCGTTTGGCCCATCTTTGGCCAAGAGATCCTCAATGGCGACGTGGGCGGTGGTTTCCACGGTATTCAAATTACATCTGGTCTATTTCAGTACTGGCGTGCTGCGGGCTTCACCAACGGCTTCCAGCTCTACTGCACCGCCATTGGGGCGCTGGTGATGGCGGCTTTGATGCTGTTCGCTGGGTGGTTTCACTACCACAAGCGCGCTCCCAAGCTGGAGTGGTTCCAGAACGTGGAATCGATGATGAACCACCACTTGGCGGGCCTGCTCGGTCTGGGCTGCCTCAGCTGGGCTGGTCACCAAATCCACGTGGCGCTTCCCATTAACAAAATGCTGGATGCTGGTGTGGCCATACAGGATATTCCCCTGCCCCACCAGTTCATCCTGAATAAGAGTCTGATGGCTGACCTATATCCCAGCTTTGCTGAGGGTATAAAGCCGTTCTTCACCCTGAACTGGAATGTCTATTCTGACTTCCTTACCTTCAAGGGTGGTCTGAACCCCTTGACCGGTGGCCTTTGGCTATCGGATACGGCTCACCACCACCTGGCGCTAGCCGTCCTCTTCATTGTTGCAGGTCATATGTACCGCACCAACTGGGGCATTGGCCACAGCATGAAGGAGATTCTAGACAACCA